>NZ_CP034882.1:281931-384263 GCF_005082825.1 Buchnera aphidicola (Brevicoryne brassicae)
AACAATTTTCATGTGTATATTCAACCTAATAGATTAATAGATACCGCAGCATTTAAGATACATGGTATTAGTAATAATTTTTTATTAGACAAACCCTCTTTTAAAGATATTTCTGATACATTTTTAAAATATATTAACGGTTCTGAATTAGTTATTCATAATGCCTCATTTGATGTTGGATTTATTAATCAAGAATTAGAGATATTAAAAAATAATATAAATATAGAAAAAATTGATACTATTTGTTCTATAATTGATACATTAAAAATAGCACGAAAATTATTTCCTGGAAAAAAGAATACTTTAGATGCTCTTTGTAAACGTTATAAAATAAATAAATCTCAGAGAAATTTACATAGTGCAATTATAGATGCTAACCTTTTAGGTAGATTATATCTTTTAATGACTGGTGGTCAAGAGTCTATGTTTTTCGATAACAAAAATAATAATAAAAATTTTTTTCAGAAAATAAAACATTCTGTTGTGACAACAAAAACTTTAAAAATATTGAATAGTACACAAAAAGAAATACTCTTACACAAAGAGTATCTTAAATATATGGAAAAAAATAGTATATGTTTATGGAATAAATTTTTTCATAAATCTTAAAAAGATTATTGACTGCTTTTTTAAAATATGTAAAATAGTAGTATACTAAAAAATAAGGTGCGGTAGTTCAGTTGGTTAGAATATCGGCCTGTCACGCCGGAGGTCACGGGTTCGAGTCCCGTCCGCACCGAAAAAATAAAGTATTTTTTTATAAAAAACAATAAATTTAGATTTTTTAGAACTAAGATGTTTAAATTATGTATAAAAAAACAATTTTTTCAGAATTAACTATTGCATCAAAGGTATTACAAAAATTTTTAAAAGATAAAAATCAAATATATAACATTCAAAAATCTGCTATATTAATTTCAAAATCATTTAAAAATGGGAAAAAAGTTATATCATGTGGAAATGGAGGTTCTCATTGTGATGCAGTACACTTTTCAGAAGAATTGACTAGTCTATATCGAGAAAAAAGATTAGGATATCCTGCAATATCTATCTCTGAAAGTAGCTATATGTCTGCAGTAAGTAACGATTTCGGATACGATCAGGTATTTTCACGATTTATTCAAAGCATAGGATGTTCAGGTGATACTCTTTTAGCTATCTCTACTTCCGGAAATTCCTTAAATGTTATTAAAGCAATAAAAGAAGCTAAGAAAAAAAATATTAAAACAATAGCATTAACAGGAAATAAAGGAGGACAAATTAAGGGATTATCTGATATAGAAATTTGTATTCCCTATTCTGGATATTCAGATCGAATACAAGAAATGCATATTAAAATTATTCACATAATGATATTAATTATTGAAACAGAAATGAAAAAAAAATAATTTATTTTAAGTATTAAATTCTTTTTTTTAAAACTAAAATCCTATAATAATTACAACTTATTTCCACTTTCTTAATAAATACTATTTTATAGTTTCGGAATTTCTTTATATGAGTGAGAAATACATTGTCACCTGGGATATGCTTCAAATTCATACTAGAAAACTAGCTAATCGATTACTAAAAATAAAATATTGTAATGGAATTATTGCTGTAAGCCGAGGCGGTCTTGTTCCATCTGCTTTATTAGCAAGAGAATTAGGCGTTCGATGTGTAGACACTGTATGCATTTCAAGTTACAATTATGATTGTCTAAAAAAAAATAGAAAAATTATCAAAAAAGCAGAAGGTAATGGAGAAAAAATTATTGTAATAGATGACTTAGTAGATACAGGTGGTACTGCAAGAATTATTAGAAATTTATATCCAAAAGCATATTTCGTTACTATTTTTGCAAAACCCATGGGTCGTTTATTAGTTGATGATTACGTTATAGACATTCCTCAAAATGTATGGATCGAACAACCATGGGATATGTCAATTTCTTATATTCCTCCTCTAATTCAAAACTATAAAATTCAACAAACATCTTAAAAATAAATCATATAATATTTTCTAATAGATTTTTAAAAAAATTAAAAATAACATTGAAAAATATTTTTTTTTATAAAATAAACACATAGTGAAAAGAGATATGTTTATGATAAATAAAGAAGAAAAAAAAGCAGAAAATATTAAAAATGAAGAATGCAAGCATGAAAATGATGATTTTGTGCAAACTAATTTAGTTAAATTTTTAGAAATTCAATTAAAAGAATCTAAAGAAAAAATACTAGAAAAAAAAATTTCTTCTGAAAAAGAAATAGTAATTATCACAAATAGATTAAATAAAGAAATTGATCAAACTAAAAAATTCGCATTAGAAAAGTTAATTATAAATTTTCTTCCTATCTTTGATAATATTGAACGCGCATTAAATTTAATAGAAAATAATAAATCCAACAAAGTCTTTAATAAGATTAAAGATAAATTAGAAGTTATATTAAATTTATTCAAAGAATGTTGCAAATTATTTCATATAAAAAAAATAGATAATATAAACGTATCTTTTAATCCAAGTATTCATGAAGCTATGTCCGTTCATTATACAAATGATATGGAACCTAATAAAATAGTAAATATTATGCAAACTGGTTATATTTTATATAATACGCGTTTATTACGTCCAGCGATGGTTATAGTTTCAAAACAAAAAATATAAATATAATATTTTTTAGATTTAATAATTTTATAAATATTTATAATTTTTATTAAATCTAAAATTAATATTTTTACTTTAAAATTTATTGTTTTTTAAATAATTTATGTTTTTTTATTCTTCTTTCTTTTGGATCAATTATTAAATTTCTATAGATTTCAATTCGATCTCCATCTTGTATTGTTGAATTTAAACTTACTAATTTGTTATAAATTCCAACTTTTAAACTGTATAATGAAAGATTATTTACTGAAATTAATACATTTGATTTTAATATAACATCTTTTACAGTTGCTCCTATTTTTGTATTAACCTTAAAAAAATATTGAATATCTGGTAGAGCGTATACAACTATTACTTGAATAATATTCATATTTTACTTATCTTTTATATTTTATAAATTATAATTATTTTTTAATAAATAATATTTTTGAGTTTTAATATTTATTAAAACTTATTATTTTGGAATACATTTAGTTATGTTAAATAAAAAAAAATATCATGTAAAATCTTTTAAGATTGTTAATAAAAAAGCTTATTATAATTATTTTATAGAAGAAAAATTTCAATCTGGTTTAGTGTTAGAAGGATGGGAAGTAAAATCTATTAGATCAGGTAAAGTTAACATTACAGAAAGCTATATAATTAGTTATCTTAATGAAATGTATCTTTGCAATTCTTTAATTCAACCATTAAAGGTATCTTCGACACATATTTTATACAATCCCATACGAAAAAGAAAATTATTATTAAACAAAAATGAAATAAATTTTTTATCTAATAAAAAAAAATATGTAGGATATACTCTAGTTTCATTATCTTTATTTTGGAAGAACTCTTGGTGTAAATTAGAATTCGGATTAGCAAAAGGAAAAAGTATTCAAGATAAAAGAATAGATGCAAAAACTAAAGAATGGAAAAAAGAAAGACTTAATATAATTAAAAAAAAATGAGGTGTTAAAAACATTTTATGATACATCATAATAAAGATGAAAAATGGATGAAAGTTGCTTTGAAATATGCATATTATGCAGAAAAACAAGGTGAAATTCCTATCGGTGCTGTATTAATTTTTAATGAACGTATTATAGGAATAGGTTGGAATAGTTCTATTTCTCAAAACGATCCTACTGCACATGCAGAAATTATGGCATTGCGCTATGCAGGAAAAAGAATAAAAAATTATCGATTAGTTGATAGTACATTATATGTTACTTTACAACCTTGCATAATGTGTTGTGGAGCAATTATACAAAGTCGTATCAGACGTTTAGTGTTTGGTGCAAAATCTAAAAAATTAGATGATCAATATCATTTAAAAAATATTTTTTTAAAAATTCAAAAAAAAACAAATTGAATATTACAAAAAACGTTATGAAAAAAGAATGTTCTAGTATTTTAACAAACTTTTTTCAAAAAAAAAGAAACAAATAATATTAAAATATATAAATAAATTTTAAATAATATTAATTTTCTAGAATAACTAGGGCACATGCATATAATTTTTGATCAGATATACTTACATGTATAGACGTACATTGTATTTCTTTAGATTTTTTTAAAGCACGTTTTAAAAAACGTAGTTGAGGTTTTCCCAATTTATTATTATATAATTCTAATTGATTAAATGTTATTCCATGATTTATTCCTACCCCTAAAGCTTTGGAAGCGGCTTCTTTAACTGCAAATTTTTTTGCAAGAAAAGTAATTTTATTTTTACTTAAAATATACCTTTTCAATTCTTTTAAAGATAAAATTTTTTTAGCAAAAATATCTCCATAATTAAAAAAAATTTTTTTTATACGTAAAACTTCTACTATATCTATACCTACACCTACAATTGACATTATAATAATACTCTATAAGATAAAAACTACTTTTTTAGATATAATTATTTTTTTAAAATTAGTTAAATATTCAAGTTTTTAACTAATTTTGAAAAATTAGCAATGTGTTTAGATTTTTTGTTTTTATCACATTTTATTTTTTTTAAAATTTACTTTCACCCATAAAGCAAGATGAGTTTTTATAGAAAATTCTTTTTCTATATTATATCTTGATATAATACTAATTTTTTTTATTTTTTCTGCATTATTACCAATAACAATTTTTTTTTGTCTTGTATTTTGTACTAAAATAATTGCTCTAATATATAATTCCTTATTTTTTCTTTGAAAATATTCAATTTTTACTTTTACTATAGAAGGTAATTCATCAGCTAAAAATGATATTAATTTTTCCCTAATGATTTCAGAAGTTGTAAAAAAATGAGAATTTTCTGTAATATAATCTTTAGGATATATATGAGTATTTTTTGGTAAATAAGATTGAATTATCTTATTTAATAAAACAATATTTTTTGTTTTTTTTGCAGAAATAGGTACAATTTCTGTAGTAATATTTTTTGTTTTTAAAAAATCAATAAAGGGTAATAAAATATTTTTATTTTGGATTTTATCAATTTTGTTAATTATGATAATAATAGGAATTTGAATTTTTTTTATTTTATATAAAATATGTTCATCATTTTCTGTCCAAAATAATCTATCTATAACAAGTATTATCAAAGCAGAACTTTTTATTATTTTATAAAAATAATTTTCTTTATATGTAATTTCTTTACCTTTTTTGTCAAAAATTATTCCGGGTGTATCAATATAAATACTTTGATAAGACGTTTGTGTTTTCACACCTATGATATTGTTTTGTGTTGTATTTTTTTTTCTTGATACAATAGAAATTTTTTTTCCAATTATTTTATTAATTAATGTTGATTTACCAACATTTGCTTTTCCTATAATTGTTATGTATCCGCAATATTTTTGTTTTATATTCACTCTACACCTAATTTAATTAACGCTTTTTTTGCTGCATCTTGTTCAGCTTTTCTTCTACTTGAACCAGTTCCAATTAAAAATTCTGAGATGATGCTAATTTTACAATGAATAGTAAATAATTGATTATGAGCTTCTCCAAAAATTTCAACTATAAAATATGTAGGTAAAGACAAATGTTTTGATTGTAAGTATTCTTGCAATCGTGTTTTGGGATCTTTTTGTGTATCTCCAGGACTTATTTTTTCTAAACGTTTTTCATACCATTTTAATATTAATTCTTCTACTGTTTTAATATTACTGTCTAAATAAATACTTCCAATTAATGCCTCTACAGTATTTGCTAAAATGGATTCACGACGGAAACCTCCACTTTTTAGTTCACCTTGTCCTAATTTTAAATATTCTCCTAAATCGAATTCATATGCAATTTCAGCTAAGGTATTACCACGTACTAAAGTAGCTCGCATTCGACTCATATCTCCTTCATTGATATACGGAAAATGTTGATATAAAGCATTAGCAATTACAAAACTCAAAATAGAATCACCTAAAAATTCTAATCTTTCATTATGTTTACTACTAGCACTTCTATGTGTTAATGCTTGTCTTAAAAGATCTTTATGAGTAAAAGTATATCCTAGTACTTTTTGTATTTTTTTTGTTACGATATAGTTCATGTTATACCAGTTTTAATGATATTTTAATTAATTTTACATATATAACAGGAAAAACAGAAAAATTTGATAAATTTGAAGATATACATCAATATTTATCTTAAAAAACTAATCAAATAAAAAATTTCTAATATATATTTCCAATTCTATTGATACGTATGCCAGTAGGCCATTCGTTTTCATTTTTATCAAAACTCATCCATATTTTAATAGCTTTTCCTACTAAGTTTTTTTCAGGTACAAAACCCCAATAGCGACTGTCTAAACTATTATCACGATTATCTCCCATCATAAAGTAATGATTCTCAGGTACAATCCAATTTAATTTTTTCATGTTTTTTTGTTGATAAAAATCTTTTTGAGAGTTTTTAATTATATTCAAAAATAGTATATTATGTTTTATATTATTAATATTTTCCTCTACAAGATCAAAATTAAATGAATTATATATTTTTTCTTGTGGTATTGAATTTTTTCTATCAATGAAATATATTTTTTGAATAAATTCACTTGATTGAGGATTTGAATATTTAATAGATAATTTTTCTTGACAATGATTCTTAATTAAATAATTTTGACAAATTTTTATATGCTTAGTTTTTGTATCATATTCAATTTTATCTCCAGGTAATCCTATTACACGTTTAATATAGTCGGTATTGTAATCGATAGGATGTTTAAACACTACAATATCACCACGTTTAGGAAGATTCATTTTTATCAGTGTTTTATGTGTAATAGGATCTTTAATACCATATGAGAATTTTTCTACTAAAATAAAATCACCAACTAAAAGTGTGGGCATCATAGAACCCGAAGGAATTTGAAAAGGCTCATAAATAAAAGAACGTATAATAAATATTATAAAAAAGATTGGAAAAAATGAGGCTAAAGATTTAAAAATTTTTTTTTTATCTTTTGTTTCTATTACACATTTTTTATTTAAATTATCTTTAAAAAATTTTTTTTCTAAATAATAATTTTTAATCTTTTTAAGATTATAATAAACCCAGAATACACCAGTAACTAATGTACTAATTAATAAAAAAATAGTTAATATATTAGCCATTTTAATTCCTTATATTATTTTTTACTAATATTTAAAATTTGAAGAAAAGCCGTTTTAGGCATGTTAACATTACCTATTTTTTTCATTCTTTTTTTTCCATCTTTTTGTTTTTTCAATAATTTCTTTTTTCTACTGATGTCACCACCATAGCATTTCGATAGTACATTTTTTCTTAATTGTTTAATAGTTGATCGTGCTACAATAGAATTATTAACAGTAGCTTGAATAGAAATATCAAATTGATGTCGGGGTATTAATTCTTTCATTTTATCTACTATTTCTCGTGCATGATATTGTGCTTTTTCTTGATGAGTTAAAGTTGTCAATGCATCTATTCTTTCTGAGTTAATCAAAATATCAATTCGTACCATTTTTGCAGATTTAAAGTATTTAAAATCATATTCTAATGATGCATATCCACTAGAAACAGATTTTAATTCATCAAAAAAATTTAATACCACTTCATTCATAGGTATATGATATTTTAATAAAACTTGATGAGTATGATAAACCATATTAGTTTGATAACCTCTTTTTTTTATGCATAATTTTATTACTGCGCCAAGAAACTGCGGTGGCGATAAAATATTACATTCAACTATAGGTTCTCGAATTTTTTTTATAGTATTCATCATAGGAAAATTAGAAGGCGTATCCAAATAAACTATTTTCCCGTTTATTAATTCTATTTCATAAATTACTGTTGGTGCTGTTGAAATTAAATCAATTGAATATTCTCTTTCTAAACGTGCTTGAACAATTTCCATATGTAATAAACCTAAAAATCCACATCTAAAACCAAATCCAAGAGCACTAGAATTTTCTGGTTCATAAAACAATGAAGAATCATTCAAACTTAACTTTCCTAACGCATCTCGAAATGTTTCATATTGATCAGATGATACAGGAAATAAACCAGCATATATTTGAGGTTTAACTTTTTTAAATCCAGTTAGTATATTTTTTGATGGATTTATTGTTGTTGTCAATGTATCACCAACTCGTGCTGCAGAAATATTTTTAATTCCACAAATAATCCAACCTACTTCACCACATTTCAATTCTTTTCGTTTAATTTTTTTAGGAGTAAAAATTCCCATTTGTTCAACAAAGTAATCTTTTTTTGTACTCATAACTTGAATTTTATCTTTTTCAAATAAAATTCCATTTTTAATTCTTACTAAGCATACTACACCTAAATAATTATCGAACCATGAATCGATAATTAAAGCTTGTAAAGGTGCTTCTCTTGAACCATTGGGAGAAGGGAATCGTTCAATAATATGTTCTATAAGATCCTCTATACCTTCACCTGTTTTAGCTGAACATCTAATTATATTTGATGTAGATATACCTATAACGTCTTCAATTTCTTTAGATACTCTTTCTGGGTTTGAATTAGGTAGATCTATTTTATTTAATACTGGAATAATTTCTAAGTTCATATCTAATGCAGTATAACAATTTGATAATGTTTGTGCTTCTACGCCTTGAGTAGAATCAACAATTAATAATGCTCCTTCACAGGCTGATAATGATCGAGATACTTCATATGAAAAATCTACATGACCTGGTGTATCAATAAAATTTAAATTAAAAATATTACCTTCTTTGTTTTTGTAATTAATCATAACACTTTGAGCTTTAATGGTAATTCCTCTTTCCCTTTCTAAATCCATTGAATCTAAAACTTGATTGAACATTTCTCTTTCAGATAACCCGTTACATATTTGTATTAATCGATCAGACAAAGTGGATTTTCCATGATCAATATGAGCTATAATAGAAAAATTCCTTATATTTTTCATATTTAATATTATACCGTATTTATTTTTTATATATTTTAACACGCACTAAAAATATTTTTTGTGATTTTTTTTTGAGTTTTTAATTAAAATTTTTTTTAAAAAGAATTTATAATATTTTTTAAGATTTTTAATATATAATGTATTTATTTTTTTTATAATATATAATATATTTTCTTATTAAAAAAATATACGTTAAAAAGATAATATAATCAGCAATTTATGAGTCTAAATAAAAACAAAAAAGTAATTGTTGCTATGTCTGGAGGTGTAGATTCATCAGTTTCTGCTTGGATTTTAAAAAAACAAAATTATCAAGTAGAAGGTTTATTTATGAAAAATTGGGAGGAAGATGATAAAGAACAACATTGTAACTCAGCTCAAGATTTATTTGATGTTGAAAATGTATGTAAAAAGTTAAATATATATCTTCATAAGATAAACTTTTCTGTAGAGTTTTGGGAAAACGTTTTTAAAAAATTTTTAAATGATTATAAAAATGGTAAAACACCCAATCCCGATATATTATGTAATAAAGAAATTAAATTTAATGTTTTTTTAAAATATGCTATTACAAATCTTCAAGCAGACTATATTGCAACAGGTCATTATGCACGTATAAAAAAAATTTCTGGGGAATATTTTCTTTTAAAAGGTATAGATCTTCATAAAGATCAGACTTATTTTCTATATACATTAAATAGTTTTCAACTTAAAAAAATTTTATTTCCGATTGGATCTTTAAAAAAAAGTAAAGTTCGTAATATTGCTAAAAAATTAAATTTAACAGTCGCTGAAAAAAAAGATTCCACTGGAATTTGTTTTATTGGACCTAGAAAATTAAGAAATTTTCTTAATCGATATATTTCTGAAAAACAAGGTGATATAATCACTACTTATGGAAGAGTTATTGGAAAACATTATGGTGCTTTTTATTATACATTAGGTCAAAGAAAGGGATTGGGGATTGGTGGAATTAAAGGAGAATATAATATTCCATGGTATGTAGTAGATA
Organism: Buchnera aphidicola (Brevicoryne brassicae); assembly: GCF_005082825.1. Taxonomy (NCBI): domain Bacteria; kingdom Pseudomonadati; phylum Pseudomonadota; class Gammaproteobacteria; order Enterobacterales; family Erwiniaceae; genus Buchnera; species Buchnera aphidicola. The sequence continues at coordinate 291,976 of NZ_CP034882.1, forward strand.
AAAATATTAAAAAAAACATATTAATTGTTGCTCAAGGATCTTATAATAAATATCTTATGTCTATTGGTTTAATTGCTAAAAATATTCATTGGATAAATAAAAAAAATTTATCTTTTCCAATGTCATGTATGATAAAAACACGATATCGTCAAAAAAATATCAGTTGTAATATAGAATATATAAATGATATTTATGTAAAAATTTTATTTGATGTACCAGTTTCAGCAGTTACACCAGGACAATCAGTTGTATTCTATTTGTCAGAAATATGCATAGGTGGTGGAACTATTAAATCTAGATTACCATTATTATAATTTTTTAATAATTTGAAAATAGTAAGGAGATAATTGTGATTAAAAAAATACATTCAATTACATTATCACTTGCAGGTATATGTCAATCAGTTTATTTAGTACAACAGTTAGCTCATTCAGGAAAATGTAATAATCATGCATTTAAAGCATGTTTAGAAAGTACTTTAGAAATAAATCCTACCTCCGTGATTGCAATATACGGGAATGATGAAAAAAATCTTAATTTAGGATTAAAAATTTTAATATCCATTTTAACGTTTTCTAGTTTTTCTTATTCATATTCTGAATTTATTAAATACATTTTTAACATGATAATTCTTGAAAAAAAGTTCAAAAAAAATCGTATAGCCATCTATGCATCAAAAAAAAAATTGTCAATTATATCTAGAGAATATTATGTTCATCGTAATATCAATTGTTTAATAAATCATTTAGCAAATTTATACGTTGAAATTATTAGTCCCTTAGGTTCTAGAATTTCAGTGAATGGAACAAAAATGTTTTTACAGGATAGTGAAATACAAAAAAAAATCCGATGTTTATTATTATCAGGAATTCGTTCTATAGTATTATGGAAACAATTTGGTGGGAATGAATTAAAGTTAATACTTTTTAGATGCTATATTATTAAAAAAGCAAAGAAAATATTATATAATTAAAAAAAATATAAGTTAAATCTTTAAAAAATCAGGATATAACATATGAAGTTAACTTCATTAACAGCTATTTCACCGATTGATGGTCGATATAGTAATTCTACTATATTACTAAGAGACATTTTTAGTGAATTTGGTTTTTTAAAATATCGAATTAATGTAGAAATTCAGTGGTTTAAAAAAATAATAAGTATGTCTAATATTTTAAAAATTGAGTGTATCAATTATAAAGAAACATATTTACTTGATGATATTGTTAAAAATTTTAATGAAAAAGATGCAATTTCAATTAAAAATATAGAAAAAACAACTAACCATGATATAAAATCATTAGAATATTTTTTAAAAAATAAAATTTCTAAATTAAATATTTTTTCATCAATTTTAGAGTTTATACATTTTGGTTGTACTTCAGAAGATATTAATAATATAGCTTATGCATTAATGTTAAAAGATGCTCGTGATAAAATAATTTTACCATTATGGCACAAAATAATTAAATGTTTAAAGGAAATAGTTTTTAAGTATCAACATATTACCTTATTATCTTTAACTCATGGACAACCAGCTACTCCATCAACTATGGGAAAAGAAATAGCTAATTTTTATTACCGAATGAAACGTTGTTGTATAAAAATCACAAATATAGAAATTTTAGGAAAAATGAATGGAACTACTGGTAATTATAATGCACATTTAGCTGCATATCCTAAAGTTAACTGGCATGAAATAAGCAAAAATTTTATAACATCATTAGGAATTTCTTGGAATCCATATACTACACAAATTGAACCTCATGATTATATTGCAGAATTTTTTGGCTGTATGTCATTGTTTAATACCATACTAATTGATTTTAATCGCGATATGTGGGGATATATTTCTCTTAAATATTTCAAACAAAAACTAGTAGATGATGAAATAGGTTCTTCAATTATGCCTCATAAAATCAATCCTATTGATTTTGAAAACTCTGAAGGCAATTTAGGCTTATCAAATGCTTTAATGAATCATATGATCAATAAACTACCTATTTCTAGATGGCAACGTGATCTAAGTGATTCTACAGTATTACGTAATTTAGGTGTAGTTATATCCTACTCTGTTATTGCATATAATTCTCTTTTATCAGGAATAAAAAAATTACAAATCAATGAATCGGAAATATTGAAAAAATTAGATGAAAATTGGTCTGTTTTGTCTGAACCTATACAAACGATTATGCGTCGTTATGGTATTAAAAATGCATATGAAAAATTAAAGAAATTAACTCGTGGAAAAAAAATAAATAAAAATATTATGCATATGTTTATTTCTAGTTTAGATATACCAGAAGAAGAAAAACAACGTTTAAAAAAAATGACACCTTATAATTATATTGGTTATGCAAGCCAAATTATCAATGAATTGAAATAAACAATTGATTATTTATTTTATGATACTTTATTTAAGTAATTATTTTAAATAATTTAATAAAAAAAACTAAGGAAAATTTTCTTGTGATATCGGTAATGTTAATTATCTCTCTTATTTTTTTAACTGGATATAATAATTTTATTCATGTAGAAAAAAAATTAAAAATTAATTATTTTTTAAATAAAAATATTATAGAAAAGAAGATACATAATTGGAAGAGTTTTATAAAAACTTCATCATATAAATACAATGTTGATGATAAATTAATCAAATCTGTTATTTATGCTGAATCTTCTGGTAATCCTTATGCTAAAAGCAATTCGAATGCAATCGGCTTAATGCAAATAAAACCATCTTCTGCAGGTGTTGAAATATATCGTTTAAATGGGAAAAAGGGTCAACCTTCTATTCAAGAATTATACAATCCAAAAATAAATATTGATATAGGTACTGCTTATATTAGTTTATTGCAAAAAAAAAACTTTTTGGTATCAAAAACAAAGATATAATGAGATGTGCTACTATTGTTTCGTATGTTAACGGTACTAACGCACTTCTTAAAATATTTTCTAAGAACAGAAAAGAAGCAATATCTATAATAAATAGTATGACAATAAAATCTTTTTGTGCATATATAAAAAAAAACATCCAGCAAAACAAGCATCTCATTATTTAATGAAAGTTATAATGATTTATAATTTGCTTTAAAGTGTTTTTTAGATATTTCTTAATAATAAAAAACATTATAAATTAATAGATTAATATATAAAAGATAATATCTTTTTTAGAGATTTAAAAATGGGATTTTTAAAAGACAAAAAAATTTTGATAACCGGAATTTCTAGTACAAAATCAATTGCTTTTAACATAGCAAAATCTATGTATAGTCAAAAAGCAGAATTAGGATTTGTATGTCAAAATGAAAAAATTAGCAATAGAATAAAAAAAATAGCAGCATCAATGAAATCTAATATTGTACTTTCATGTGATTTTAGTGATGATAAAAATATAAGAAAAATGTGTTCAAATTTATTTAAGGTGTGGAAAAAGTTTGATGGATTAGTTCATTCTATTGCTTATTGTCCTAAAAATTTTTTTTATGGAGATTTTATTGATAATATTACTAGAGAGGGTTTTAATATTTCTCATGAAATTAGTTGCTATAGTTTTTTAGGATTAGTAAAAGAATGCAGAACAATGTTAAATGATTTTTCTTCTTTATTAACTTTATCTTATCTAGGGTCACAACGTGTAATACCTAATTACAACATCATGGGTTTAGCTAAAGCTTCATTAGAAGCAAATGTTCGTTATATGGCTTATACACTAGGTAAAAAAAATATTCGTGTTAATGCTATTTCATCCGGTCCCATTAAAACTGTTTCTTCTTATAGTATTAAGGATTTTAGTAAAATACAAGAATATCATCATTCATGTTCATTGATAAAAAATCCTATTACTGGTAAAAATATAGGAAATGTTGCATCTTTTTTATTGTCTGATTTATCTATTGGTATTACTGGTTCAGTTATTTATGTTGATAATGGTTTTAATGTTAGTGCTATAAAATAATATATTTTATTGTTTACATATATAAAAAAAATCATATATTTTTTAAAATTAAAAAATGTATATGTTTAAATAAAAAATTTATAATTTTTTATTTTTTAAAAATAAGTTATTATATAAAATCAATAATTAAAATTTTTTATAAATTTTATCTAAAAAAATATCTATGCTATTTTACAAATAAGTTATATATTTAAATCAATTTTTAAATTTATAAAATTATTAATTTTTTACTATGACAATTAGGTTTTACTATTATGTTCCAAAACAATCCATTACTTGCACAGTTAAAAAAAAATATACATGCTAAAATACCTCGTGTTGAAGGCATAGTAAAAAGCACTGAAAGAGGATTTGGATTTTTAGAAATTGATACCCAAAAAAGTTATTTTATCCCTCCTAAAAATATGAAAAAAGTTATGCATGGAGATCGAATAATCGCTTTATTAAAAATAGAAAAAGATAGGGAAATAATTGAACCTGAGAAATTAATTGAACCTTTTTTAAATAGATTTGTAGGGAAAATAGAAAAAAAAGATAAAAAAATATTTATTTTGCCCGACTACCCATTTTTAAAAAATCTGATTATATGTCAAAATGAAAAAAACTGTACAAATATTTTTCAAGATGGAGATTGGGCTATAGCGAGACTAACAAAACATAAACTTAATGGAGATCATTTTTTTTATGCCGAATTAATTGAAAAAATAATAAAAAAAGATGATCCTTTTATACCATGGTGGGTAACTTTAGCACGTCATAATCTTGCAAGAAATGAACCTTTAGTAAATACAAAAAATTTTGAACTAAGAGAAGATTTTGATAGAAAAGATTTAACAAATTTAGATTTTATTACTATAGACAATAGTAACACAAAAGATATTGATGATGCTCTTTTTATTGATGAAACTCCTAATGGAGAATTTTGTTTAACTGTAGCAATAGCTGATCCCACTGCTTATATAAGAAATGGTAGTAAATTAGATCTCATTGCATATAACAGAAGTTTTACAAATTATTTACCTGGATTTAATATTCCTATGTTACCTAGAAACTTATCAGAAGACATATGTTCATTAAATCCAAATGAACGTCGTCCAGTATTAGCATGTCATATCAATATTTTAAAAGATGGAAGTATATCAAATAACATTAAATTTTTTTTAGCATGGATAAAATCCAAATCGAAATTATCTTATGAACATGTTTCAGATTGGATCGAAAAATCTGGACCATGGATACCACCTACAAAATCTATAGAAAATCAAATAAAACGCTTATATCATCTGTGTTTACTACGAATAAAGTGGCGTTCAAAACATGCTGTATTATTTAAAGATAGTCTAGAATACCGTTTTCATCTATCTGAAAACGGGAAAGTTATAGATGTTTTTGTAGAAAAAAGACGTATTGCTCATAAAATTGTTGAAGAATCTATGATTATTGCAAATATGTCTGCAGCTAATTTTTTATCTAAAAATCTTGGTTTTGGTATATATAATGTACATTCTGGATTTGATCTTACTAATGCTGAAAATGCAGTTGCTTTTTTAAAAAATTACGATTTAAACTTTACTGTTCAAGAAATTACTACACTAAAAGGTTTCTGTAAACTTAGACGTATTTTAAATATGTTATCTAATAGATATATTGATAGTCGAATTCGTCGTTTTCAATCTTTTGGTGATTTTAGTACAGTACCAGGACCTCATTTTGCACTTGGTTTTTCAGAATATGCAACTTGGACTTCTCCTATCCGTAAATATAGTGATATGATTAATCATCGCTTATTAAAATCTATTATTAAAAAAGAAAAATCAATTAAACCCAGTGAAGAAATTAAATTAAAAATAAGCGAACAAAAAAGACGTAATAGAATTGCTGAACGAGATGTTTCAGATTGGCTCTATACTATATTGTTACAAAAAAAAGAGCATAGAAATAAAAAGTTTAATGCTGAAATTATTGATATTTCAAAAAATGGAATGAGAGCTCGTTTAATAGAAAATGGTGCTAATGTTTTTATTCCCGGTGCTTTCTTACATACAATTAGAGATGAATTAATATTTAATCAAGAAATGGGGAAAGTTTTTATCAATGGTGTTATGAACTATAAAGTTTCTGACTTAATCCCTGTGACTTTATCAGATATTCGATTAGAAACTCGCAGTATTATTGCTAAACCTGAAAATTAATTTATATATTAAAAGATATTATACACATAAAAATTTTTTTAAATAAAAAAAATATTTTCAAAAAAGTTATAAAAATTTAACATACATTAGGAGTATGATATATGAATATTTCTATTTTTGATTTATCTATATATATAAAGTTTTTTATAGGATTATGTGCTTTAGTTAATCCAATTGGAATGATTCCTATTTTTACAACTATGACTCATGGTCAATCTGTTCTAGAAAAACAAAGAACTAATTTAGTTGCCAACTTCTCAGCATCATTAATTTTAATTATATCATTATTTTTTGGAAGTAGTATTTTAAATGCATTTGGCATATCTATTAGTTCTTTTCGCATTGCAGGAGGAATTCTTATTATTAGTATAGCTTTTTCTATGATTACTGGAGAATTTATAAATCAAATAAAAAAAATAAAAGAAAATAAAATATCACAAAACATAAGTGTAGTTCCATTAGCTATGCCTTTAATTGCAGGACCTGGAGCAATTAGTTCAACTATTGTCTGGAGTACTTATTATTCTACTTGGATAAATTTATTTGGATGTAGCCTAGCGATTTTTTTATTTTCATTAGTATGTTGGTTATGTTTTCAAGCAGCTCCATGTGTAGTAAAAATTTTAGGCCAAACAGGAATTAATATTATTACTCGTATTATGGGTTTATTATTAATGTCTCTAGGAATAGAATTTATTACTATTGGTATTAGTACTGTTTTTCCTGGGTTATTAAATTAATTATTTTTTATATAAATCTTATGAATGATTTTTTACAAAATAAAATTATTTTTTTTCGTAATTTAGGAATAGAGAATTGGTCAACAACTTTTAAAAAAATGCATGATTTTACGATATTACGTAATGTTTATACATTTGATGAAATATGGTTTGTAGAGCATTATCCAATTTTCACACAAGGTCAATCATATAATAATGAAAAAGAAAAAAATTTAATTCATATTAATAATATACCTTTGATAAAAACTAACAGAGGGGGGAAAATCACTTATCATGGACCTGGTCAACAGATAGTATACTTTTTAATTGATCTTAAACGTCGACATCTTACTATTCGTCAATTAATAAATATAATGGAAAAAACGATAGTAACTGCTTTAGAGAAACTGTATATAAAAGCATATACTAAAAAACAATCACCCGGTGTATACATAAATAAAAAAAAAATATGCTCTTTAGGATTAAGAGTAAAAAAAAATTTTACACTTCATGGTTTAGCGATTAATGTAAATATGGATTTGACACCTTTTAATTATATTTATCCTTGTGGAGATATAAATATAAAAATGACACAAATAAAAGATTTTAATAAAGAAATTAAATTAGAAGATTTAAAAATTATTTTAATTAAAACATTATCTGAATTTTTTCAAGTTTTTATGATAAAAAAGGGTAAATAATGAAATTTTTATAAGTAAATATCATAATATGTAAATATAAATTTTGTTAAAAAAAATCTTATACATTATCATATAATATATATTTTAATACTCGTAATTGAGATAATAAATTTTATGAAGATAAATAAAGATATTTTATTAAAAAAGAATATATCAAAAAAATTAAATATTATTCCAACTAAAAAAATTTATAATTTTACAAAAAAATTAAAAAAACCTAATTGGATAAAAGTCAAAATACCGATTAATACATCTCGTATAAATCAAATAAAAAATGCTTTACGTAAAAATAATTTACATTCTGTTTGTGAAGAAGCACATTGTCCTAATCTATCTGAATGTTTTAATAAAGGAACTGCAACATTTATGATTCTTGGATCAATATGCACACGAAATTGTCCGTTTTGTGCAGTCTTTCATGGAACACCAAATCCTGTAAATATAGAAGAGCCTGAAAAATTATCTAATACAATTTTTGACATGGGTATTGATTATGTTGTAATAACATCAGTAGTACGTGATGATTTATATGATGGAGGAGCTCAACATTTTGTTAATTGTATTCAATCTATTAGAAATAAAAATCAGGTAAAAATTGAAATACTAGTTCCTGACTTTCGTGGAAAACTAAAATTAGTTTTAAATATATTTAATACATCGTTACCTGATGTTTTTAATCATAATATAGAAAGTATTCCTAGAATATATAAAATAATTCGTCCTGGAGCAAATTATAAAAAGTCATTGTCTTTATTAGAAGAATTTAAAAAAAAATATATTAATATTCCTACAAAATCAGGTTTAATGTTAGGACTTGGTGAAAAAGATTGGGAAATCACTCAAGTTATGAAAGATCTTTATTCAAGTGGGGTTACTTTATTAACAGTAGGACAATATCTCCAACCCAGTATTCGTCATTTTCCAGTACAACGTTATATACCACTTGAAGAATTTGAAAATATAAAAAAAGAAGCCTTGTCTATTGGTTTTTCTAATGCTTTTTGTGGTCCTTTTGTTCGTTCATCATATCACGCTAGTTTTCAATCGCTTTTGTCTGTTAAGAAATAATATTGATATCATTTCAAGATGAATTTTTATAAATATTTTTATACATTATGCAATTAGTATTTTTGCATAAAAAATGTATAGAAAATAATATATTTTTATTGATGTATATTATATATATTAGAGGTTATATAGTGTTAAATCCTATTTTTTTCAAAATGCCTAAAATTATCATTGCACTAGATTTTTCTGATAAAAAATCAGCTATGAAGTTAATTGATCTTTTAAATCCATCTATTTATTTTTTAAAAATTGGTAAAGAAATGTTTACAATTTTAGGTTGTAAATTTATACAAGAATTACATCGACTAGGATTTAGTATATTTCTTGATTTAAAATTCCATGATATCCCTAATACTGTTTTTAATGCTACAAAAGCAGCTGCAGATTTAGGGATATGGATGTTAAGTGTTCATGCATCTGGAGGTAAAAAAATGATGATTTCAGCAAAAAAAGCATTAAAATCTTTTAAAAAACCACCTTTATTAATAGCTATAACAGCTTTAACTAGTTTAAAAGAAGAAGATTTAAAAGAAATTGGAGTTAAAATGTCATTAACAGAATATATTTTAACTTTATCAAAGTTATCCAATGATTGTGGTTTAGATGGAATTGTATGTCCAGGAGAAGAAGCAAAGAAAATAAAATTTTTATTTGGTAATAAATATAAAATTATTACACCGGGGATTAGATTTTCTAAAGATTTGTTATATGATCAAAATAACATAATCACTCCTAAAAAAGCTAAAGAATATAAAATAGATTATATAGTCGTAGGACGCTCTATCACCAAGTCAAAAAATCCAATTAAAAAATTAGATTTGATAATAAAATCTATGCAATAAAAAAACAAATGTGTCATTCTTGATTAGGAGTTTTTATGCAATTAATAAAAATAGAAAAAGCAATGTTGCCTACTCCTTGGGGTAATTTTTTTATTTTTGGTTTTGAAGAAAAGAAAAATGGTAAAAATCATGTTGCTCTTGTATATGGAAATATCAAAAAAAATACTCCTATTCTTTCTAGAGTACATTCAGAATGTCTTACAGGAGATGCACTTTTTAGCTTAAGATGTGATTGTGGTACTCAATTAGAAATGGCAATGAAGATAATTTCTAAAGAAGGAACAGGTGTGTTGATTTATCATCGTCAAGAAGGAAGAAATATTGGTTTACTAAACAAAATAAAGGCATACGCCTTACAAGATCAAGGGTTAGATACTGTTGAAGCTAATGAAAAATTAGGTTTTTCTGCAGATGAAAGAGATTTTTCATTATGTGCCGATATATTTAAAATATTAAATATTAAAAAAATTCGCTTATTAACAAACAATCCATTTAAAGTAAAAATGCTTACTAACGCAGGAATAAATATTGTAGAACGTGTACCTATTATAGCAGAAAAAAATTCAAAAAATTCTTTTTATTTAAAAACCAAAGCTAAAAAAATGGGTCATTTATTATATGAATAATTGTTTTTATGTAAATTTTAAACCCTTAGTTATTTTAAAGTATTTTACTAAATTAAAAAAAAATAAAGTTTTAAAAAAAGCAACTATGAATTTTGACTTATAAAAAAAAATATTAATATTGTTATATATTAATATTTTTAATATAAAAAGTCATATTATTTTTAATAATCAAATCTTTATTAAAAACTATATAATTATAATAAGGGACTTAAAAAATAAAATATTTTCTCTAATATTCTTGTCCAATATGCTCGCATAGACCAAACTTTTTTATCTAATAGAACAGAATCAGAAATATATTGTTTTTGTATACAAAACAAGTTTTTTCCAAAATGACTATCATCAATAACTAAGGTGATTTCAAAATTCAACCAAAGGCTTCTCATATCTAAATTTGCAGTGCCAATTAAACTTAATTGTTGATCTACTAAAATACTTTTACTATGTAATAAACCTTTTTTAAATTGATAAATTTTTACACCTGCTTCTAATAATTCAGTAAAAAAAACTCTACTTGCCCATTTAACTAAGATAGAATCATGATATAAAGGTATGATAATACTCACTTTAACACCTCTTTGAGCCGCAGTGCAAATAGCATACAATAAATCTTCACTAGGCACTAGATAAGGTGTAGTCATAATTAATTCATGTTTAGCAGAATAAATAGCAGTTAATAAAGCTTGATGAATCATATTTTCAGGAAAACCTGGACCAGATGCAATAACTTGAATACTAGAATTTTTATTAGAATTATCTTTTAAAATTGTTTTATTTGGTAATGGAGGTAAAATTTTTAAACCAGTTTCAATTTCCCAATCACATGAATAAATAATTCCCATGGTTGCTGCTATAGGTCCTTCTATTCTTGTCATCAAGTCGATCCATTGACCAATACCAGAAGATTTTTTAAATAAAAAAGGATCAACAAGATTCATACTTCCAGAATATACAATATAATTATCAATTAATATAATTTTTCTATGTTGTCTAACATCTAATCTTCTTAGAAAAACTCGTAATAAACTAACTTTTAACGCTTCTACTACTTGGATTCCAGATTTTCTCATAATGTCAACCCAAGGACTTCGAAAAAACGCTATACTTCCTGCAGAATCTAACATTAATCTACAATGTATTCCGCGTTTTGCAGATTTAATTAAAGCCATTGCTACATCATCTGCTATTCCACCAGGTTTCCAAATATAAAATACCATTTCAATATTTTTACGGGCTAAGGAAATATCACGTATTAGAGTTTCTATAATTTTATTAGTGTTAGTTAAAAGTTTTAATTTATTACTTTTTATTCCAGAAATTCCTTGTCTATGTTTACATAATTGAAATAAAGAAGTCGCTACTTCACTATTTTTTATTTGAAAAATATATGTACGAGACTTTAGTTCATTAAGCCATGTGTTAGACATAGACCAAATTCTATTTGCTATTTTTTTTTGTCTTTTATCTAAATATAATTCACCAAAGAAAAACCAAATAAAAATTCCAATAAATGGAATAATATAAACACTTAGCAACCAAGACAAAGAAGAAGCTATACTACGTCTTTTTTTAATTAAAACACGAAAAGTAATATTAGCAATTAACAACCAATATATTAGAAAAATTAAACATTTTATTAAACTAAAAAAAATATTCATTCATTAAAAATCCTATTTATACTTGTTAAAAAAGAATTTTTATTCTAAATTTAATTATGTAAATACTTTTAAAATATTTTATATCAGATAATAAGTTTTATTAAATTTATTTTATACTAAAAATTAAAAAATATTTTTTTAAATAATACTCATTGGTAACAATTCGCAAGATTTTCCTTGTTTGTCAATTGCTACATAAATAAATTCAGACTCTGCTGCACAGTAATATTGACCTAATGGTTTTGAATAAATTTTTTTAATCCAAGTTTCTACATTAATTTTCATAGAACTTTTCCCAATTTTAATACATTGTGCGTAACAACTAACAATATCTCCCACTGATACAGATTTTAAAAAAGTAATATTAATTACTCTTACAGTAACCACTTTACCACATGCGATTTCTTTTGCTAATATTGCCCCACCCATATCCATTTGAGACATGATCCAACCACCAAAAATATCACCATTAGAATTGGTATCTTTAGGCATTGCAAGTGTTTTTAGTACTATTTTTCCTTTTGGTAATACTTTTTTTTCTAACATTATTAAAATATTCGCTCTATTGTTATGATATAAAAAAAATTATTTTTCTTTTAATATTTTATAATTTATGTAAATACCAGTTATTAAAATTAGAAGAAATGTTAAAGTTGTAAATCCAAAAACTTTAAAAATCACCCAAGTTTTTTCTGAAAACCAAAATGCTATATAAATATTTAAAATACTGCAAAGTAAAAAAAATAAAGACCATGCTAAATTAATTTTACGCCAACAAATTTTAGATATATTTATATCTTTTTCTAAGAATCTTTGTATAATTGGTTTACTTGTGAAAAATTGACTAATTAATAAAAGTATAGAAAAAACCATATAAACTATTGTGATTTTCCATTTAATAAATTGACTATTATGAAAAAATATTGTAAGAAAACCAAAAAAAGCAATTGTAAAAAAACTAAATAAATTAATTTTGTCTATTTCATTATATAAAATCCAATAAAATACACATATTAATCCTGATGTAATAATTAAAGCTCCAGAAGCTATAAAAATATCATAAAGATTATAAAAAATAAAAAAAACAATCATTGGTAAAATATTTAATACTTGTTTCATAATACAAACCTAAATTATATTTAAATTTGGAGAACGCAAAAAAATCATATAAAAACGAAATAAATATATAATTAAAAGTGAATATAATATATTTACACTCATATTTAAAATTAAAAACATAATATTTTTGTTGATAAAATAAATATTAGAAAGTATTGTTGTTGCAATAAACTTATTACACATCCACAATAAAACACCTGATCCTATTATTTTTATATATTTCCACGAAATAGACATACTAAAACGAATCGATTCTATTAAATTATGTTTTTTAAAAGAAAAAATAATAGGTGCTAAAGATAATATTATTGATAACAATATACCTGGAATTATAAAAAACATAAAACCTAATTGAATAAGAAAAGTTGTAAGAAAATTTAATAAAAACAAATTAGGTAAGAATGTAAATAAAGAAGATATTGAAGATATAATTGATTCTTTTTTAGAATTTGATAAATTAGAAATTAAAGTAATCATACTTCCTAATAATAAAGTTTTACTTAATAATAACTCTATAATTTTAAAAATAGAATATTTTAATAGTTCATTTTTTTCTTCTAAATTCATATTATTAATTAAATCTAATAATGAATGTGCGTTGATAAATTTTTTGTTTTCAATAACAGAAATAATATGCATATCTGGTTTTATAAACATATCAGTTAATATGCTAACAAATGTAATAAAAAATGATATAAAAAAAATAGCCCCCATTTGTTTAGAAAAAAAATGATATGTATCACTACGTATTTCACTTGCCGTAATAATCACATGTATATTCCTTATAAACATTATATATAATTTAAAGATTATACGTATTATTTTTAGAGAAATATATTTTTTATATAAAAAAAATTTATACTAATTTAGTAGAAATTTTTAAACTTTTAATAAAATTTTTTATTTTAATAAGCATTATATCTTCTTTAGTTAAATATTTTTCAATAATATTTATTATTGCAGAACCACATATTACACCAGAAAGCCCTGATAACATGGCTTCCTTTATTTGAATTACATCTGAAATACCAAAACCTTGCAATAAGGGTAGAGAATTATATTTTTTGATTTTTTTTATAAAATTTTTAGATATTAATATATTGTTATTTTCTGTTCCTGTTACTCCAGAGCGAGATAGTACATAAATATATCCTTGTGCATATAAAGAAATTTTATTTAAAAAATCATCATCTGCATTAGGAGGGCATATATAAATAGAATTAATTTTATATTTATTTGCAGTTTGATAAAAAATTTTTGATTCTTCAATAGGTACGTCCGCTATTAATACTGAATCTACACCAGAATTACGACATTGCAAATAAAAATTATCAATACCTTGATTATATATAAGATTAGCATATATTAAAATACCAATAGGTAATTTTGTATTTTTTTCTCGTAAATTTTTTAATACTTTAAAATATTGAAAAAAATTATTTTTTTGAGATAATGCACGTAAATTAGCTTTTTGAATAGTTGGTCCATCAGCTAATGGATCTGAAAAAGGGATTCCAATTTCTAAAGCATCTGCTCCATTTTTTATCAAAACTTCAATTATTTTTACCGATTGTTCTAAGGAAGGATCTCCTAAAACTACAAAGGGTACAAAACATCCTTCTTTTATTTTAGATAATTGTTCAAAAACTTTTTGATATCGATTCATGTTTTTTTTCCATTTTTTTTAAAATATCATCCACTATAAAAATATCCTTATCACCTCGTCCAGAAAGATTAACAACAAAAATTTGTTCTTTTTCTGGAGACATATTCATTAATTTTAATGCATATGCTAATGCATGAGAAGATTCTAAAGCAGGTATTATACCTTCTTTTTTACACAGTATTTTAAATGCATCAAGTGCTTCTGCATCTGTAATAGAAACGTATTGAGCACGATTAATGCTTTTTAGCCAAGCGTGTTCTGGGCCTACAGATGGAAAATCTAATCCGGCTGAAATCGACCAAGATTCTTGAATTTGACCTTCTTCATTTTGCATTAACTGAGATTTCATACCAAAAAAAATTCCGGTTCTACCATATTGCAAAGGTGATCCATGCTTTCCTGTTTTTATACCGTAACCACCTGGTTCTACACCAATTAAATTTACTTTTTTATCATGAATAAATTCCGAAAAAATACCAATGGCATTAGAACCACCACCAACACAAGCAATTATTGAATCTGGCAATTTATTTTCTTGTTCTAAAATTTGTTTTTTAGTTTCTTCTCCAATCATTTTTTGAAATTCTCGAACAATAGTAGGATAAGGATGAGGTCCTGCTGCGGTTCCAATCATATAGTGAGAATTTTCATAATTATTAGACCAATCACGTAGTGCTTCATTACAAGCATCTTTTAAAGTTCCAGATCCGTTTTTTACTGATATAACTTCTGCTCCCATCAATTTCATTCGAAAAACGTTAGGATGTTGTCTTTTGATATCTTTAATTCCCATATAAATTCTACATTTTAAATTCAATAATGCACAAACCATTGCAGTAGCTACACCGTGTTGACCAGCTCCTGTTTCAGCAATTATTTGTTTTTTGTTCATTCTAATTGCTAGTATAGCTTGTCCTAAAACTTGATTAGTTTTATGAGCACCACCATGTAATAAATCTTCTCTTTTAAGGTAAATACGTGTTTTTGTATTTTGAGTTAAATTATTACATAAAGTTAATGGCGTCGGTCTTCCTGCATAATTTTTAAGCAAATTAAAAAATGTTTTATGAAAATTAATATCTTTTTGTGCATCAACAAAATTTTTCTCTAATTCTAACAAAGCTGGCATTAATATTTGAGGAACATACATACCACCAAATTCACCAAAATAAGGATTTAGTAAAGTCATGTGATTATTTCCTGTTTTTTATTAAAAAAAGCATTAATAATATCTTAATTTTTGAAAAACTAACTTTATCTTCTTATGATCTTTAATACCAGGAGAAATTTCTACACCAGAATTAAAATCTAATCCTGAACAATTAAATTTTGATGCTTGAATACAATTATCAGGATTAATTCCTCCAGCTAAAATTACATTATCTAAAACATGTTCTTTTAAAATAGACCAATTAAAAGACGTATTACTTCCTCCAAAACGAGAATCAAATACATACATATTTACATTTTTCCAATTGAGATTTGGTAATGTTGCATTAATAGAAAAAGCTTTCCAAATTTTAATATTTATAGGTAGTGTTTTCCTGAGTTTTTCAATATACATTAAATTTTCGTGTCCATGTAATTGAACTGCGTATAAAGAAAGTGATTCGGCAATTTTTGTAATAATATTTATATCTTCATTTTGAAAGATACCTACATATCTTAATACGTTATTTATCATAATGTTTTTTGCTATTGTTTGACTTATATTTCTAATAGAATGTTTTATAAAAATCAATCCTCCGTAAATAGCTCCATGTTTTTCAACAATTTCTACATCACAACTTCTAGTTAATCCACAAACTTTATTTATTCCTAAAATTAAAGAACGTGTACCTATCTCTAAATTTTCTTTAGACATTAAATGTGAACCAATTAAAAAACCGTGTACACATTGACTTAATTCTTTTATCTGACTATATTTTTTTATACCAGATTCACTAATTATTATTGTATGTTTAGGAATTAAAGAAGATAGTATACGAGTACGATTTAAATCAATTGATAAGTCATGTAAATTACGATTGTTAATTCCAATAATATTTGCATTTAATTTAATAGCTCTTTTTAATTCTGTGATATTATTTACTTCAGTTAATATTCCCATATTTAATTTTTTTGCTATTTTAGATAATTTTTCGTATTGTAAATCATCTAAAATCGATAACATTAATAAAACAGCATCTGCATTATAATATCTTGCTAAATATATTTGATATGGATCAATAAAAAAATCTTTGCATAAAATTGGTTGTAATACATGTTGTCGTACTATATTTATAAATTCTAAATTTCCATCAAAATATTGTTCATCTGTAAGCACCGAGATAGCAGAAGCATATTTTTTATACACGTTAGCAATCTTAATTAAATCAAAATTTTTTCTAATAACTCCTAAAGAAGGAGATTTTCTTTTACATTCTAATATAAAAACGGGATTTTTCTCTTGTAAAGAATTATAAAAATTACGTGTTTTCTTATTTATATGATATTTAAAACTAGTTAAGGGTTGTTTTTTTTTTCTAAATGTAATCCATTCATTTTTATTTCGTACGATTTTTTCAAGTATTGTTTCTTTCATGTTCATCTTCTTTTAACATATTAGCAACATTGATTATATGTTTATATACATCTCCGCTACGAATTTTATTTAATGCTAATTTAGTATTTTCTTTTAAATCTTCATAACCAAATATTTTTAATAACATAGCTACATTGACCGCTATTAATTCCTCATTCAATCTATCACCTTTTCCTTTCATGATTTCACTAATAATGTGATAATTTTCTTTCGATGAACGTTCTATAAATATTTTTTTATCATGTATTTCTAAACCAAAATCTTTTGGTTGTAATTTATATGATGAAATTTTTTCATTAAATAATTCAGCAACATATGTAGTTCCATGTAATGTTACTTCATCAGTATCATGACCATGTAAAACTATACCTCGTTTGTATTTTAAATTTTTTAAAATTTCAATTGAGGAATTTACTAAATTTTTACTATATACACCAATTACAGAAAAAGGTGGTATTGCAGGATTAAGAAAAGGTCCTAATAAATTAAAAATAGTTCTAGTTTTTAAAATTTTACGAACGTTTCTAGAATAGTGAAAACTATCATGATATTTAGGAGCAAATAAAAAACAAATATTTAATTTATCTAACGTTTGACGAGATTTTTGTGAAGATGCATATAAATTTATATTAAATCTTTTTAATAAATCAGAAGAACCTGATTTACTAGAAACTCCTTGATTACAATGTTTTACAATTTTTAAACCACAACTCGAAGCAACAAAAGCACTTGCAGTAGAAATATTCATAGTATTTTTAATATCTCCACCTGTGCCTACTATATCAGCAAAAAGATAGTCAGGTCTTGGAAAATATTTTATATTTTCTGAAAATGCGAGTATTGCTCCTATTATTTCTTCTTTTGATTCACCTCTTATTTTCATTGCTGTTAAAATAGATGATAATTTTATATCTGTTATTTTTCCAAAAGAAATGAGTTTGAACAATTGATAACTTTCTTCTTGATTTAAATATTTCGATTCATAAATTTTATTCAAAATATTTTGCATTTTTTACCTTTTAAGTTTTTCTGTAAAAATTTATATTTATATATAAAATATTTTGATACATATTATTTTTTATTTTCAACAATAATCTATTGATATAAACAATTCAATTTAAATTTTTAAAACTTTTTATTAAAATTTTTTAAAATAAATATAAAACTAAAAAATAATATGACAATACTATTTTAATGAATTATATATCATAACTTTACTTTTGGAGTTTTTAAAATGAACAAATTCATAATATTATTATTGTTTTCTTTAGTATCTATTACTTGGGGCACAACTTGGATTGCAATGAAAATTGTAACGGAAACAATACCTCCATTTTTTGCTACTGGAATACGTTTTTTAGTGGCTTCTCCTTTGTTAATTATGCTTGCTTTTTATACAAAAACACCTCTTTTGTTTCCATTAGGACAAAGATGGTTTCAATTTATTATTTCAATTTTTTATTTTTCTATACCATTTACATTAATGTTATATGGAGGTATTCATGTGAGTTCTTCTATAGCTTCTATTATATTTTCAAATATGCCTGTAGCTGTATTAATAATATCTTTTTTATATTTAAAACAAAAATTATTTTTAACTCAGAAAATTGGACTAATAATTTCTTCAATTACATTACTAATTGTTTTATTGATAGAATTAGAATCAAAATGTTTTGTACAATGGAAAGCTATTTTAGCTTTACTTTTTGCTTTAATTAGTCATGCTATAATTTATGCTGAATGTCAAAAAAAATCTTGTAATGTATCTGTTATTACTTTTAATGCCTTACCATCATTAATATCTGGAATATTATTATCTACTATATCTTGGTTTTTGGAATCTCCTAATATCGATAACTTTTCTAATAAATCTATTTTAGCTCTATTTTATCTAGGAGATTTTTCTGGTATTTTTGGCATTTTATCATATTTCTACTTACAACAAAAAGTAAGTGCTTTTTACGCTTCTACTGTATTTTTAATTTTTCCAGTAATTGCAGGTTTTTTAGAAAATTATATTTATAAAAATACGATTTTATCATGTGAAATATGGTTTATTTTTCCACTTTTGATAGGAATATTACTAACTTTAATACCAGTTAATATATTTAAAACACAAAATAAAATATAAATTTTAATATATTCTCAAGATTTTAAGGAATTTTTATATATGTGTGAAAAAATACAAAAAATTTTATCTTTTTTTGGACATAGTTCTCGTCGTGAAATTGAAAAAATGATTAAATCTGAAAACATATTAATTAATGATAAAAAAGCATTTATTGGTCAACGTTTCGATAAAAATAAAATTGATAAAATTACAATTAAAGGAGAAGTAGTTTCTATTAAAAAAAAAGAATTCAATACTAAAGTGTTAATTTACAATAAACCTGAAGGAGAAATTTGTACTAGATATGATTTTAAAAAACGTCCTACAGTATTTGATAAATTACCAATTTTAAGAATGCAAAGATGGATAAGTATTGGACGATTAGATCTTAATACTAGAGGTTTGTTATTGTTTACAAATGATGGATATTTAGCTAATGAACTCATGCATCCTCGAAATCAAATAGAACGAGAATACTATATTCGCGTTTTTGGAAAAATTGATAAAAATACAATGAATATTTTAAAAAATGGAGTTAGAATTAAGGATGGTTACGCGTCATTTAAAGAAATTCAATCTATTGATCTTAAAAAATCATCAAAAAATCAATGGTTCAAAGGTATAATATGTGAAGGAAGAAATCGTGAAATTAGATTTATGTGGAAAAAAATGAAATGTCAAGTTAGTCGATTAATTAGAATACGTTATGGTAATGTTATTTTACCTAAAACTTTAAAATTGGGTAAATATTTGGAATTAAATTCTGTATTAATCAATAAATTATATAATTTAATTCCTAAAAAATCATTTTTATAATCATTTTTTATCTATTTTAAAAAGGATAAATTTATGGATCTACTTGTTAATTACGGATTGTTTTTAGCAAAAATTATTACTTTTCTTATAATTAGTGTAAGTTCAATTACATTGTTTTTTACCATTATGAAAAGAAAGAAAAACAATCATAATAAATTAAAAATTACTTTACTAAAAGATCATTATAAAAAAATAAAAAATAACGTTTTGTTGTCTAAAATGAATAATTTTGAAAAAAAAGAATGGCTAAATAGAGAAAAAATAAAAAACAAAGAAATAATGAAAGAAAGAAAAAAGAACATGTTAAGAAACAAAGAAAAACACTTTACTAATCAAAAGAAAACATTATATGTACTAGATTTTAAAGGTGGTGTTTATGCAAATGAAGTAGTAGGATTAAGAGAAGAAATATCAGCTATACTTTCAGTTGCAAATAAAAATGATGAAGTTTTATTACGTTTAGAAAGCTCTGGAGGAGTTATTCATGGATATGGATTAGCAGCTTCTCAATTAAAGAGATTACGAGAAAAAGGAATACGATTAATTGTATCTGTAGATAAAATAGCCGCTAGTGGAGGATATATGATGGCATGTGTTGCAGATTACATTGTTTCAGCACCATTTGCTATAATAGGATCAATTGGTGTAGTAGGTCAAATACCTAATTTTAATAAATTATTAAAAAAATGTAATATAGATATTGAACTTCATACCGCAGGAGATTATAAACGTACTTTGACAGTGTTAGGTCATAACACCGATTCAACACGTAAAAAATTTTGTGAAGAATTGAATACAATTCATCAACTTTTTAAAAATTTCATTAAAGAAATGAGACCTTGTTTAGATATTGAAAGTGTATCTAATGGAGAACACTGGTTTGGAACAATGGCTTTAGAAAAGAAATTAGTAGATAAAATTAGTACAAGTGATGATCTTTTAATTTCTAAAATGGAAGAATATACTTTATTAAGTATTCAATACGTTTATAGTAAAAAAATATTGGAACGTTTTACTTCTTCTATAATAGATAGTTTTAGCAAAGCTTTACTTAAATTATTTTTTTATAAAAATTATTTTTAGTTTTTAAAAATCAAAAATATTTTAATAGTTTTTTTCATTATTAAATAAATTAATACAATTAAATATGATTTACTGGATAAAAATATGCAAAAATCTCTTGTTATAGTTGAGTCTCCAGCAAAAGCAAAAACTATAAATCAATATTTAGGTTGTAAATATATAGTTAAATCTAGCATAGGACACGTACGAGATTTACTTACTAAAAAAAACAAAAAAAAAGATAAAACTAAAAAATCTACTTCTAATTCTACTGAACAAGATACTTTAATACATCAGATAGGAATAGATCCTTATCAAAACTGGAAAGCTGAATATCATATTTTACCTGGTAAAGAAAAAATAGTTTCTGAATTAAAAAATATTGCTAAAAAAGTTGATTGTATATATCTAGCTACAGATCTAGATCGAGAAGGAGAAGCGATAGCTTGGCATTTAAAGAAAGTCATTGGAGGCGATTCTTCTAAATTTAGACGTGTGGTGTTTAATGAAATAACGAAACGTGCGATAAAAAATGCATTTAAAAATGTAAGTCATATAAACATGAATCGAGTAAATGCTCAGCAAGCACGTCGATTTATGGATCGTATTGTAGGTTATATGATATCACCTTTGTTATGGAAAAAAATTTCGAGAGGTTTATCTGCAGGACGTGTTCAATCTGTAGCAGTTCGTATAATATCAGAACGCGAACATGTAATAAAAAATTTTATACCAGAAGAATATTGGAAATTAAGTATATCTCTTATTTTTGAAGAGAAAAAAAATATTATTGTAGATGTGACTCATTATAAAAATAAAATATTTCGTCCAACAAACAAAAAAGAATTAGATATCGCTATAGAAAAAATTAAAAAATCATGTTTTATTGTTAAAAATCGTGAAGATAAAATATTGTATAGAACATCACCACCTCCTTTTATAACTTCTACTTTACAGCAATCATCTAGTCTACGTTTAGGATTTAGTGTAAAAAAAACAATGTTTTTAGCACAAAAATTATATGAAGAAGGTTATATAACTTACATGAGAACTGATTCTACTTTTCTCAGTAAACATGCTGTTAAAAAAGTTCGAACATATATAAAAAATTTTTATGGAGATCATTATCTACCTAAAGAACCTAACATTTATTCTAATATACAAAATTCTCAAGAAGCTCATGAAGCTATTCGACCATCTGATGTTAAGATAAAAAATGTAAATTCAAGTAATTTAAATTCAGATGCTCAAAAATTATATAGACTTATTTGGAATCAATTTATAGCATCTCAAATGTCATCAGCAAGATATCAATCTACTGCTATTATAATTATAGCTAACGAATTTAAATTACAAAAAAATGAAAAAATAGTAATATTTGAAGGTTGGACAAAAATTTTAAAAGAAGAAAAAAGTATAATTTCTGACATTGCTTCACTAAAAATAGGAAGTTTATTATTGTATAATAAAATTATACCTATTCAAAAATTTACTAAACCTTTACCTCGCTTTAATGAAGCCTCTTTAGTACGTCAATTAGAAAAAAAAGGTATAGGAAGACCTTCTACTTATGCGGCAATTACATCAAAAATACAAGAAAAAGGATATATAAAAATAAAAAAAAATCAATTATATGCAGAAAAAATGGGTCAGATTATTACTGTTCGATTG
The DNA here is from genome assembly GCF_005082825.1 of Buchnera aphidicola (Brevicoryne brassicae). Taxonomy (NCBI): domain Bacteria; kingdom Pseudomonadati; phylum Pseudomonadota; class Gammaproteobacteria; order Enterobacterales; family Erwiniaceae; genus Buchnera; species Buchnera aphidicola. Next base: position 314,768 of record NZ_CP034882.1, read on the forward strand.
AAAAAAAATTTCAGTAATTTGCTTGATTATAATTTTACGGCTCATATGGAAAAGAAACTTGATCAAATAGCTGAAAATAAAATTCAATGGAAACATGTTCTTAATTCTTTTTTTGAAGATTTTTCTAAAAAATTAGAACAAGCAAAAAAAAGTCCAGAAGAAGGAGGAATGGAACCAAATATTATTGTTATGACATCATTTGAGTGTCCTGTGTGTTATAAAAACATGGGAATAAAAAATGCCATAACTGGTGTTTTTCTGAGTTGTTCAGGATATAATTCTGAACCAAAACAGCGTTGTAAACAAACTATAAATCTTATACCATTAAATGAGTTTAATCAAAATCAAAAAGAAGAAAAAACAAAAAAAATTAATCGATGTGAAAAATGCAAAATGGCTATGGATAGTTATTTTATTAATAAAACACTAAAGTTACATATTTGTATTAACAATCCTAGCTGTATTGGTTATAAAATTGAAAAAGGAGATTTTAATAGTCCTGTTTATTTGTCTAAAATAATTCAATGTGAAAAATGTGATAGTAATATGATATTAAAAACTGGTCGATTTGGAAAATTTTTTCTTTGTATAAACAAAGAATGTAAAAATACAAGAAAAATTTTATCTAATGGGGAAATATCAGATCCGAAATTAGAACCTATTCCCTTTCCAGAGTTATTATGTGAAAAATCTAATGCATGGTTTGTTTTACGAGAAGGAGTATCTGGTATTTTTTTTGCTGCAAATACTTTTCCCAAATCTCGTGAAACTAGATCTCCTTTTGTAGAAGAACTTGCTAAATTTCAACATTTGTTACCACAAAAAATACTCTATTTAGCGAGTGCTCCTCTAATTGATGATAAAGGAAATAAAACTATAGTTTGTTTTAATAGAAATATTAAACAATATTATATTGGTTCTAAAAAAGAAGGAAAATTTACAGGTTGGTCAGCTGTTTTTATTAATCAAAAATGGTGTATTTTAAAAAAAAACTAATAAACTTATATTAAACATAGCATTCGCGTATTTTTTCAGTAATTAACCTAATGATTTTTGGGCTGCTAGTTAGATTTCCAGAATGACAATTATTGTTTTCATGTCCTCCTGTAAAATCACTAATTAAGCAACCCGCTTCTCTTACTTGTAACTTTCCTGCTATAAAATTACTAGGATTTAGATTAAAGTCAAATAAACAATCTATTCTTCCGGCTGCGACATAAGCCAAATCAAGTACTGTAGAACCAGTGGATCTAAAAGAAATTCCACATAAAATTAATTTTTTATATATTTCAAAATAGTAAAATGATTGATCATAAATATGATTAGGTAGATTAACGGCAACTGTAGTATATTTTAAAGTGTTAATACTACTGCATCTTGTTCTATATCCATTTAACTGAGATCCTTGTCCTTTTACGGCAGTAAACAAATCATTTCTCAAAGGATCATATATTACGGAAATTTCCGTCTTTTTTTTTACAATTACAGCAATAGAAATACAGAAATGTGGAAAATTTTTAATAAAATTTTTCTTTCCATCTAGTTCATTAATAATCCAGATAGTAGTTTTTTCATTTTTTTTAAAAATTATATTTTCATTTTTATTTAAAATAATATGACGAGGATAAGATTTGTAAATAATTTCACTAATTATTTTATATGTTTTATACATGATATTTTTTATAAATATTTTGTTTTTTTCTATATCTTCTTTCATGAATTTTTGTGTATCATAGTTTTGAATAATAATGTTTCCTCCTTTTCGTACTGCACGAATCGCAATATTTAACATCGGATGCATTTAAATCTCCTAAATTTTTAAATTTATCAAAATAATATCATAATTTAAATATCTTTAATATTTTAATCATAAAAAAACGATTAATTTACTTTAATAAGTATACTTGAAAAGTAGTAAAATAATTTTTACTAAATTTATTTAGGATTTTCTTATGAAAAACAACGTGAAGATATTAAATACTCCAAATGATAAAATTAATTTATTAAATTTAAATCCTCAAGATTTATATTTTTTTCTTGATTCTTTAGGAGAAAAAAAATTTTCTGTAAAACAAATTATGAATTGGATTTATAAACATTATTGTAATGATTTTAATAAGATGCTTAATCTTAGTATAAAAACAAGAAAAAAGTTAAATGAAAAATCTTATATTTTTGCATCTGAATTTCTAGAAGAAAAAATTTCTTCTGATGGTACTATAAAATGGATTACAGAAATTAATGATCAAAAAATTGAAACAGTTTATATTCCAGAAAAAAAACGTTCTACACTTTGTATTTCTTCACAAATAGGCTGTGCTTTAAAATGTGATTTTTGTGCTACTGGAAAACAAGGTTTTAATCGAAATTTAAAAGTTTCTGAAATTATTGCTCAAATTTGGCAAGCAAATAAAAAATTAAAACAAAAAAATATCAAAAATTGTATTACTAATATAGTTTTTATGGGTATGGGTGAACCTTTATTAAATTTAAATAATGTTGTCTCTGCTTTAAAAATAATATTAGATGAATATGGTTTTGCTTTATCTAAACGTCGTATTACTGTATCTACTTCTGGTATAGTACCGGCTTTAGATAAAATGAAAAATATGATTGATGTCTCTTTAGCTATTTCTCTGCACGCATCTAATGATGCCATTCGTAATACTATTATGCCAATCAATAAAAAATATAATATAAAATCAATTTTAAATTCAGCATTAAAATATTTAAAACATTCAAAAGCTAATCGGGGTGGAATAACAATAGAATATGTTATGTTAAAAGGAGTTAATGATTCTAATAAAAATGCAAATGAGTTAAGTTTTTTACTACATAAAATACCTAGTAAAATTAATCTTATCCCTTTAAATCCTTTTTTAGGTTCATCTTTTTTATCTAGTGATATTAATAGAATTAATATCTTTGCAGATATTTTAAGAAGAAAAGGATTTACGACTGTAATTCGAAAAAACAGGGGAGAAGATATTAATGCGGCATGTGGTCAGTTAACTGGAAATATAACTAATCGTTTTAAAAATTAGAGTATTATTATATTAATTAAAATAATACTTGAAAAAAAATATATCTATTTTATATTACATAAGTCTTTTATTATTTAAGTTTTAAATTATTGACGTTTATTTAAAAAAATATATTTTCTATATATATGCAATATGAAATGTAAAAAAATACAATATGAAAAAATGTAAAATTATTACTCGAAGAAAATCTAATCGTATTTATGTTGGAAAAGTTCCGATTGGGAAAAATGCGCCTATTTCAGTACAGTCAATGACTAATACTCATACAGAAAATATTCCAGAAACTGTTAAACAAATTTTAGATTTAAAAAAAGTAGGTGTTGATATTGTCCGTGTTTCTATACCTAATTTAGAATCTGCTAAATCATTTAGAGAAATTAGAAAGCAGGTAAAAATTCCATTAATTGCAGACATACATTTTGATTACAGATTAGCTCTAAAATCAATAAAATATGGTGCAGACTGTTTAAGAATAAATCCTGGTAATATTGGAAATAAAAAAAGAGTATCAGAAATTGTAAATGCTGCAAAGGACAAAAACATACCAATTCGTATAGGTGTTAACTCGGGATCATTAGAAAAAGACATATTAAATAAATATGGAACTCCTACTCCAGAGGCTTTAGTAGAATCAGCTATAAGACATGTTGAATACTTTGATTCTTTAAATTTTAATACATTCAAAGTAAGTGTTAAATCCTCTGATGTTTTTTTAGCTGTTGAAGCATATCGAATATTAGCACAAAAAATTATACAACCTTTACATATTGGAATAACAGAAGCTGGTGGTTTAAGAACTGGAACAGTAAAATCTTCTATTGGACTTTCATGTTTATTATTACAAGGTATTGGTGATACAATACGGATTTCATTAGCAGCAAACCCAATTGAAGAAGTAAAAGTAGGTTATGATATTTTAAAAACTTTGTCCATACGATCTAGAGGAGTTAATTTTATTGCTTGTCCTACTTGTTCTAGACAAGAATTTGATGTGATTAATACAGTTAATCAATTAGAAAAAAAATTAGAAGATATTTCTACTCCTATAGATGTGTCAATTATTGGGTGTATTGTTAATGGTATAGGAGAAGCTAAAATAGCAACATTAGGATTAACAGGAGGACATAAAAAAAGTGCGTTATATAAAGATGGAATACGTCAAAAAAATAAAATAAAAAATGAAGAAATTATTGAACAAATGGAAATGCAAATTAGAAAAATAGCAAAAAATAAATTTTTAAAAAAATAATATTTAATTAAAATTAATAAAATTGTTTTATATAATACAAGAGAATATAGTGAATATTAGAGAAATTACATCGATTAGAGGTATGCATGACTACTTTCCAGAACAATTAAAATTATGGAGCTATATTGAAAATATTTTAAAAGAAGTATTAACTAGTTATTGTTATTCAGAAATTAGGTTACCTTTATTAGAAAAAACTCAAGTTTTTAAAAGAGCAATTGGAAATGTTACTGATGTAGTTGAAAAAGAAATGTATTCTTTTAAAGACCGAAAAGGTAATAGTTTAACTTTACGTCCAGAAGGAACTGTAGGATGTGTTCGAGCTATAATACAAAATGGTTTATTACAGACGAAAAAAAATCATAGATTTTGGTATCTTGGTCCTATGTTTCGATATGAAAGACCTCAAATGGGGAGATATCGTCAATTTTATCAATTAGGTGCTGAAGTATTTGGATTAAATACAGAAGATATTGATTTAGAAATCATTTTGTTAACAAATCGTTTATGGAAAAGAATTGGTATTCATTTACATGTGACATTAGAAATTAATTCAATTGGTTCCAGAATTGATCGAATACAATATAAAAAAGCATTGGTGTTTTTTCTAAAAAAGTATGAACATTTATTAGACGAAGATTGTAAAAGACGATTACATACTAATCCTTTAAGAATTTTAGATTCTAAAAATAAAGAAATTCAAAAAATATTACAAGATGCTCCATTATTGAACGAATATATTGATGCTACCTCACAAATTTATTTTAAAAATTTATGTAATATGATTAGTTCTCATGGAATAAAATATATACATAATCCAAAACTAGTAAGAGGATTAGATTACTATAATAACACTGTATTTGAATGGAAAAGCGATAAATTAGGTTCTCAAAATACTATTTGTGCAGGTGGACGATATGATTCTTTATTTGAAGACATGGGAGGAGAAAACACCCCTGCTATAGGATTTGCTATAGGAATAGAACGATTAATTTTATTAGTAAAATCACTTGAAGTTTTTTCTAATATTCAAGAAGAGGTTAATATTTATATTATTTTTTCAGAAGAAAAAGACAAAAATTCTGCTGTAAATTTATCTGAAGAAATAAGAAATTTATATCCAAAATTAAAAATATTTATTAATTTTTTTAATCAAAATATCAAAAAACAACTAAAAAATGCTATAAATACTTTAGCAAGAATTGCTATTTTAATTGATAATAAAAAAATGAAAAGAGGATGTTTTTTAATGAAAGATTTGAAAAAAAGAAAAGAATATTATCTTTCAAAAAGTGAAATAATTGTAAAAATTAAAGATTTTTTTGGAAAATAATTTATTTTTTATTAAAATAAATTATTTTAAACAACTTTTTAATAAAACTTAATTTTTAGGAAAAAAATGTTTAATAATAAAATATTATTTTCAAAATATGATCCAGAATTATGGGCTGCAATAGAAAAAGAAAAAAAAAGACAGGAAAATCATATAGAATTAATTGCATCAGAAAATTATACCAGTAATTACGTTATGGATGCTCAAGGATCACAATTAACTAATAAATACGCAGAAGGATATCCTGGAAAACGCTATTATGGTGGTTGTAAATATATAGATATAATTGAAGAATTAGCGATTAATCGTGCAAAAAAATTATTTCATGCTGATTATGCGAATGTTCAACCTCATTCTGGTTCTCAAGCTAACTTTGCCGTTTATACAGCATTAATAAATCCTGGTGATACAATATTAGGTATGAAACTATCACATGGAGGTCATTTAACTCATGGATCTCATGTTAATTTTTCAGGAAAAATATATAATGTAATTTCATATGGAGTTGATAAATATGGTGACATTGATTATAAAGAACTATTAGTTTTAACTAAAAAACATAAACCAAAGATAATTATTGGTGGTTTTTCAGCATATTCTGGGATTTGCGATTGGAAGAAAATACGTGAAATTGCAGATGAAGTAAATGCTTTTTTTGTTGTAGATATGGCTCATATTGCTGGTTTAGTAGCAGCAGGAATTTATCCAAGTCCAATCAATTATGCACATGTAGTTACGAGTACCACCCATAAAACTTTAGCAGGCCCTCGAGGAGGATTGATTTTAGCTAAAAATGGGAATGATATTTTATATAAAAAATTAGATTTATCTGTTTTTCCAGGTGCACAAGGAGGGCCACTTATGCATGTAATTGCGGGAAAAGCTATAGCTTTTAAAGAAGCTTTAGAAGAAAAATTTCGAACATATCAGAAACAAATAATAAAAAACGCTAAAATTATGGCCAAAATTTTTTTAGAAAAGGGATATAAAATAGTATCAGGAGGAACTTATAATCATTTATTTTTAATTGACTTAAGTGATAAAAAAATAACCGGAAAAGATGCTGATATTGCTTTAGGAAAAGCTAATATAACTGTTAATAAAAACACTGTTCCTAATGATTTAAAGAGTCCTTTTATTACTTCAGGAATACGGATTGGAACACCTGCAGTTACTAGACGAGGTTTTAAAGAAAAAGAAATTTCCGAAGTATCTAATTGGATGATTAGTGTTTTAAATAATATTCATAATTATGATAATATTTTAACTATTAAACATAAAGTGTTAAAATTATGTTCAAAATATCCTGTTTATAAATAATATATATAGAAATATCCATCTTTGTTAAAAATAATATTAAAAATTAAAGAATAATACTTTTAATATATGTTAACCTTTTAAATTTATTTAGGTAATTTAATTTTTATTTTTTTTAAATTTATTCGATCCTTATTCCTTAAATAAGGAACCACGCCTAATAGTGGAGACTTAATATATTTTAGCAAAGTTTGGATGTAATATAAATTATATTTATCTTCAGGCATGATATTATTAGCAATCCAACCTGCACATTTTAATTTCTCAGAAAGAATAGCTTTTTCTGTCAAGATAGCATGATTTATACATCCTAATTTAATTCCAACAACAATGATCACAATCAATTTTTCTTTTTTAACCCAATCTGAAAAAGTGTTTGTATAAGATAAAGGGGTATACCATCCACCAGCCCCTTCTATTAAAATCCAATTGCTTTTTTTCATAATTTTTTTTAAACCGATAGAAAGATGCTTTATCTTGATATTTTCATTATAAATTTGACTTAAAATATGAGGAGGAGCATTTTCAAAAAAGAAAATTGGATTAACTTCTTTATAATTCAATATTACAGAACTATTTTTTTTTAATATTAATGCATCATTATTTAAAAAACCAAATGATGTTTTTTTACATCCAGAAGATACTGGTTTATATCCAGCTGTGTTATATCCATTTTGAGTAGCTTTTTTTAATAAGATTTGACTTACAAATGTTTTTCCTATATTTGTATCAGTTCCAGTAATAAAAAATTTTTTAATCATAGAAATCCTATTTTCTAAAAAAAATTGTTGATTGTAAAACATTTGTATTAAAGATATACAGATATTTATTTTTAATACTCATTAAAAAAATAGTATGTTATTAATAATTGAGTAACTCGATATAGTTAATTTTGTGTATTTAATGCCATAACACATAACTATAATATTGAGTTACTCTTATATATAAAACAAATACAATAATTTTAGTTGTAAGAAAATAATCAATTTTTTAAAGAACAAAAAATTTTTGATATATATTTTTTAAATAATTAATAATGTATTTTTAAAATATTAAAATATTGCTGCATTATAGTATTGATCTTTTTTGATCTTTGATCCTTGAATAATCAAATTATCACTGTTTTTCTTTGATATAATTTCTTTTTTATATTCAGGATGTAAATTTAATTTTTGTAATAACTTTAAATCATTTTTTTCTTCTGGATTATTTGCAGTAAGTAATTTACATCCATAAAAAATAGAATTTGCACCAGCCATAAAACACATAGCTTGAGTTTGATCATTCATATTTTTACGTCCGGCAGATAATCTAATATAAGATTTTGGCATCATAATGCGAGCAGCAGCTATAATACGAATAAAATCAAATGGTTCTATATTTTTATTGTTTTCCATCGGTGTTCCTGGAATTTTCACTAACATGTTAATAGGAACACTTTCTGGATGAATAGAAAAATTAGAGAGTTCCATTAACAATTCCATACGATCTTGTATTTTTTCTCCTAAACCTATAATACCTCCAGAACAAATTTTCATACCAGCACTTCGAACTATATTTAATGTATCTAATCTTTCTTGATATGTACGAGTAGTAATAATACTACTGTAAAACCTAGAAGATGTATCTAAATTATGATTGTAGAAATCTAAACCTGCAGAAGCTAATTTTTTCGCTTGTAGAGTATTTAAAGTACCTAAAGTCATACAAGTTTCCATTCCCATTGACTTAATTTTTTTAATAATCTTTTCTAAATAAGGCATATCTTTGTCTTTTGGATTTTTCCATGCAGCACCCATACAAAATCTACTAGAACCAGAAGCTTTTGCTTTTTTTGCTGCATTAAGAATTGTTTCTATTTTTAGTAAAGGTTCTTTTTTTAAACCTGTTTTATATCTAGAACTTTGTGGACAATATTTACAATCTTCGGGACAGGCTCCTGTTTTTATCGAAAGTAATGTACTTATTTGTATAGTATTTGGATTAAAATTTTTTCTATGTTGTTTTTGAGCTTCAAAAATAAGATCAAAAAATGGTTTATTGAAAAGTGCTTTTGTTTCATCTAGAGTCCATTTTTTTTTCATCTTTCCTCCAAAAAATTATGATTTTATTTTACTAAAGGTTTATACTTAAATTATTTAATGTTTTTTATACATAAATAACAATGAATCAATCCGATAAAAATTTTGATTATAAACATATCTGGCATCCCTATTCATCTATGACTAATCCTCTTCCTTGTTATTCTGTTTTATCTGCTAAAGGAGTCTATTTAAAGCTAAATAACGGAAAAAAAATTATAGATGGCATGTCTTCATGGTGGTCTGCAATACATGGTTACAATCATCCTGTTTTAAATAAAGCTTTAAAAAAACAGATAAAAAAAATGTCTCATGTTATGTTCGGAGGTATCACACATCCTTCTGCAGTTTCTCTTTGTCGAAAATTAATTTATTTAACACCTAAAAAATTAGATTGTGTTTTTTTTTCTGATTCAGGTTCAGTTGCCATTGAAATAGCAATAAAAATGTTAATACAGTATTGGCAATCATTAGGCCAAAAAAGAAAACTTTTTTTAACTATTCGTCATGGATATCACGGTGATACTTTTGCTGCAATGTCAATTTCTGATCCCGAAAATTCTATACATAAAATATATAAAAAATTTTTACCAAAAAATTTTTTTGCTAATGTACCTATTTCTTCTTTTCACAGTAAATGGAATGAAAATGATCTTATATCTTTTAAAAAAATAATAGAGAAAAATTCTTTAAAAATAGCTGGTGTTATATTAGAACCTATAGTACAAGGAGTAGGAGGGATGAAATTTTATCATCCTACATATTTAAAAAAAATAAAAGTTTTATGTGATTATTATTGTATTCCTTTGATTTTTGATGAAATTGCTACCGGTTTCGGTCGAACTGGGAAATTATTTGCTTTTGAACACGCTAATGTTGTACCAGATATATTATGTTTAGGAAAAGCAATGACAGGTGGTACAATCACTTTTGCAGCAACAATATCTTCAAGACATATTGCTAATACTATTAGCAATGGTAAAATAGGCTGTTTTATGCATGGTCCAACTTATATGGGCAATCCATTAGCATGCGCTGCTGCTAACGCTAATATAAAAATATTACAAAAAAATAAATGGCAAATTCAAGTATCTAATATTGAAAAGCAATTATATAAAGAATTATCACCACTACTTAAGCACGAAAATGTCATTGATGTAAGAATATTAGGAGCTATTGGTGTAGTGGAATGTGTGCGTTTAGTTAATATGGCTTCGATACAGAATTTTTTTGTAAAAAACGGAGTTTGGATTAGACCATTTAAAAAATTAATTTACATTGTACCACCTTATATTATTACTCCTAAAGAATTAAATATTCTTACTAATGTTATTAAAGAAGCTTTAGATAATCCTTCACTTTTCATATAAATTATCTGATTATATAATAAGCTATGTCTATCTGTTTTTTAATTTAATTTATATGTAAGTATCCATGAAGGCCCTTCACTTGTATTATATATGTTTAATATTTTCAATTCTCCAGTGTTTTTTGAAATGCTATAAATAGCACATGTGTTATTTTTCTCACCCGCAACTATTAAATATGAATTACTACAATCAATACAAAACGATCTAGGTTGTTCTACTGTCTTATAAATTTTAATAAAAGTAATTGTATTATTTTTATTAACATGAAATAAAGAAATAATATTAAATAATCGATCAGAAACATATAAAAAACGACCGCATGATGTTATGTGAATATCAGAAGACCAATAAATTTCTGAAGAACGAACATTTTTATTCAAAATATTAACATTTTGTATATTTTGTATATTTACTATGTTATTAATTTTCTCTATTTTCCATACATCTATAGTTCCATTTAATTCATTAATAGTATAAACAAAATCTTGATTAGGGTGAAAAACAATATGACGTGGACCTGATTTTTCTTTAGTTTTAACTAACTTTTGTTCTGTACTTTTTAATATTCCAAAATTTGTTAAATCATATAAATAAATAGAATCTTCTTTAAGAGACATAACAAATAATATATTATATTTATCATTTACTCTAGCAGCATGGCAACCCTTTATATTATAAACAATTTGAATTGGATTTTTAGGGATACCATATTTATTTAATGGACTTACACTAACACAATTTGAATGATATGAACTACAAAATACAAACTTATTAGTTTTATCAAAAGAAATATAATTAGGTTTTCCTGGAATAAAACTTTCATCTTTTTTTTCAATATAGCCATTTTTTTCTATAGAGTACGTAATAATTTTATTATCAGGTCTAATTCCTGCATATAACAAATTGTTATTTTTAATAATATTTATAGGTTGAATTTGACCATTTGTTGAAATTTTCTGAAGTAAATTCATACTTCCATGATCAGATAAATTCCATATTTCTATATTTTCACTTTTTGAATTTACAATGTATACCACTTGTTTCATATAATTCCCTTAACATTTTTATTAATACCTTTATATTGTAAATAATGATTATTATAAATAGTATATATAAGAAAATATTATTTTAATAAAATTAAATTATTTTTTTTCTAGATGCTGTAGTAAATTTAAAATCCATAAAAGACGTAAATGATCATTATCTGAATTATATAAAAATTTTAATTTTATAGAATTTTCCATTTTCCAAACATCAGGTTGCTCTTTAAATATCTGCAATAAATATCGTGTATTTACTAAATTATCGTCATTAAACTCTATAATACCCATTTTTTTATTACATTTAATAAATTTAATACCAATTCTATATGCTATTAACCGAATTTTAGCAATAACAATTAAATTCTTAGAAAATACGGGTAATTTTCCAAAATTTTTAATTAATTCATCTTTAATTTTTTCAACTTCTTTTTCGTTTTCAGCATTTGCAAATCTTTTATAAAAGAATAGTCTTGTATTAACATTTGAAATATAATTATCTGGTAACAAAGCTGAAACATATAATTCAATTTCTACTGAATTTTTTGATAATTCATTAAAAGATAAACTTCGTCCATCTTTTAATAACTTAATAGCATTTTTTAAAAGTTTCATATATAAAGAAAAACCTATGCTTTTTATATGTCCACTTTGTTCTTTTCCTAATATTTCACCTATACCCCTAATTTCAAGATCTTGATTAGATAAAGAAAAACCTCCTCCAAAATTATCAACTGATGCAATAGCTTCTAATCTTTTTTTTGCATCAGAAGTTATTTTTTTAAAATCCTTAATAAGAAATAAAGCATATGATTGATGATTGGATCTACCGATTCTTCCACGTAATTGATGAAGTTGAGATAATCCAAAATGATCAGCATTTTCAATAATAATTGTGTTTGCTCTCGGTATGTCAATACCACTTTCAATAATAGTAGTACAAATTAAAACATTGAACTTATTTTTATAAAACTTGTTCATAACTTTTTTTAAATCAATGTCGTTCATTTGCCCATGACCTATTTTAATATTAGCTTCAGGTATTAATTTTGATAATTTTTCAGCAATATTGATAATATTTTGTACTTTATTATATATATAATAAACTTGTCCACCTCTTGATATTTCACGTAATATTGTCTTTCTTATTAATAAAGGATTATATTCTTGAATATAAGTTTTAATGGCTAATCTTTGAGCTGGTGGTTTTTCTATAATTGATAAGTCTTTTATACCAACCATAGTCATATTTAAAGTACGAGGTATAGGTGTAGCTGTTAAAGTTAATATATCAATGTTACAGTATCTTTTTTTAAAAATTTCTTTGTGATTAACACCAAATCTATGTTCTTCATCAATAATTAATAAACCTAAGTCATACCATTCTATTTCTTTTAATAAAAGTTTATGAGTTCCTATTAAAATATTAATATGACCACTTTTAGTATTTTTAAAAATTAAATTTTGTTTTGTAGTATTTTGAAATCTAGATAATATTTCAATATTAATACTCCAGTTAGAAAAGCGTTTTTTAAAATTTTCATAATGTTGTTGTGCTAATAAAGTAGTTGGTACTAAAATAACTACTTGCTTATTATTAGATACAGATATAAAAGCTGCTCGCATTGCTACTTCTGTTTTTCCAAAACCTACATCTCCGCAAATTAAACGATCCATAGGAATAGAACTACACATGTCTTTCAATACAGATTTTATAACTTTATTTTGATCTAACGTTATTTCGAACAAACAATCTTTACAAAAGACATGGTATTTTTTTTCATTTTTTTTAAATGAAAATCCCTTTTGAAATTTTCTTTTAGCATAAATATCTAACAATTGTGCAGCATGATCATAGATGGTTTTATTTATTTTTTTTTTAATTTTATTCCATTCATCACCACCTAATCTATGAAGAGGAGCGTTTTCTATTGATGTTGTCGTATAAGGTGAAATAAGATGTAAATACGCAACAGGTACATATAATTTATCTTCTCCTGCATATGAAATAATTAAATATTCTGATTCAATACTAGCTGTTTTTATAGTTGTCAGTCCTTGATAACGGCCAATGCCATGTTCAACGTGTATAATTGGATAATTTATAATTAATTTAGACAAATAGTTGTTTTGAACATTAGAAATATTATCCTTAGTATTTAAAGCATATTTACTATCGATTATTGGTAATAAATCTTCTGTGTAGATAAATAAAAAATTATCTTTTCTATTTATATGTTCTTGTTTAAACTCATTTGTCATATAAAAATGATTAAGATTTTCTTCGATATCAATAGTTGTTTTTATATATTTTGGATGAATTTTATATTTCATGAGAAAAATTAAAATTTTTTTTAGAAATTGTTTCTTGTTTAAAGAAAATATTATTTTCCCTGAAAATGTATGTAAAAAAGATAAGAATTCATTAAACTTTTCTTGATCATTAATATTATTAAATAAATTTGGTAATTTTTGATATTTACAATTAATGATTTTTTTATTTTTTAAAATTTGATTTTCTGTGATTTTCATTAGAAGAAAGTTTATTTAAAAGAATATAATAATATTTTAGTAATAATTAATATTATTTTTCTATTTTTAGAATAGAATTTTAATTATAAATAAGAAATTAAATCTATTTGTATATATACAAAATTTTTAACGTATTAAATGATTTTTATGTTTAATAAAAAATAAATTATTTTTTTAAAAACAAAATAATTTTATTAAATATTAAAAAAATAATAATTAATACTAAGAATTAAATTTTCTAATTTTTAAGATTAAAAAATTTTTTTTCAATCAATTTAATATATTTATATTAGAATAATATATATTATATATTTTAATTCATTTCATTTATATTAGATTTTTTTTAATTTTTTAAAAATAGAAACAAAATCTAAGTATTTTTATTACACATATTTTCATATTTTAAGAAAAAATTATGTATAAACCTGTATATCTATTTATTGGTTTACGTTATTTGTGGAATTCTCATTTACCAAAATTTAAAAAATTTATTACTTTATTATCTATTATAGGTATTATTATTAGTACAGCTTCACTTATTATTGTAATATCTGTAATTAACGGTTTTGAAGAAAATTTCAAAAAAAACATTTTATCTTTTATTCCACATTTAATAATTACTAATAAAAATAAATGTATTAATAAATCAGAATTTCCTAAAAATATTGTAAATTTATACAATTTTGAAAAAGTTTCTGATTTTATTAACCAAGAAGTGATTTTAAGAAGTAAAAATGATATAACCATAGGAGAAATAATAGGTATTGATAATACTAATAATGAAAATATTACTAATTATAATCTAAAAAACGTTCTAAATACACTTCAACCTAAACAAAAAAATGCGATTTTAGGTATAGAATTAGCAAAAAAGTTACATGTTCATATTGGTGATAAAATCAAATTAATTCTTTTACCGGATAAAAAATTTTTTTTTAAAGAAATTTTTAACGAAAAAACGTTTAAAATTGTAGATTTTTTTTCTACTAATAATGAAATTGATTATTATCAAATATTAATTAATAAAGAAGATAGTTTAGAATTTTTACACTTTCCTAAAAATTTTATTACTGGTTGGCGAGTATGGTTTAAACAACCTCTATCTTTAAATCTAGATCAAATTAAAAAATCCTTAAATAACTTTGTTTTATTAGACTGGAAATCGCAAAAGGGTGAAATATTTAAAGCAATGACTATTGAAAAATATATTATACTACTTTTATTTATTTTAATTTTAATAGTGGCAATTTTAAATATATTTATTACTCTTACTGTTTATACAATAGAGAAAAAGAGTAGTATAGCGATTTTACAAACACAGGGATTGGCAAATTGGAAAATTATATTAATTTTTATTATCATTGGTTCTAGTACAGCTATTATTGGAAATATACTTGGTACAGTAATTAGTGTTTTATTAATTATGCAAAATGATTTTTTAAAATTTCTTATAAAAATATTTTTTGATGAAATTGATATTTCTATCATTATAGTACCTCATCAAATTTTTTTTATTAATATCATATCTATATTCATTACAAGTATTTCTACATTATATCCAGCTTATAATGCTATAAAATTAAAACCAGCTAAAATTTTATCTCATGAATAATATTATCAAATGTATAAAATTAACTAAATCTTACAAAGATGGCGATGTAATTGTACATATTTTAAAAGGTATATCATTTGAATTACAACATGGAGATATATCTGCTATTATCGGAAAATCTGGTTCAGGAAAAACTACATTATTGCATTTACTTGCAGGTTTAGATGTCCCCAATTCTGGTGATATACTATTTGATGGAGAATCAATAACTTCTATGTCATCTAATCAAATAGCAACATTTAGAAATAAAAAATTAGGATTTATTTATCAATTTCATCATTTAATGTTAGATTTTAATATATTAGAAAATGTTGCAATGCCTCTTTTAATTAGCAATGAAGGTAAAAGAAAATCAGAAGAAAAAGCATATGAAATGCTTAAAATAGTTAATTTAGAAAAAAAAATAAAAAAATACCCCTCTGAAATTTCTGGAGGTGAAAGACAACGTGTTGCTATTGCTCGAGCTTTTGTAAACAAACCTTCTTTGATAATAGCAGATGAACCCACTGGTAATTTAGATCAATATAATGCAAATGTTATTTTTAATTTAATATTAAAATTTAATAGTTGTTATAATACTTCTTTTTTAATTGTTACACATGATTCTAGTTTAATAAAAAAAATACCTGTTTTATTCAAAATAAAAAATGGTAAATTATATAATTATAATAATTAACAAAAAAAGAAATGATCAATGAATTTTTTACCTTTCCTAATTGCAAAACGATTGTATCTTAATCAAAATAAAAAAAATAAAGTATTAATAATTTCTATATTATCTAAAATAGGAATATCTATTTCTGTATTTGCATTAATTTTAAGCTTAAGTGCATTAAATGGTTTTCATGTTTTATTAAATAAAACACTCTTATCTAGTGTGCCTCATGGAATTATTCAATTAACTGATAAATCTTTACTAAAATGGCAAGATATAGTTAAAAAATTAAAGTTTTTTCCAGGAATTCTCTATTGTGAACCTTATATTATTACCAACGGATTGCTAGTAAATAAAAACATAGTAAAAATAGTTGAAATTAAAAGTTTTAAAGATATAAAATATTTTGAAAACGACTTTTTAAAATATATAAATAATGATTTTTTAAAAAAAAAAATAATATTATTCTTTCGTCAAGTTTAGCGGAAAAATTATCAATTAAAGAAGGTGATTCAATTAATTTAATTATTTTAAATAAACAAGAAAAATTCATTAAAT
Organism: Buchnera aphidicola (Brevicoryne brassicae); assembly: GCF_005082825.1. Classification (NCBI taxonomy): domain Bacteria; kingdom Pseudomonadati; phylum Pseudomonadota; class Gammaproteobacteria; order Enterobacterales; family Erwiniaceae; genus Buchnera; species Buchnera aphidicola. Next base: position 331,559 of record NZ_CP034882.1, read on the forward strand.
CCAATTTAAAATATTTTTCTTTGAATGTTATAGGAATATTTCGAGAAAATAGCATATTAAATTCAAATGTTGGATATATACCTTTTGAATTTTTTAAAAAATTTCTTATCAAAGAAGATGTAATTAATAAAATTGAATTACATATGTCTAATCCTCTTGATGCAAATAAAATTATTATAAATGCAGCGAAAAAAATCCATATACCTCTTCTTTTATATACTTGGATTAATGACTATAAATATATATATCATGATATTAACACAGTAAAAGCAATTATATATTTATCTTTATTATTTCTAATAATTATGTCATGTTTTAGTATTACATCTATTTCTTTAATGACCATATCTAAAAAAACACAAGAAATTGCCATACTACGTAGTATGGGTGCTAATAATTTTCTTATTCAAACAATTTTTTTATATTACGGTATGAGATCTATAATTATTTCTGCTTTAATTGGTTTGTTTTTAGGAGTAATGACAATATTAAATTTTAAAAAAATAGTATTTTTTTTAGATAAATTTTTTAAGAATAATATATTATTAGATAATATCTATTACAAAAATTTTTTTCTATTAGAATTGAATTTATTAGATGTATTTATTATTTTTATAAGTACTTTAATAATGGGTATTATAATTAATTGGTATCCAGCATATTATGCTTCAAATCTTAATCCTAGTGAAATATTAAAGGAATATTAAAAGAATATTTCTTAAAAAATAAACTTTTATATGTGAAATGGTGTGAATAATGACTATTAAAGTAGGTATTAACGGATTTGGTCGTATTGGACGAGTAATATTTCGACTTGCTCAAAAACGTAAAAATATTGAAGTTGTAGCTATTAACGATTTATTAAGTCCTGACTATATAGCTTATATGTTAAAATATGATTCTACTCATGGAGCCTTTAAAAAAATTATTGAAGTTGATAAAGAAAGTATCATAATAGATGGAAAAAAAATTCGTATTACTTCAATAAAAGATCCTGAAAAATTAAAGTGGAGTGATTTATCAATTGATGTCGTAATTGAATCAACGGGATTATTTTTAACAAAAAATACAGCTTATAAACATATTTTAGCAGGAGCAAAAAAAGTAGTTATTACAGGTCCTTCAAAAGATGATATACCAATGTTTGTAAGAGGTGCTAATTTTGATAAATATAAAGGTGAAAGCATTGTATCAAATGCATCTTGTACTACTAATTGCCTAGCTCCTTTATCTAAAGTAATAGATGATAATTTCAATATTATTGAAGGCTTGATGACAACAGTACATGCTAGTACAGCCACTCAGAAAGTTGTAGATGGGCCATCTTATAAAGATTGGAGAGGAGGAAGGGGTGTATTGCAAAATATTATTCCATCTTCTACTGGAGCTGCTATTGCAGTAGGTAAAGTTTTACCAAATTTAAATGGTAAATTAACAGGTATAGCATTTCGAGTACCCGTGTCAAATATATCTGTTGTAGATTTAACAGTACGTTATGAAAAATCAGCTACATATAGTGAGATATGTGAAGTAATTAAAGAAGCTTCTAAAAAAGAAATGAAGGGAATTTTAGGATATACTGAAGATGAAGTAGTTTCTACGGATTTTAATGGAGCAGAACTGACTTCCATCTTTGATATTAAAGCAGGTTTATCTTTAAATAAAAACTTTGTTAAATTAATTTCATGGTACGATAATGAAACAGGTTATTCTAGCAAGGTTCTTGATTTAGTATGCTTAGTATGTAAAAAATAGATGTTTTACTAAAAAATTTTAAAAATCTTAAATAATATTTTATCTTTTAAATATATATAAATGATAAATATATTTTATTTTGATTTAAAATATACAAGCAGTATTAAGTTTATAACTTAATACTGCTTTGTGATAATCAAAAATTGATTTACATTGTTTTTATTTTTAAATAACTATAATTTTTTTATTGTCTAGCCATTCGTACAAGACAAGGTGTAAAGATAGCGCTTGTACGCCATGGATTAATATCAATTCCACCCCTACGTGTGTACCTTGCATATACAGTAAGTTCTTGAGGTTTGCAAATATTTTGAATATCATAAAAAATTCTTTCAATACATTCTTCATGAAATTCATTATGACATCGAAAAGAAATCAAATAAGAGAGTAATCCTGAATGATCGATTTCTTGTCCAGTGTATATAATTTGTATTGATGCCCAATCAGGTTGTTGAGTTATAGGACAATTAGATTTTAATAAATGACTATATAAAGATTCTTTTAAAATATTTTCAGAACAATGAGTAAGTAATAGTGGATTATATTCATAAGATGAAATTTTAATATTTTGATTATCTATACAATGACCGTAAAATTCTGATATATTTTCATTTTTAATTTCATTTAAATTAAATAATTTTATACATACTTTTCCACATACACATTTCATAAGATCATATTTTAATATTTCAAGAAGTTGTATATAACTATCAAATTTAGTTTGATTAAAACTATTAATATACATTTTTAAACTTTTAGATTCAACAATGTTTGTACTAGTTATATTAATTTCTAATTTAGCAATAGCAACTTGTGGTAAACCATTTTTATTTAGCCAAGATAATTCATATAATGTCCAAACATCTTTTCCAATAAAGGGAAGATTAAAATTATCTAATTTTAAAATATCACGATGTTTTTTTCTCGGTATACTTTTTAACAAACTAAAATTATTTATTTTTAAACTCATATTTTGTCTTTTTTATTAGATTTTTCAAGAATAAAATTATTTTATATTTTTTTACTTGGTTTTAAAAGCAAGGCAGAATTTTTTTTAGCCATTTTGTAATTCTTTCTTTGGTCTTTTCTGCTTGTCTATCTTCGTCTAAAACTAATCCCATAAAATATTCTTTATTTAATAAAGCTTTGGAATTTTCAAAATTATATTCTTTTGTTGACCATTTTCCAATTATATTAGCATTATTTTTTTTAATAACTTCATATATTATACCTAATGCATCGCAAAAATATTCTCCGTAATCTTCTTGATCACCACATCCAAATAATGCTACAGTTTTATTTGAAAAATCAATTGTTTTTAAAACAGGTAAAAAATCGTCCCAATCGCATTGAACTTCACCGTAGTACCAAGTAGGAATTCCTAATATTAAACAATCAAAATTTTCAATATCTTTTTTACTTGAATTGCTGATATCATGCAATATACAAATATTTTTACCTATAGATTCTTGAATTAATTTTGCTATATTTTCTGTGTTTCCGGTATCACTTCCAAAAAAAATACCTATTTTTTTCATTTTAAATACCTATAATAAAATTATTTATCAAAAATAGATATTACATGAATATATTAATATTTATCAAAAAATATTATTAAAATTAAATATATTTATTAATGAGTATTTCATTTTTTTTAATACATATATGTTAATATTTATACTTGAAAATTTTTTTATGAAAATTATTATATAATTTTAATACATTTTTAAGAAAAAATATTTTTACTTAGTGTTTTTATCTCTGTTATGTTGATTAAATGTTTTAACTTTATTATTTAGCAAAAAAATATTTTTTTAGATAAAAAAATTTATATTAAAGATACATAATAAATATTTTTCTCATTTAAAAGATAAAAATTATGCAAAAAAATTTAATTTGGTTTCGTAATGATTTGAGATTGTACGATAATATAGCTTTATATGAAGCATGTAGATATGAGAAAGATAAAGTTATAGCTTTATTTATTTCTACTCCTAAACAATGGTACAATTATTCTATATCTAATAAAAAAATATCTTTTATATATCATAATTTAATTTCTTTAACACAAGAATTATTCAAATTAAATATTATTTTACATTATCATGAATCTACTGATTTTCTAAATTCTATAGAATATTTAATATATTTTTGTGAAAAAAATAAAATTAATAATTTATTTTATAATTATCAATATGAAATAGATGAACGTAATCGAGATTGTTTAGCAAAAAAAAAATTATCTCAAAAAAATATAATTGTAAAAGGTTTTCATAGTAATATTTTAGTTTCTCATAAATATATAAAAAACCAAAAAAATGAAACATACAAAATATATTCTTTTTTTAAAAAAAAAATAATACAAAATTTATATAGTCATATACCAAAATGCGTTCCTAACCCCCTAAAAAGAAAACCTGATAAAGATTGTTTTGCAAATTCTCTTTATTTGAAAAATTTAACTTTAAAATTTAATAAAAATATTTTTCCAATTGGAGAAAAAGCTGCTATTAGTCGATTAAAAAACTTTTTATCTGATAAAATTAATAAATATTCATTAAATAGAAATTTTCCTTTTTTATTTAGTACTAGTATGCTATCTCCCTACTTATCTTCAGGAATATTATCATCTCGATATTGTCTTATGATGCTTTTAAAAACAAAGAAAAATTTTCCTTTAAATATTATTTTAAATTGTTCTTGGTTTAATCAATTATTATGGCGTGAATTTTATTATCATTTATTAATTGGTTTTCCAATACTAAGTAAATTTGAATCATTAGTTAAATGGGAAAAAAATATTCACTGGAGTAATAACGCAAAACATTTTCAAGCTTGGAAACAAGGAAATACAGGATATCCTATAGTAGATGCTGGTATGCGACAGTTAAATAAAATAGGTTGGATGCATAATCGATTAAGAATGATCACATCAAGTTTTTTAGTAAAAAATCTTTTAATAGATTGGAGAGAGGGTGAAAAATATTTTATATCTAATTTAATCGATGGAGATTTGGCTTTAAATAATGGAGGATGGCAGTGGTCAGCATCTATTGGATGTGATTCTGTGCCTTATATAAGAACTTTTAATCCATATAATCAATCAAAAAATTTTGATATATCAGGTGCTTTTATAAAAAAATTTATTCCAGAATTAAAAATTGTACCAAATAATTATATTCATCAACCACATGAATGGTCTAAACAAAAAAATTGTAAATTAGATTATCCTAATCCAATTATAAATTATAATGAAAGTAGAAAAAAATTTATATTGATTTTTAATCGAGCACGTTTATTTTTTGAAAAATAGGTTTATAAATTAATGAATAATTTTTTTTTAGAAAATATTATAAATCAGAAATTACTTACTCATCAATATGCGGATGTAGTTCCTAATGGATTGCAAATTCAAGGATCAAAAATTGTAAAAAAAATTATTACAGGTGTTACTGCATGTCAAAAACTATTAGATATATCCTTATCTTACAATGCTGATACTATAATTGTTCACCATGGTTATTTTTGGAAAAATGAATCACGATATATACATAATATACAAAGAAAAAGATTAAAAACAATACTTTCAAATAATATTAACTTATACAGCTGGCATTTGCCTTTAGATATTCATCCTCAATTAGGAAATAATGCACAAATTGCTAAAAAATTAAATATTTGCATTAAAGGTAATATTTTACCTTATGTTTTTTGGGGAGTGATAAAAAAAACTACAGGTTTTAAATTTGCAAAAAAAATAGAAAAAGCATATAAAAAACGTCCTATACACCTATATGAAAATGCTTCAATTTACATTAATCGTATTGCTTGGTGTAGTGGTAAGGGACAAGGTTTTATCAAAAAAGCATATACATTTGGAATAGATGCTTTTTTAACAGGTGAAATTTCAGAAGAAACCATTCATATTGCTAGAGAACTAGGAATTCATTTTTTCGCTTTAGGACATCATGCTACTGAAAAAGATGGTATTCGATATTTAGGAAAATGGTTACATAAAAAATATAATCTAGATGTTGATTTTATAGATGTTTACAATCCTGCATAATTTTAAAAATATAAAATTTTTATAATATTTAATATTATGACAATTCCCTTAAAAAGAAAATCATGAACAAAAAAAAGATAGAATACTGGTTAAATTCTTCCTGGTTATCTGGAAATAATCAACAATACATAGAAAAAATGTATCAAAAATTTTTAATAGATCCCCAGTCTATTGACATTATTTGGCATAGTAAATTTTTAAAAATGTCTAAAAAACAAAATATTATTAAGGATAACTACAAAAGAGACGATTTATATTTACTTATTTATAAAGCAGATCAGATAATTAATTCATTTCGTTCATATGGTTATAAAAAATCTTTGATTAATCCACTAGAATTAAAAAATAAACAAAATATTCAAGAATTAGAACTTGAATCATATAATCTAACCAAAAAAGAACTAGAAGAAAAGATTAAAATAAATTTTAAAAAAAGTACTAATTTTGAAACAAACATTTTAAATTTACATAAAATATTATCTAATAAATACTTAAATTCTATTGGTTTTGAATATATGTATATAGATAATCTATTAGAAAAAGAATCAATTACTAATTATATTGAATCGTTTTTTAATGAAAATCTATTGAAGACAAGTGAAAGAATAAATTTTTTAAAAAAAATCACTTATGCTGAAACTTTAGAAAAATATCTTGGAAAAAAATTTCCTGGTGCTAAAAGATTTTCTTTAGAAGGAGCTGAAACATTAATCCCAATGCTCCATGAAGTAATAAAATATTCAAAAAAAAATAATATATCTGAAATAATACTAGGAATGGCTCATAGAGGTCGGTTAAATGTATTAGTAAACGTTTTAAATAAAAATCCTAAAATTTTATTTGATGAATTTTCTAATATTGATATTGTTCAAAAAAATAGTGGTGACGTTAAATATCATATGGGAGGAATTACAGAAATAAAAAATGAAAAAAAAATAATATTTAAAATGGCATGTAACCCTTCTCATTTAGAAATAATTAATCCAGTTATTTCAGGAATAGCACGAGCATCTATTGATCAATTAAAAAATAATAGTTCTATTTTACCGATTAGTATTCATGGAGATGCTTCTATAATGGGCCAAGGTGTAGTTCAGGAAACATTAAATATGTCTCAAACAGATGGTTATAAAGTAGGAGGTACTATTCATATTGTTATTAACAACCAAATTGGTTTTACTGCTTCTAATCCCAAATATCTTCGTTCTAGTGAATATTGTACTGATATTGCTAAAATGATTCAAGCACCTATATTTCACGTTAACGCGGATGATGTAGAAGCTTCTATTTTTGCTATTCAATTAGCTCTATATTTTAGAAATAAATTTAAAAAAGATGTTTTTATAGATTTAGTTTGTTATAGACGTCATGGACATAACGAAGTAGATGAACCTTCTGTTACACAACCTGTTATGTATCAAAAGATAAAAAATCATCCGACAGTAAGAGAAATATATTCTAATCTATTAATTTTACAAAAAGTAATTACACTTACAGAAGCAAAAGAAATTATTAATCAATATTCTTACAAATTACATTTAGGTAAAAATATATTTTCAAAAAGTACAAACATAGATTTTCAACATGGAATAGATAAAACTTTATTAAAAAAAATAAAAACAAATAATAAAAATACTTATCATCTTAAAAATTTATCTATTTTAATTAATAGTATTCCTAATTCGATTAATATGCATCATAGAGTTAAAAAAATTTATAAAGAAAGATTAGAAATGTCTAAAGAATTAAAATTATTCGATTGGGGTGCAGCTGAGACTTTAGCTTATGCAACTATTCTTAATGAAGGTATTTCTTGTCGTATTTCTGGAGAAGATGTAAGTAGAGGTACTTTTTTTCATCGTCATGCTTTTATTCATGATCAAAGTGATGGTTCTATTTACATTCCACTAAATAATATTAACAAAAAACAAGGGCAATTTTACATTTGGGATTCTGTTTTATCAGAAGAAGCAGTATTAGCTTTTGAATATGGATATTCTTTATTTCCATCTAAAACATTAACTATTTGGGAAGCTCAATTTGGTGATTTTGTTAATGGAGCTCAAATAGTGATTGATCAATTTATCATATCTGGAGAACAAAAATGGAATCAAAAATGTAATTTGATTCTTTTTTTACCTCACGGATATGAAGGACAAGGACCTGAACATTCATCTTCTAGAATTGAAAGATTTTTACAACTTTGTGCAGAAGAAAACATAAGAATATGTTTACCTACTATATCTTCTCAAATTTTTCATCTTTTAAGAGAACAAATATTTAATAATATTTATAAACCATTAATTATATTCACACCAAAATCGCTTTTAAGAAATCCACTAGCTAGCTGCTCTTTAGAGTGTTTAGTTAATGGAAATTTTCAAAAAATTATAAATGAAATAGACAATACTATTAAGAAATCTATACGTCTTGTTTTTTGTTCTGGTAAAATTTATTATGATCTATTAAAAAAACGTCGTGAAGATAATATAACAAATATTGTTTTAATTCGCATTGAACAATTATATCCATTCCCTAAAGATGAAATATTAAAGATACTAAAAAATTATTTTTATATAAAAGATTTCATCTGGTGTCAAGAAGAACCTTATAATCAAGGTTCATGGTTATATGTAAAAAATTATTTAAAAAAATTACTACCATTAGATTCTTCATTAAAATATATTGGTCGTTTATCTTCATCTTCACCTGCGGTTGGTCATATTTCTATTCATAAAAAACAACAAGAAAAAATACTTTATGATGCATTAAATATTAATTAAAATAATAGGATAAAGAATGAAAAAAATAAATATTCTTGTTCCAGATTTACCAGAATCAATTAATGATGCAACAGTTATAAAATGGCATAAAAAAATAGGAGACACAGTTACTTCTGATGATAACATAGTCGATATTGAAACAGATAAGGTTATGCTGGAAATATCATCACCATGTAATGGAATATTAAATTCAATTTTAGAAAAGGAAGGAAATATAGTAAAACCTCAACAAATTCTTGGTCAAATAAAAAACATTAGTGTTATTAAGGATAAAATATCCAATCATTTTTTTCCAGAAAAAAGTAATTTTTTATTAGAAAAAAAAGAAAACTTAACATTAAAAAATGAAAAAACAAAAGTAACTTTTGAAAAAATAAATAAATATGTAACACCGTCTATAAGACGATTAATCAAAATCAATCAAAAAAATGATTTTTCTGATAAATTTATCAAAAAAGATAATAAAATTAATAGTTTAAATAATATAGAAGAAATTAAAGAAACGTTAAATACAAATATTTCTAATCAAAATACTTTTAATAAAGAAGAAAATAAAAAATTTGAAAAAAGAATAAAAATGAGTCGGTTACGACAAAAAATTTCTGAAAGATTATTATATAGTAAAAACAATACAGCAATGTTGACAACTTTTAATGAAGTGAATATGCAACCAATAATACTTTTACGTAAAAAGTATAGTGAAATTTTTGAAAAAGAACATGGTATTCGTATTGGTTATATGTCTTTTTTTGTAAAAGCAGTAGTTCAAGCATTAAAAAAATTTCCAGAAATAAATGCTTCAATAGATGGAAATGATATAATTTATTATAAAAATTTTGATATCAGTATAGCTATTTCTACACCGAGGGGTTTAATAACACCAGTATTAAGAAATGCAGAAATTATGACAATACCAGAAATAGAAAAACAAATAAAAGAATTTTCTATAAAAGGATCTCAAAATAAAATTGATATAAAAGAATTAATCGGGGGTAATTTTACAATTACTAATGGAGGTGTTTTTGGTTCTTTAATGTCTACACCTATTATAAATCCTCCTCAAACAGCTATATTGGGAATGCATGCTATACAAGATCGAGTAATGGTTATTAATGGAGAAATTAAAATTCTTCCAATGATGTATTTAGCTTTATCTTATGATCATCGCTTAATAGATGGTAAAGAATCAGTAAGTTTTTTAGTAACTATAAAAAATACATTGGAAGATTTTAATCGTATTTTAATTGATATTTAGATTGTTATAGTTTTGCACTCTAAAAGTACAGTGGCATAATTATATAAACTGTACTTTTATTACAAATAACATAGTTTTTTTATATAATTTTTCTTAAAAGAAATGATATAATTCGGAATATTTTAACTTTAATTAGATTAATATTATACTATAATCATAGTAATGTTTTTTTTAAAAAAATCAATGTTAAATTTTAAAAATCTGTTTCCAATAGAATAATTTCAGAGAAAAAATGACAATGAATAAAATAGTTTTAATCAGACATGGTCAAAGTGAGTGGAATGAATTAAATAAATTCACTGGATGGCATGATGCAAAATTAAGTCAAAAAGGAAAAAATGAAGCCAAAAAAGCTGCTATGTTATTAAAAAAACATAAATTTTTTTTTAATTTTGCATACACCTCTATGTTAAAAAGAGCAATATATACTTTAAGATATATTTTAGATGAATTAAATCAACCTTGGTTGTCAGTAAAAAAATCTTGGCGTTTGAACGAAAGACATTATGGAGCTTTAGAAGGATTAAATAAAGATGAAGTTATCGAGAAATATGGAGAGAAAAAAGTTATTTTATGGAGAAGAAGTTTTAATATAACTCCTCCTATGATTAACATACAAGATCAACGTTTTCCAGGAAATGATATACGTTATTCCAATTTAAATATAAATGAAATACCATTAGGAGAAAGTTTAGAAATAACTGCAAAAAGAGTAATTCCTTATTGGAAAGAAATTATTTATCCTGAGTTAAAAAAAAATAAAAAAATACTTATTGTAGCTCATGGTAATTCTTTACGAGCTTTAATACAATATTTAAAAAAAATAGATAATAAAGAAATTTTAAATTTAGATATTCCAACTGCAACACCTATTATTTTTGATTTCAACGAAAAACATGTTCCTATTAAATGGTATTATTTAAAATAATATCTATCGAAAATATATATTTTAAAACCCTAAAAAACTTCCGTGCTAATCTTATAATAAATATATTTAAAATTAGATTTACACCATAGAATATAAATATATTTTTTCAATATATTCATATCTAAAAAAACATTTATTTAAAATAATACTATTAAATTAATAAAATATATAAATAATTTTTTATATAAGTTGAAAAAAGAGGTTTTGATGGTTAAAAAAATTGGAGTCTTAACCAGTGGTGGAGATGCTCCAGGCATGAATGCTGCGATCAGAGGAGTTGTAAGAACAGCACTTAGTGAAAAATTAGAAGTTTTTGGAATTTATGATGGGTATTTAGGTTTATATCAAAATCGTATGATAAATTTAGATAGATATAGTGTATCTGATATGATTAACAGAGGTGGAACATTTCTAGGATCAGCTAGATTTTCTAATTTCTGTAAAAAAGAAATACGTTCTGTTGCAGTCAATAATCTTAAAAAAAGAAATATAGATGCTCTTGTTGTAATTGGTGGTGATGGATCTTATATAGGAGCTATGAAATTAACAGAAATGGATATTCCATGCATTAGTATTCCAGGAACTATAGATAATGATGTTGCAGGTACCGATTATACAATAGGATATTTTACGGCTTTACAAACAGTTGTAGAGGCTATAGATCGATTAAGAGACACTTCATCGTCTCATCAGCGTATTTCCATTGTAGAAGTTATGGGTCGATACTGTGGTGATTTAACATTAGCAGCAGCTATTGCTGGAGGCTGTGAATTTATTGTACTACCAGAAATTCATTATACGCAAGAAGAGTTAGTCATTGAAATAGAAGCTGGTATTGCAAAGGGTAAAAAACATGCCATTGTTGCAATAACAGAATATATTTGCGATGTAGAGAAATTAGCTCGATATATTGAAAAAAAAACCAATCGAGAAACTAGAGCAACTATTCTTGGACATATTCAAAGAGGTGGTGCGCCAGTTGTATATGATCGTATTTTGGCATCAAGAATGGGAGCATATGCAGTAGAATTATTAATAAAAGGTTATTCTGGAAAATGTGTTGGAGTGAAAAATGAAAAAATGGTGTTTAATGATATCACAGATGCATTAAAGAATATGAAACGTATCTTTAAAAAAGATTGGTTAATTACTGCTAAAAAGTTATACTAATGTAAAATTAGTGCCGGTACTTCCGGCGCTCCAATTTTTTAATCTTATCTGTTTTTTTAGTTACGATTACACAGGTCTTTTAAAAATGAATTTTTATAGGAAAAAAAATATCATAAAACAATGTTTTGTTGAGTTTTTTGGAACAGGTTTAATAATTTTTTTTGGGACAGGTTGTCTAGCAGCTTCAAAATTAACAAATGTTAATTTTAATCAATTCGAAATAAGTTGTATTTGGGGTTTAGGAGTATCTATATCAATTTATTTTAGTTCTGCAATATCTGGTGCTCACTTAAATCCAGCTATTACTATTTTTTTTTGGTTATCTTCTAAGTTTAATAAAAAAAAGGTACTTCCATATATTATATCTCAAATTCTAGGTGCTTTTTTTTTTACAATGCTAATATACTATCTTTATTATAATTCATTGGTTTCATTTGAGATAAATAATAATATTATAAGAGGTACACAAGAAAGTATTAATTTAGCTTCTATTTTTTGTACTTATCCAAACTATAATAATAGTTTTATTCGGAATTGTATGATAGAAATATTTACAACGGCTCTTTTTGTAATGATTTTATTACAATTTAATAATAAAAAAAATAATTCTTTTTTACATCGTAGTTCTATAGCTCCTATTTTAATAGGAATATTAGTTTTTATGATCAATATATCTATAAGTCCCTTAAATAATATCAGTCTAAATCCAGCTCGAGATTTAGGTCCTAAAATATTTTTAAGTCTTACTGGATGGGGTATTTTGTCTTTTACTGGCGGTAATAACAATTTCTTATATTTTTTAATTCCTACAATAGGTCCTATTTTGGGTGCAAATTTAGGTGGATGGGCACATAAGATATTAATTGATACTTCTTCTTTTAAAATGAAATAAAATGTTTTTCTTTAATCAATAGAACAAGAAATTTTTATGATTTTTAAAAATTCTTTAGCATGCAAAGAGGCACTTCCAATTAGCAAACCATCTATATCTTCTTGTTGAATAAATTCTTTTGTATTTAAAGAACTAACGGAACCACCATATTGAATTATAACATTTTTACTCACCGAGTCATTTTTTTGAATATAATTTCTTATAAATTTATGTATAATTTGTACATATTCTGGATCAGCAGATACACCTGTTCCAATAGCCCAAATAGGTTCATATGCAATTACTGCATTTCTAAATGCTTTTTCTCCTAAAATTTGAAATATACAATTTAATTGTTTTTCAATAACTTTTTGTGTTTTACCATTCTTTTTTTCTTTTTCTGTTTCCCCTATGCATAAAATCGGTATTAAATTTGAATTTTTAATTAAATGAAATTTTTTTGCTACAAAATTATCTGTTTCATTATGTAATATACGTCTTTCAGAATGTCCAATAATAACATATTTTACACCTATATCTTTTAACATTAAAACAGAAACTTCACCAGTAAATGCTCCTTTTAAATTAACATCTACGTTTTGTGCTCCAAGAAAAATATTTATCTTTTTTATAGACTGGTAGGTTCGTTCTAAATATATATTAGGAGGAGCAATAACAATTATGTTTTTATTTAAATTACTCAATAAATTATTCTTTAAAAACTTTAAATAATTAGAAATCATTTCTATATTTCCATTTAATTTCCAATTTGCTACAATTAATTTTTTTTTCATTCTTCAACCTTAATTATTTCTAACTATAGAAACTAAGCTTTTTTTATAAAAAGTTATATTCAGACTTAGTTTCTATCATAAAGTATTAAAATATATTATTTATATATGTTAGCTCTATTACGTAATAGTTTACCTGGTTTAAAATAAGGTATATATTTTTCATTTAATTTCACTATTTCCCCAGTTTTAGGATTTCGACCTAAGCGAGAACGACGATAATGTAAAGAAAAAGTTCCAAAACCTCTAACTTCAATTCTTCGTCCCTTTGCCAGTGATATTATCATGTGTTCTAATATTTCTTTTATAGCACACTTTATAGTCTTATTTGAAATATGAGTTTTTTTTTCAGAAATTCTTTCAAATAATTCTGACTTAGTCATAAATCCTCGATATTTATAAATCTAAAAATTCTTAATTTATTATAAAAATATTATTTTTTATAATACAAATAGTTATTCTGTATTTTTAGCCGCTTTAAAAGCTTCTTTCATTACATTAGAAAATATTTCATCATTTATTTTTTTATTAGACAAATCTGTTGAATCTTTTTTTTCATTTTCATCTAAGATATGAACTACAAGATAAATTATTCTATTTTTACGATCAAAACTAGATAATTTAACTAAAATTTCATCATTAATTTTAAATTTATTCGTTAGTCCTTCGTATTCTAAACGAGATATATCAGAAAATTTTATGATACCTTCTATGTTTTCTGATAATTTTATTGTCATATTTTTTTTATCAAAAGATTTTACTATTCCATTAATAATGGTACCTTTTTTATAGTTTGAAACATATACGTTTAAAGGATCTTCTTCTAATTGTTTAATTCCTAAAGATATACGTTCTCTTTCGGCATCTACCTGAAGAACTACAGCAGAAATTTCATCACCTTTTTTATATTTTTTAACTGCTTCTTCACCAGAACTGCTCCAAGAAATATCAGATAAATGCACTAATCCATCAATACCACCATTTAAACCAATAAAAACACCAAAATCTGTAATAGATTTTATTTTACCGGCAACATGAATTCCTTTTTTATGAGTTTCAGAAAACTCTTTCCATGGATTTATTTTACATTGTTTTAAACCAAGAGAAATACGTCTACGATCTTCATCAATATCTAGTACCATGACCTCAACTTTATCGTTTACAGAAACGACTTTAGATGGATGAATGTTTTTATTAGTCCAATCCATTTCAGACACATGAACTAAACCTTCTACTCCTTCTTGAATTTCTACAAAACAACCATAATCCGTTAAGTTTGTTACACGTCCACTCAACTTAGTTCCTTCTGGATAACGTTTAGAAATTTCTATCCATGGATCTTTACCTAATTGTTTTAATCCCAGTGAAACTCGAGTTCTTTCTCTATCAAATTTTAAAATTTTTACACTAATTTCGTCACCTATATTAACGATTTCACTTGGATGTTTTACTCTTTTCCATGCCATGTCAGTAATATGTAAAAGACCATCTACGCCACCTAAATCTACAAATGCTCCATAATCTGTTAAATTTTTTACAATACCCTTGATATGTATTCCTTCTTGTAAATTTTCTAAAAGCTGATCTCTTTCAGCACTATTTTCTGATTCAATCACTGCTCTACGTGAAACAACAACATTATTACGTTTTTGGTCTAATTTTATTACTTTAAATTCTAATTCTTTTCCTTCAAGATGAATTGTTTCTCGAACAGGACGAACATCTACTAAAGAACCTGGTAAAAATGCACGTATATCGTTTAATTCAACAGTAAAACCACCCTTTACCTTGCCATTGATAATTCCAGTAACTGTTTCTGATTTTTCATGAGCTTGTTCTAATATTAACCATGCTTCATGACGTTTTGCTTTTTCACGAGATAAAAGTGTTTCGCCAAATCCGTCTTCAATAGCATCTAAAGCAACATCAATTTGATCACCTACATTAATATCTAGTAAACCTTGAGAATTTTTAAATTGTTCAATAGGAATTGCAGATTCAGATTTTAATCCAGCATCTACCAAGACTATATCTTTTTCTATCGAAATTATAGTTCCACGAAGAATTGAACCTGGACGAGTTTTAATTTCTTTTAGTGATTCTTCAAATAATTGAGCAAAAGATTCATTCATAATTGATAATTGTTAGGAATTTTTATTTAATGTCCATTTTAACATCATGTTAAAATGAGCTTGTTTTATATATCTTATAATAATCCTTATTAAAGAGTGTAATATTTTAATTAATGTTTTATTATTTTTTTATACTTTTAGTAATATATTTCATAAAATTTGTAATAACTTCTGATAAACTCAAATAAGTAGAATTTAATATTATAGCATTTTTTGGTATGCATAAAGGAGAAATTAAACGATTTTGATCTCGTTCATCACGATTTTTCATTTTAATAAACAATTTTTTAAAATCAATATAACAACGATTTTTTTTTAATTCTAATATTCTTCTATATACACGTACTTCTAAATTAGCATCTAAAAAAAATTTAAGTTTTGCATCAGGAAATACTACTGTACCCATATCACGTCCTTCTGCTATTAAGCCTGGAAATGAACGAAATGACCTCTGTTTTTTTAGTAAAATTTTTCTAACTATGGGGAAAGATGCTAATTGAGAAGAAATTTCACTAATTTTTTCAAAATTTATTAACTTATCATTATATTGTAAATTTTTATTTAATAAAATATCTAAATCTTTAATAAAAGGAATTATATTTTTTTCAAAAATAGAAATTTTTTTATTTAAAATTAAAAAAGCTAGAAATCGATAAATTTTACCAGATTCTAAAACTGACCATTTTAATTTTTTTGCTATTATTTTAGATATAGTACTTTTACCAACACCACTAGGACCATCAATAGTAATTACGGGAATTGTATTTTTCATTATTATATATTTTTTAAAAATATTTATTATAATTTTTTAAGAAAATTAATAATATTTACTTATAGATAAAAAATCTTGAAAATAAGAAGGAAAAGTTTTAGAAGTGCAACCGGGATTGATTATATTTACACCGGTTCCAGATAAACATATCAACGAAAAACACATAGCCATACGATGATCATTATAAGTATTAACATTAGAATATTTAAAACTAATAGGTGGAGTAATAGATAGAAAATCTTTACCTTCTTTAACTATAGCCCCAACTTTTTTTAATTCGATAGTCATTGCAGATAAACGGTCAGTTTCTTTGACTCTCCAATTATATATATTTCTAATAACTGTAGTCCCTTTAGAAAAAAGAGCCACTATCGCAATAGTCATTGCTGCATCAGGAATATGATTCATATCTAGATCTATACCATTTAATTGGTTACGAGTACAACTAATGAAATCGTTACCCCAATTAATAATTGCACCCATTTTTTGAAGAACATTTGCGAAATTTATATCACCTTGCATACTTTTTTTACCAACACCTACAACCTTAACAGAACCACCTTTAATTGCGGAAGCCGCTAAAAAATATGAAGCTGATGAAGCATCTCCTTCAATAAAATAATTTCCTGGTGTTTTATATTGTTGCTGACCTTTTATGTAAAAAATACTGTAAGAATCATGTTTAATGTTGACTGAAAAAGATTTCATTAAGTTAAGTGTAATATCTATATAAGGTTTAGAAACCAAATCACCCTCTATAAAAATAGTAGTATCTTTTAAAGCAAGTGGAGTACTAATTAATAGAGATGTTAAAAATTGACTAGAAATATTTCCTTTTAAAACAAGATTTCCTCCGACAAAACCACCTTTTGTTTCTATTGGAGGATATCCGTTATTTTTTTTATATTCTATAATAGCACCACCTTGTTTTAAAGCATCAACAAGATGTTTTATAGGTCTTTCATGCATTCTTTCCTCTCCACTTAATACAACATTATTTTCATTTAAAGATAATGCAGAAAGAAGTGGACGCATAGCAGTGCCTGCGTTTCCTAAAAACAATTTCATTGGTTTTGATAATTGAAAAGATCGACCAATGCCTTCAATACAACATTTTTTCTTGTCACTAGACAAATTATAATTAATTCCTAACATTTTTAATGCATTTAGCATATATTCAGTATCATGACTATTTAGTAAATTATTTAGATACGTAGTTCCTTTAGACATTGAAGCAATTAGTAAAACTCTATTAGAAATACTTTTTGAACCTGGCAAATAAACAGTTCCATTTACATAAGATATTGGTTTTAAACGAAAAGAATCTTGCATAATGAATATACGCTCTATTAAATTAAAATGAAAATACGAAATATTGTGTTTATGATTAAACCAAAAGTAATTCATCCATATCGATTTTCGAAATATGACATAAATTTTACTAAAGATATAATACCTTCTAATGGCATTGCATTATAAATAGATGCACGAATACCACCTACTATACGATGTCCTCTTAATGCAGTTAAACCTAACGCAGAGGCTTCACTTAAAAAAGTTTCATTTAACTTCGGTTTTAATAAGTGAAAAACAACATTCATTTGTGATCTGTTTTTGTCATCTATATTATTAATATAAAAATTACTAGTATTAATTTTTTTATATAACAAATCTGATTTTTTTTGATTTATTTTTTCAATTTCTTTTAAACCACCTTGTTTTTTTAACCATTTAAAAACTAATCCTGATAAATACCAAGAAAATGTAGGTGGGGTATTAAACATTGAGTTATATTCTGATATTTTTTTATAATCTAAAATAGAAGGTAATTCTTTAGAAGAATATCCTATTAATCTTTCTCTGAGAATAACTATTGTTATACCTGCAGGTCCAATATTTTTTTGAGCACCCGCATAAATAAGATCATAATTTTCAATATTAATTGAACGGGATAAAATATAAGATGAAAAATCTCCAATTATAATTTTATTATTAAAAATTGGTTCTTCATAAATAGACAATCCATCTATTGTTTCATTAGGGCAATAATGAATATATGCCGAATTATCATTAATATTCCATTGAGACATAGGTAAAAGAGAAATTTTTTCATCTACTTTTTTTGTAATATTTATAGAATGAGGAATACAATATTTTCTAGCTTCAATAAGTGCAGAATTTGACCAATAACCACTATTTATATAATCTGCTGTTTTTATATTTCCTAATAAATTCATAGGAACAGCAGAAAATTGTCCTCTAGCACCACCTTGACAAAATAGTACTTTATAAGAATCAGGTATATTTAATAAATCTCTTAAGTCTTTTTCAGCTTCTGAAGCAACTTGCATAAATTCATCGCTACGATGACTAATTTCCATAACAGAAGAACCAGAATTTTTCCAATTCTGAAGTTCTTTTTTAGCTTGAAAAAGAACTTCTTTTGGTATCATAGATGGACCGGCACTAAAATTATAAACTGTATTCATGCTTTCACCAATGATGTTTTTGAGTTTTTTTGTTAATAGTTAGTTTATGAATTCTAATCCTTTCATGTATTTTTTTTGAAGAATTTTAGGGATTTCTATACGACCATCAGATAGCTGATAATTTTCTATTATAGCAGCTAAAGTTCTACCTATTGCTAAACCAGAACCATTTAATGTATGTACAAAAAAATTTTTTTTCTCATGTTTTTTTCGATAACGAGCTTTAATACGACGTGCTTGAAAATCAGTCATATTAGAACAAGAAGAAATTTCTACATATTTTTTTTTAGAAGGAAACCAAACTTCTAAATCATAAGTCTTAGCTGAAGAAAAACTCATATCTCCCGTGCATAAAAGAATTTTTCTATATGGTAAATCTAAAAGTTGTAAAACTTGTTCAGCATGATTAGTCAGTTTTTCTAACATTTCCAAAGATTTTTCTGGTTGAACAATTTGAACTAATTCTACTTTGTCAAATTGATGTAATCTAATTAGTCCTTTTACATCACGTCCGTAGGAAGATGATTCTGATCGGAAACAAGGAGTATGTGCAACTAACATAATAGGTAAATCTGTTTCATCAATTATTTGATTAGAAACTAAATTAGTTAATGGAACTTCTGCTGTAGGAATTAATATGTAACTATTTTTATCAATAAAGTTTATATGAAATAAATCATCACTAAATTTAGGTAATTGACCTGTTCCGTACAAAGCGTCCGGATGAACTAAATAAGGTACATAAGTTTCTATGTAACCATGTTTTAAAGTATGTAAATCTAACATAAATTGACTTAATGCACGATGTAAAAGTGCAATATTACCTTTCATTACAACAAATCTGGATCCTGATATTTTTGCTGAAGATTCCCAGTCTAGTTCATTAAATTTTTTTCCTATTTCTATATGATCTTTAACTGTAAAATTATATTTTCTTTTTTGACCCCAATATTTTATTTTTTTATTGTCCATTGATGTTTTTCCTTCTGGAACATCATCAAGAGGAATATTAGGTATATGAATAGAAAAATTATGAATTTTTTCTTTTAAAGAATTAAGCTTATTTTTAAATATTTTTAAAATTTCGCTTAATTTTATAATTTTATTCTTTAAATTTTCATTTTTTTTATTAGTATTTTTTTGATCTCTAAACATATTTGATAAAATATTATGTTCATTTTGTAATTGTTCAGTTTTAATTTGTAATTCTTTACGTTTATCTTCCATAGAAGATATTGCACAAATATCTAATTTATAGTTTTTTTTTAGTAATTTTTTTGCTACTAATTTTAATTCATTTCGTAGTAAATAAGGATTCAACATAATATATCTTGTTTCTTTTAATATATAAATGAATATTATTGTACAATAAAACGTATAAGATTTTTTGATTTAGTGATAAATATTATTTTTAATTTTTTTAAAAAATTTACTATTGAAAAAACTATGTAAATATTAAAATAATTTATGCATTCTTAAAAATATAGTATAAAAAACCATTTTAAAGCAATAATAACTCATTTTATTATTAGAACATAACATTCTATAATTATTTTTTCAAAAAACAACTAAGATAATTTAAAACAATATTTTTTTAAGGATATGAGATATGGGAAAAATTAAACATGCTAAGGTAATAATATTAGGTTCTGGTCCAGCAGGTTATACAGCAGGTATATACGCTTCAAGAGCAAATCTAAAGCCTATTTTAATTACAGGAATAAATAAAGGTGGTCAATTAATGAACACCAATGAAATTGAAAATTGGCCTGGTGATATTAATACAATTACTGGTGCGGAGTTAATGAATCGTATGTATCAACATGCTATTAAATTTCAAACGGAAATTATTTCTGATCATATACATTCAGTGAATTTTGAAAAAAAACCATTTTACTTAATAGGAGATAATAATCAATATAGTGCAGATTCAATTATTATTGCAACAGGAGCAAATCCTCGTTATTTAGGATTGGAAGCAGAAAAATTTTTTAAAGGGAGAGGTGTTTCAACATGTGCAGTATGTGATGGTTTTTTTTATAAAGGAAAAGAAGTTGCAGTTGTAGGTGGAGGTAATACGGCTATAGAAGAAACATTATACTTATCAAACTTTGTTGAAAAAGTACATTTAATTCATCGTAGAGATAATTTTAGTGCTGAAAAAATTTTACTTAATCGATTAAAAGAAAAAATAAATAATAAGAAAGTAATACTTTATTTAAATTCTACTATAAAAAATATTTTAGGAAATACTTTTGGAGTCAATAGGTTGTTGATTACACAGAAAAATTTAAAGAAAGAAGAAAAAGAACTGAATATAACAATTTCTGGTCTATTTGTTGCAATTGGATATGTTCCTAACACTAATATATTTATTGATAAATTACAAATGGAAAATGGCTATATTAAAGTATTATGTGGATCACATGGAAATTATACTCAAACAAGTATTCCTGGTATTTTTGCTGCAGGAGATGTAATTGATCATGTATATAAACAAGCAATTACATCATCTGCTAGTGGTTGTATGGCTGCATTAGATAGTGAACGTTATCTTAATAGCTCTTAATATTTATGAAATATAATCAATTAAATATAATTACAAAATTAAAACATACTAGTCAAAATGACTAGTATCTGATATTATTAAATAATAAATATTTTATATGTTGTTTTAAAAAACACTATATAACGAGAACAAAATGACCAAAGAAGAAAATATTGAAATGCAAGGAATAGTAATAGACACCTTGCCAAATACTATGTTTCGTGTCGAATTAGAAAACAAACATATTATTACTGCACATATTTCAGGAAAGATGAGAAAAAACTATATTAGAATACTAACAGGAGATAAAGTTACTGTAGAACTAACACCTTATGATTTAACTAAGGGAAGAATTATTTTTAGGAGTCGCTAATTACAGTTTTCCTAGTCCGTTATATTTTATATTATAAATTCTATAAAATTAACAATTAATTTAACACTTTTTACAATAAAAAATCAATTTTTTCTTAAAAAATACAATTCATCCTCTAAAATTTTTCTTATGAAAATTACATCTATTAAAAAATCAACTATCAAAAATAAATTTTTTTTGTTTTTTTATCAATAAAACAAAAAATTTTAAAGAGAATTTATGCGTACTAAATATTGTGGAAAAATTAGAATAATTCATTTAAATGAACTAGTGACATTGTGTGGTTGGGTACATAAAGTACGAAACTTTGGTCAATTTATTTTTATTGATATGAGAGATTATACTGGTCTTGTTCAAATTGTTTTTGAATTACAAAATAATATAATTTTTAAAAAAGCTATGACTTTAAGAAATGAATTTTGCATTCAAACCTCTGGAATAGTACGAAAAAGAGAAGAAAAAAATAAAAACTTTAAAATAGATACTGGAGAAATAGAAATATTAGCAAATGATTTAACTATTTTAAATCCTTCAAAATCACTACCACTAGATTATATAAATCATAATAACAATGATGATTCAAGATTAAAATATAGATATTTAGATTTACGTCGATTCGATATTTTAGAAAATCTTCAAATAAGAAATAAAATAAATTATTTAATAAGAACATTTATGACAAAAAAAAATTTTCTAGATATTGAAACTCCAATCCTTACAAAATCTACACCAGAAGGCGCTAGAGATTATTTAGTTCCAAGCCGCAATCATCATGGAAAGTTTTATGCATTGCCTCAATCTCCTCAATTATTTAAACAATTATTAATGATTTCTGGTATTGATAAATATTATCAGATAGTAAAATGTTTTCGCGATGAAGACTTACGTGCAGATCGACAACCTGAATTTACGCAAATTGATATTGAAATGTCTTTTGTTAATGCTAAACAAATTCGTAGTTTAACAGAAAAACTTATAAAAAATATTTGGTTTAAAATAGGAAATTTTAAATTAAGTAAATTTCCAAAAATGTCTTTTAAGACGTCAATAAAAAAGTATGGAACAGATAAACCTGATTTACGTAATCCAATAGAAATTATTGATGTTTCTAGTGTTTTTAAAAATAAAAAATTTTTGTTTTTTTTCAATTTAAATCCTAAAAAAAATAATAGAATAGCATTATTATGTATTTCTGGAGGTGCAAGTTTAAGTCGTAAATCTATTGATAATTATGCTCAATATGTAAAAAAGTACAATGCAAATAAATTATTTTATATTAAGATAAAAAAATCTTTTGAAGGTAAAGAATTTTATAGTTCAATAAGAAAAATTTTAAATGAAAAAATATTAGAAAAAATTTTAGAAAAAAGCAATGCTAAAAATGGAGATATATTATTTTTAATGGCTGATGAAGAACATATTGTTAATAAATCACTTGGTATGTTACGTTTAAAAATAGGTGATGATCTTAAAATTACTCAAAAAAATAATTGGAAACCTGTTTGGATCATAAATTTTCCTATGTTTAGTAAAGATAAAAATGGAAACTTTTCTTCTCTTCATCATCCATTTACTGCTGTACAAAATAACGATATAAAAAAACTAAAAAATGCGCCCGAAATTGCTATTTCAGATAGTTATGATCTTATCATGAATGGTTATGAAATTGGCGGAGGTTCAGTACGTATTCATGATTCAAAAACGCAAAAAAAAATATTTGATATTATTGGAATAAACAAGTCAATTCAAAACGAAAAGTTTTCTTTTTTAATAGAAGCCCTTGAATATGGTGCACCTCCACATGCAGGAATAGCTTTAGGGTTCGATAGAATAGTTATGCTTTTAACTAATAGTAAAAATATAAGAGATGTTATTGCTTTTCCAAAAACAACATCAGCAACTTGTTTAATGACAAATTCTCCTAGTACATCAAATAATTTAACATTAAAAGAATTAGGAATAAGTATTATAAAAAACATATAATCTAAAATATTCTTAATTTATATTTTCTTTATTTTTGAAAAATTAAATTTTTTATATTACTTAATAAAAACAGAAAAGAAGAACACAATACTATAGATGGACTAGCTGGTGTATTATAAAAAACAGAAAAAAATATTCCCCCTGTAACAGAAATAATACCAACTATTATAGAAATAAAAACCATTTTTTCCGGAGATTCAGAAAAATGTTGTGCAGTTGCTGGTGGAATAATTAATAAAGAAGTAATTAATAATGCACCTACGAATTTAATTGCCATGGCAATAGTTAAAGCTGTCATTAACATTATTGTTAAACGAGCATAAAAAATATTTATTCCATCAATTTGAGCTAATTCTTTATTTATAGTTGCTAATAAAAGAGCATTCCAACGATAAATTAAAAAACTGATTATTACTATACTTCCTATCAACATAATTACTAAATCAGATTTAGCTACAGTTAATAAATCACCGAATAAATAATTTGGAATATTTATTTGAGGATAATTAGTTGATATTAAACTAATGAGAACTATCCCTAAAGATAGAGAAGTATGTGAAATAACACTGAATATAGTTTCTAATGAACAAGGTAGTATTTCTTCTAACCAGGCTAAAAAAATCGCAAGAAAACTTATAAAACAAAAAATAATATAAAAAGAACTAATATTAAAAAGTGCAGATATAGCTAAACCAAGAACAGAAGAATGGGATAAAGTGTCGCCAAAAGAAGACATTCTACGCCAAACTATAAATGAACCTAATGGACCAGTTGTTAATACTAATATAATGCCGGCCAACCATGCTGGAAAAATTAGTTCGAACATAATAATTACTCTTATAATTAAATGTTATTTTTCAAAAATGGTGAATATGATTATGATGATGATGATAAATAGCAAATTCTTTAATATGTTTTATACCGAAAATAGAAATAAATTCTAAATTTTTACAAACAGTTTCTGGTGTCCCAGAGCAACAAATATGATTATTTAAACAAATTACATAATCTGTTTTAGCCATGACAAAATTTAAATCATGAGAAACTATTACAATAGAACATTTTAATTCATATCGAATTTGATTAATCAATTCGTATAAAGCAAACTGTCCCATTACGTCCACCCCTTGTGTAGGTTCATCTAATACAAGTAAATTAGGACGATTTAGCAAAGCTTTAGCCAAAAGAACTCTTTGCATTTCTCCACCTGAAAGAGTCTGCAACTGACGATATCGTAAATCTTTTGCTTTTACTCGTTTTAACATTTTTAATATTTTTATTATACTGTTTTTTTTTGATTTAGATAATTTCATAAATCTTTCTACTGTAATAGGTAGCAAGGTATTAAAATATAATTTTTGAGGAACGTAACCTATAGATAAATTATCTAAACGAATGATAGTACCCGAATCAGGTTTTATTAATCCTAAGATAATACGTACTAAAGTAGATTTTCCAGCTCCATTGGGTCCAATTAAAGTAAGAATACGATTAGGAATTAAGGATAATGATATATTAGAGAGAACTGAACGATTAGAAAAGTTTACACAAATATTATTTAATTTAATAAATTCTAACATATTTTTTGCAATTTTTTTTATAACATTTTTAAATATTATAAAATATATTTTTTAATAATAAAAATAAATATTATGCTAAGTTTGAAAATTTTAGTAATAAGTATATTATACTTTATTTCATTTTCTCTTAATTCTCTTAATAGTTAAATATAATAAATTTATTAGAATTTATTGCATTAACGATTTTAGATAGAACAACTATCATAGAAGTAATTATTCTAAATTTTTCTACAAAT
The DNA here is from genome assembly GCF_005082825.1 of Buchnera aphidicola (Brevicoryne brassicae). Classification (NCBI taxonomy): domain Bacteria; kingdom Pseudomonadati; phylum Pseudomonadota; class Gammaproteobacteria; order Enterobacterales; family Erwiniaceae; genus Buchnera; species Buchnera aphidicola. The sequence continues at coordinate 357,291 of NZ_CP034882.1, forward strand.
AAATATTTACTCTTTAAATCTATTAGTCACTTTAAAACTAAAAAAATTATATTTTTTTAGTTTTAATAAAAAACAATTAAAAAAAACAAAAAGAACAAAAAAACTTTACAAAATAATCAGGAAATTAATAATATATCATACAATGATATATATATCTTTATTACCAATACTATTTTAGAAGACATAATCATCATAAATAATACGTCAATCAAAAATTAAGTCTTAATAAGACAATCTATTTAAAACAAAATAAAATAAGTTTATTTTGATCAATTAAAGATAATAAAAAAACTTTTATATATTAAAAAAAATATTTTGTATTTCAAAAAACTCATCAGTATTTTTTAAAAGATGAAAAATTGAATTCATTAAAGTATTTTAAAACATCCCTTAAAGAAAAATAAGAGTGCGAAATTTATATGAAATTTAAAACAATACTTAAAAAAAATTAAATATATTTTTATAGAACTACAATTTAATAAAGATATAATCAATGTTATAATGAGTAGAATAAATATTTGTAAAAGTGTTCTTCATTCTCTTGGTGTAATAATACGGCTCAGAAAAGATAGCTATATAAATTTTTTTCTATAATCATTTAATCAATATATTCGCTGCTTACAAAAACCTTAAGGAATAAAAAAGTGCAGCAAATTTATAAAGTACTTTTCTTATATTCTCATCTTATTTATAAGATTATTGTCATACTAATTAATAGTACAATAACATGTATACTTTTATCTAGTTGTAATACCTTGCTTCAAAATCAAACAGAATACTTTTTATTACAAAAGAATGAAACCAAACAAAACGATACAAAAAAATTTTCAATAAAAATACATCAAGAAAATTTACAGGATATCAAACAGTATCATCATATAATTCAAAAAAAAGAACAAATTATTTCATTACTTGATAAATCTGGAGTAAATCTAAAAGATATTTTAAAATTAATTAAAAAAGATAAATCAATCTTAAATAATTTAAAAAACGGTCAACATTTATCTTGGAAGGTTAATAAATCAGGTACATTAATAGAATTAATATGGAAAATCTCGAATTTTCAAAAAAAAATATACAGACAACATAAAAGGCAATTTTTATCAAACATTTATTCAAAAAATTTTTTACTATGTAAAACTATATTTATTAAAAAACACTCAACTTTTTTCAGAAGCGCATTACAATCAGGTCTGAATCAATCCGAAATAAATAGTATTATTAAAGCTCTTCAGTGGCAAGTAGATTTTCATAAATTAAATATTGGAAGTAATTTTAATTTAATTTTTTCACATAATCTAATGAACAATAAAAATATATTATTAGGTGTAAAATTAAATAATTCTGGAAAAAAATATTATTCTATACGGGCTTCTAATGGTAACTTTTATGATATTAATGGGTATAATAAAAAAAATTATTTTATCAATTTTGCATTTTTAAACAAATATAGAATTTCTTCTGAGTTTAATTTACATCGACTTAATCCCGTTACACATCGTGTTGCGCGTCATTTAGGAGTAGATTTTGCTATGCCTCAAGGTACACCTGTTTTAGCTACTACTAATGGGAAAATTATACAAGCTTGTTTTAATAAAATAGCCGGATTTTATGTTGTACTGAAAAATAAAAATCATTTTGTCACTAGATATATGCATCTTAAAAAGATTTTAGTTAAAACAGGTGATATTGTAAAAATTGGAGAAAAAATTGCTTTATCAGGTAATACTGGTAGAACTACCGGACCACATTTACATTACGAAATCTGGATTAATAATCATGCAGTAAATCCGATGAAGATAATACTAAAATATTCCGGAACATTAACAGAAAAAGAAAAAAAAGATTATTTAAAAGAATCAAAAGAAATTTTAAAATACTTAAATTAATAAACTATTTAATTTTATTTAAGAATGATATTTATACTATTTTAATGAAAATTATGTAACTTTTAAAATTTTTATAGTATTAGTTTTTCCAATTTTTCTCATAATGTCACCTTGAGTTATAATTACTAAATCACCACTATGTAAAAAACCTTTTTGACATAATAAAATAATAGCTTCATGGGCAGCTTTAAAACCATCATATTCACTATCAAAATATATGGGAGTAACACCTCTGTAAAGACTAGATAAATTCAAAGTTTTTTTATGCTTTGATAAAGCAAAAATAGGTAGTCCAGAAGTAATTCTAGAAGTCATTAATGCAGTTTTTCCTGATTCAGTCATTGTAATAATTGCAGTAATACCTTTTAAATGATTAGCGGCATACATAGCTGACATAGCGATTGCTTCTTCAACATTATCAAATGTAACATTAAGACGATGTCTAGATACATTAATACTAGGTACTTTTTCTGCACCTTTGCAAACTTTTGCCATTTTTACAACAGTTTCTGATGGATATTTACCCGATGCAGTTTCAGCTGAAAGCATGACTGCATCGCTTCCATCTAATACAGCATTAGCTACATCCATCACTTCTGCACGAGTAGGTGATGGATTAATAATCATAGATTCCATCATTTGGGTTGCAGTAATTACTATTCTATTTAATTGTCTAGCTGTTCTAATCAATTTTTTTTGAATTCCAGCTAATTCGGAATCACCAATTTCTACTCCCAAATCTCCTCTAGCTATCATAATTCCGTCTGAAGCTAAAATTATATCTTCTATAGTATTTTGATTCATTACAGCTTCAGCACGTTCTATTTTAGCAATAATTTTAGCATTACTATAAGATTTTTTAGCTAACTTTCTAGCTTTTTGTAAGTCATCACTGCATCTAGGAAATGATATTGCTAAATAATCTACATCAATTTCAGATGCAAGTATTATATCTTTTTTATCTTTTTGAGTCAGAGAATTGGCTGATAAACCACCACCTAATTTATTAATACCTTTATTATTAGAAAGAATTCCTCCTATAATTACCTTTGTAATTACTTCATTTTTATTTGATTGTATAACTTTTAATTGTATTCTCCCGTCATCTAACAATAAAATATCATGTTTTTTTAAATCATTTGGTAATTGTTTATAATCAATACCTACTCTTTCTTGAGTTCCATTATCTTCTTCTAAAAGAGCATCTAATATAAAAAAATCACCAACTTTTAAAAAAATGTTATTTTTTTTAAATCGAGAAATGCGAATTTTAGGACCTTGTAAATCACCAAGCAATGCAATATGACAATTTAAATTCACCATGATTTCTTTTGCTTTTTTCGCTCTTAATTTATGTTCAATTCCTGAACCATGAGAAAAATTTAATCGCAAAACATTTACTCCAGCACAAATTATTTTTTCAAGATTATTATCAATATCTGTAGACGGACCTAAGGTGGCTACAATTTTTGTTCTTCTTAAACGATTTAACATAAGAACACCTTTTTTTTAATTTAAAATTCTTCAAAAAAATTTTATAAATTTATATTTATCTTTATAATGTTATATTTAAAATCGACAATGAATCTAAAATATTTATTTATATTTTTTTAGTTATTTAGTAAAATAGTAAAATCAAAACCATTAAATAACAACATTTTTTCAAATTCAAGATTTTATATATAAATTAAAATTTTTAGTAAAAAAAAAATACTTTTAAAGTATTTACATTAACAATTTTAACTTTAATATATAAATTTTTAATAAGAGAAGGTCATGATTATAGAAATAAATCAAGCTTGCGATTTGGTAATTTTTGGTGCAAAAGGAGATTTGTCAAAACGAAAACTATTACCTGCTTTATATAAATTAGAAAAATCAAATAAAATACATAAAAACACACGAATTATTGGTGCAGGTCGTGCCGATTGGAATATACAAGAATATAGAAAAATAGCAAAAACAGCAATAAAAAATTTTTTAAATGAAGAAATTGATGATATTATTTGGAGAAAATTCAGTACTCGTTTACATTTCTGTAATATTGATGTTTATGAAAAGTTACATTTTTTTAGATTAAAAAAAATACTAGATCAAAAAAAAAACATAATAATTCATTATTGTGCCATGCCTCCTGACACATTAAATTCTATTTTTATAGGATTAAAAAATGCTAGTCTAAATCCTAATTCATCTCGTATAATTTTAGAAAAGCCATTAGGTGTTTGTTTAGAAACATCAAAAAAAATTAATAATCAAATTTCTAAATATTTTTCAGAATCACAAATTTTTAGAATTGATCATTATCTTGGAAAAGAATCAATACTTAACCTTATCGCTTTACGTTTTGCCAACTCATTTTTTTTTCACAATTGGAATAATAAAACAATTGATCATATTCAAATTACTGTATCTGAAGAAGTAGGTATTGAAGGCAGATGGAATTACTTTGATACAACAGGACAAATGAAAGATATGATACAAAATCATATTTTACAAATATTAACTATTATTACAATGGATCAACCAAAAAATATTACATCTGAAAGTATTAAAAAGGAAAAATTAAAGATATTAAGCTCTTTAAAATCTATTAACAAAAGTAATATAAATACACATACTGTTAGAGGGCAATATTCTTCTGGTATTATTAAGGGGAAAAATGTACCTTCTTATACAGAAGAACAAGGTGCGAATAAAAATAGCAAAACCGAAACCTTTGTAGCAATTAAAGTAAACATTGAAAATAAAAAATGGTTTGGTGTTCCATTTTATTTAAGAACAGGTAAACGTTTACAATGTAAATATTCTGAAATAGTAGTTTTTTTTAAAAAAATGCCCATAAATTTATTTAAAACTTCAAATTTACAGGAATTTCAAAATAAATTAATTATACGTTTAGAGCCTAATGAAAATATTAAAGTTGATTTTTTAAATAAAAAGCCAGGATTAGATCAAGAATACAAACTAGAAAATTCTCAATTAGAATACAATTACTTATCTAAAAAGTATCCTAAAATTTTAATTGATGCTTATGAAAGATTACTCTTAGAAAGTATGAGGGGTATACAATCTTTATTTGTCTCTCGTGAGGAAATAGAAGAATCATGGAAATGGATTGATCCAATTATAGATGCATGGAAAAAAACAAAAAATAATGAAATTCAATTATATCAATCTGGAACATGGGGACCAGAAAATTCAAATTTATTACTCTCTCGTGATGAACGTTTTTGGTATGAATTTAATTAAAAAATTATCTATCTTGACTTAATTAAGATAATTATGTTAGCTTGAAAAATAATTTTTTGTATTTTTTTAAAAAAATACAATATATTAATATATTTAAAAATAATAAAATTGTTTTTTTAAATATTTATTTTGCTAATGGAGGAAGATAATATCTTATGATGCGTATTATTCTTTTCTTATTAACTAATTTAGCAGTTATGTTAATATTTAGTCTGATCCTTAGTTTTACAGGTATTCAGTCTGATAGTATTTATGGCTTGCTAGTTATGTCAGGTCTATTTGGTTTTAGTGGTTCTATTATATCATTAATCTTATCCAAATGGATTGCATTACGTTCTGTAAATGGTGAAATTATCACTCATCCTCGTAATGAAATAGAAAACTGGTTGATAGATAAAGTGCGAGAACAATCTATTAAAAAAGGTATTATTATGCCTCAAATAGCTATATATCATGCTCCTGATATTAACGCTTTTGCAACAGGTGCTCGTCGTAATTCAGCTTTAATTGCTATTTCTACAGCTTTATTAGAAAACATGACACGAAATGAAATAGAAGCTGTTATTGCACATGAAATTAGTCATATTTCAAATGGTGATATGATTACTATGACATTAGTACAAGGAGTAGTTAATACTTTCGTAATTTTTATATCTCGAATTTTATCACAAATAATAAATAGTGTAGTATCAAATAATCGAAACGAAAATAACGTAGAAGAAAAAAACTCATTTTTTTATTTTTTAATTTCTACATTATTAGAATTAATTTTTGGTGTACTAGCTAGTATTATCACAATGTGGTTTTCTAGACATAGAGAATTTTATGCTGACGCTAGTTCCGCTAAGTTAGTAGGTCGCGAAAAAATGATTTCTGCCTTAAACCGTTTAAAAACAAGTTACGAACCACAAGAATCTGATAATATGATAGCATTATGTATACATGGAAAAAAATCTAATTCTTTTTTAAAATTATTTGCTTCTCATCCTTCTTTAGAAAAAAGAATAGAAGCATTACGTAATCAAGAATATATGTAATAAAAAGCATTTTTCTCTTAATAGAAAAAACAAACTTCTATTAGGAGAATAAATAATATATCAATAAAATTAAAAATTAAACTTGTTTTTTTATGTGAAAATGTTATATTAAATGATATAATTTTTATTATTACATTATAATTTTTAATTAAATTTTAGGTAAAAAACAAGCTACAATTCTGTTTATGCATAGAATCTTAAAGTTTAAAAAGTTTAGAGTAAAGACGTTGACACAACTTCTCTTGCCCCAATCTTAAATTCATGCCCTATAACAGTAGTGTTTTTTTTCTCTATAAATTAGTATTTAACACTAATAAATATTCGTAAGGAAGTTACAAAATGGCTAAGATTAAAGGTCAAGTTAAGTGGTTCAACGAATCTAAAGGTTTTGGTTTTATCACACCATCAGATGGCAGTAAAGATGTTTTTGTTCATTTTTCTTCAATTCAAGGAAATGGATTTAAAACATTAACTGAAGGACAAAATGTTGAATTTGAAATTCAAGATGGCCAAAAAGGTCCAGCTGCAATAAACGTTTTTTCTATATAAAAAATCAAAACATTTAATTGATAAATTAAAAGCCCTCTGTGAAAAGATCAGAGGACTTTATTGAAAGATTTAATAATAATTTTAATAAAAAATCTTATTTTTTCTATTATCAAAACAACTTTTTATTTTTTAACTTCTAAAAATCTATTAACGTTCAGCATTTTTAATTATTAAAAAAATATATTTAAATAAAATATTAATTTTTAATGACTATGTAAAAATACCCATTTTAAGCATTAATTTGCGGATGTAATCTCTCAAAAAACATATTCAATCATATATGATCTAACTTATTTCAAAATTTTTATCTTCTAAAATATAATCAAAAATAGAGTATATCAAAATTCTATATGATATATTTTAAATAAATTAAACGTCACACTGTCCTATTTTCTTTTATGGAGTTTTTCTGATGGAGTTTTTTTTAGACCCGTCAACTTGGGCAGGCTTATTAACTCTAGTTATTCTAGAAGTAGTATTAGGAATTGATAATTTAATTTTTGTAGCAATTTTATCAGAAAAACTACCTCCAAATCAAAGAGATCAAGCACGTTTAATTGGTTTAGGATTAGCTTTAATGATGCGTTTAGCACTGCTATCATTAATATCTTGGGTTGTAACGCTCAATTCCCCTATTATTGACAATAATTTTTTTTCTTTATCAATACGTGACCTTATTCTTTTATTTGGTGGTTTATTTCTATTATTTAAAACCACAATAGAATTGCATGAACGACTAGAAAGTAATTATCATGAAAGTTCAGAAAATAAAAGTTATGCAGGTTTTTGGGCTGTAGTCATTCAAATAGTTGTATTAGACGCTGTTTTTTCTCTGGATGCAATAATAACAGCAGTTGGTATGGTTAATCAGCTATTAATTATGATGATAGCTGTTATATTAGCAACAATTTTAATGTTGTTCGCATCAAAAATATTAACTAATTTTATTAATCTTCATCAAACAGTAGTAGTACTATGTCTTAGTTTTTTGTTAATGATTGGTTTTAGTTTAGTTACAGAAGCATTGAAATTTTATATACCAAAAGGATATTTATATGCTGCAATAGGTTTTTCTATTTTAATAGAAGTTTTTAATCAAATAGCTCGTCATAATTTTATGAAAAATCAATCTAGAAGACCTATGAGACAAAGAGCAGCTGAAGCTATTTTACGCTTAATGATAGGAGAAAAAAACAAAAAACAAAAAATAAAAGAAACAAAACATAATAATAAAATCCAATCAATTCAATCTTCATCAGAAATGGAAACATTTAAAGATGAAGAAAGATATATGATTAATAGCGTTCTTACTTTAGCAGGAAGATCTATTAGAAGTATTATGACTCCACGAAGTAATATTTCTTGGGTAAATACAGAAAAAAGCACTGATGAAATTCGGAGGCAATTATTAGATACTCCTCATAGTTTGTTTCCAGTATGTAAAGGAGAATTAGATGAAATAATAGGAATTGTTCGTGCTAAAGAATTATTAGTCGCACTTGAAAAAAAAATAGATGTATTTAGTTTTTCAAGTAAAATATTACCTATTATAATACCTGATACATTAGACCCTATAAACCTTCTTGGTGCGCTTCGACGTGCTCAGGGGAGTTTCGTTATCGTTAGCAATGAATTTGGAGTAGTACAAGGATTAATTACACCTCTAGATGTTTTAGAAGCTATAGCAGGAGAATTTCCGGATGCCGATGAAACACCAGATATTATAAAGGAAAATAATAGTTGGTTAGTAAAAGGTGAAACTGACTTACATTCATTACAACAACTGCTTAATACTGAAGAATTAATTAAAGAAAATAATTATGCTTCTTTAGGAGGTTTGTTAATTGCCCAAAAGGGTCAGTTACCTCTTCCAGGAGAAGTAATTTATATTCATCCTTTTCGTTTTCATATTGTTAAGGCAACAGAATATCGAATTGATTTAGTAAGAATTATTAAAAATAATGATGATATTCAAGAACATTTAAAATAACAATTTATATTTTTTTATAAAAAAACCGTATATTTTTTGAGATAAATATGCCTAATACAATTCTAACACTTGACACTTCGATTGATTTTTGTTCAATTGCAATATATAAAAAAAATTCTATTTATTCATTATCAGAACCATGTAAAAAAACACATACTAAAAAAATACTTCCTATGCTTCAAAAGATATTATTCCAAACAAAAACAAAACTAAAAGAACTGAATTACATTGCTTTTTCAAAAGGACCTGGAAATTTTACTGGTCTAAGAATTGCTGCAAGCATAGCACAAAGTTTATCTTTAAGCTTAAATATTCCTATAATTAGTATTTCTACTTTAGCAATTATGGCTGAAAAAGCATGGCGAAAATATAAAAAAAAAAAATAATTGTTTTAATAACTGCAAAAACGACACATGTTTATTGGGGAAAATATACAAGAAATAAACAATCTATTTGGATAGGAGAAAATACTGAAATTCTTCTTGAAAAAAAAATAATTGAAAAAAAAATAAACAATTTAAAAAAAAAATGGACTCTTGTTAGTAATGGACCAATAAATGCTAAATATAAAGATTTTTTAAATATAAATGAAATAAAATATTTTTTTCCTAATGCAAAAGATATTATTCCTTTTGTGTTATTAAATATAAAAAATAAAAAAAATCACTTTACAGAAAGTAAAGTAAATTATTTATATAACTTCTAAAAAATAAATATTTTATCTTTTAAAAAAATCAATACTGAAAATTTTAAATATATTCAGTATTGATTATACTAAATAGACATAAAATATATAAAATATATGTTAAAATATGAATTGTGAATTTTTATTAGTTTTAATTTATTTTAGTATTTTCTTTTGCTAATTTAATCAGGCAAAATTATATTTAACTCTAATATAGAAATGTCTTGATTTTTTTGTTCTAATTGTACAGTTACCATATTAGGTTCAATATGTACATATTTACAAATTACAGATAATATTTCACGCTTTAACTTAGGAAAATAATCTGGTTGATTATTGTATTTTCTTTGTTCTGCAACAATTATTTGTAATCTTTCTTTTGCAATATTAGCAGTATTTTTGTGTCGGGATAAAAAAAAGTCCAACAAAGCCATATCTATCTCCCGAATAAACGTTGGAAAAAACTTTTTCTTTCTTCTTCAATAAAACGAAAACGATGCTTTTCACCTAGTAATCGATTAACAGTATCAAAGTAAGCATTTCCTGCATTTGAATTAATGTCTAATATTATAGATTCGCCTTGATTAGATGCACGTAGAACAGATGGGTCTTCTGGGATCACCCCAATTATGGGTATTTGAAGGATTTCTATAACATCTGTCATGCTTAACATTTCTCCTTTCTTAACACGAGTAGGATTATAGCGTGTCAATAAAAGATGCTCTTTTATGGGAGTTTTGTTTTGTTTAGCTCTTTTTGATTTAGATGAAATAATTCCTAGGATTCGATCAGAATCTCGCACTGAAGAAACTTCTGGATTAGTTGTAATAATAGCTTCATCTGCAAAATATATCGCTAAAATAGCACCAGTTTCAATTCCTGCTGGTGAGTCACAAATAATAAAATCAAATTTCATTCTTATCAGTTCTTCTAAAACTTTTTCAACTCCTATATATGTTAAAGCATCTTTATCTCGAGTTTGTGATGCTGGTAAGATAAATAAATTATTTGTTTTTTTATCTTTAATTAAAGCTTGATTTAATGTTGCATCACCTTGAATAACATTAATGAAATCATATACTACTCTACGTTCGCAACCCATTATCAAATCTAAATTTCTCAATCCTATATCAAAATCTATGACAACAGTTTTTTTACCTTTCTTTGCTAAACCAGTTGCAATTGCTGCGCTTGAAGTAGTTTTACCTACACCTCCCTTCCCTGAAGTTATTACAATAATCCGTGTCATATAAACATATCCTTAAAAAAATATACTTAACCCAGAGGATTTATAGTTAAAAATTTATTTTTTAAGTAAATTTGAGCTGATTTTCCAATAAATTCTGATGGTATTTGATCTGATAACCAATATTCACCAGATATAGAAACTAATTCTGCAAATAATCCCATACAAAATATTTTTCTAGTCGTATCGCCATTAGCACCAGCAAGAACTCTACCTCGAACAATACCATAAATATGAATATTTCCGTCTGCTACTAATTCAGCTCCAGCACTAACATTGTTAATAACTATTAAATCTGCGTGTTTGGCATAAATTTTTTGACCTGAACGTACAGGTATATCTACAATTTGAGTTTTTTCCCTTTTCTTTTCTATATTTTTTTTTTCATTCAGTAAAAAATTGATATCAGAACTATGAATAATATCTATTTTTTGATTTTTGTTTTTTTTAGTTTCTGATAAAACAGGTAATCCTGAATCAATAATACTTTTTTTTAAAGTATTGTCTTTACATCCACTAACACCGATAACAGAAAAACCATGAGAAAGAATAATTTCCTGAATTTTTTTCCAATCTTCTATATTACACAATTCTGAAATATTGACAATAACAGGTGCATTTTTAAAAAAATTCGGACATTCTTGAATTTTTTTATATAAAGATTTATTTATTAAATCTATACTATGATTGTTTAAATACAATACTAATAATGTAAAATTACTACCTTTAATTTCAATAGATTTTTTTTGCATATTTATTGCTCAATAATATTTTACTTATATGCACATAAAAATTTTATACAACAAAACATTTTTTTAATTAAAAACAAATAAAATTTTGTACAAAATGAATTATAATATAAATATTATATGATAACAATTTCTATTTTTTCAGTTTTAAATACCTTTAAAAAAAGAAGGAATAATTTAATTTTGATATTTTCTAAAAACAGTCAACTTATATTACGTAATAGAAAAATATTTAGAACAAAAAGAGTTTTTTTTTCAGGAAATATAAAAGATAATTTACCAATGCATTTATCTACTAATCAAACAAAGATAAACTTTCAAAAATATAATGATTGTATTAATTTTCAAAAAAAAAATAATACTAAAAACATTAATGTTTACAATGAATTATTAGTTTCAGAACAAATGACTCAAAATTGCGATACCATAATTTATTATTGGCCAAAAAGTAAATCTGAAGCAAAGTTTCAATTAATTAATATAATGTCTTGTTTTCCAATTGGAACTAAAATATTTATTGTTGGAGATAATTCTAGTGGAGTAAAAAGTGCACCATTAATATTAAAAAAGTGGCTTGACTTAAAAAAAATAGATAATGCAAAACATTGCATATTAATTTTTGGATTTCTAAAAAAGAAAATAAAATTTACAATAAAAGATTTTTTTAAAACACATATATGGAAAGATTTTTCTATAAAATCTTTACCTGGTGTTTTTGGTTATAAAAAAATTGATGAAGGAAGCAAGTTACTTGCTTCGACTTTTTCAGAAAATATAAATGGAAAAATTTTAGATATTGGCAGTGGAACAGGATTTTTATCTGTATGTTTATTATATTCTTCACCCAAGGCTAATTTAACCTTAACAGATAATAGCGTAACTGCATTAGAATGCAGTAAAGAAACACTTTATACAAATAAATTAAAAGGAGACGTTATAATTAGTGATTTATACTCAAATATTTTTAATAAATTTGATTTAATTATTTCTAATCCACCTTTTCACGAAGATTTAAGTGTTAATTTTGACATAACTAAAAAAATAATATCTTATTCTATAAGATATTTAAGAAAGAAAGGTGAACTTAGATTTGTTACAAATATTTGTTTTAACTATGATTTTTTATTAAATAAAATTTTTAAAACGTATTCTGTAATGAAAAAAAACAATAAATTTAAAGTATATCAAGCTTTTTTAAAATAAAAAAAATTTGGTACCCGGAGCGGGACTTGAACCCGCAAAGCCATAAAAGCCGAGGGATTTTAAGTCCCTTGTGTCTACCAATTTCACCATCCGGGCTTAGAGGCGTATCCCGGAATCGAACCGGGTTGCACGGATTTGCAATCCGCTACATATCCAATCTGTCAACACGCCTGTATTTTTATTATAGAAAAAAAAAACAAAAATTACAAATAAAAAAAAATTTTTTTATTAATTTTAAAAATATAGAACAAAAAATAAAATTATCTTTACAATTAGTTATTTAATGATTTATTATAACTATGAATATGATATTACCTCTCCCGGAGAGATGGCCGAGTGGTTTAAGGCAGCGGTCTTGAAAACCGCCGACGAGAAATTGTCCGAGAGTTCGAATCTCTCTCTCTCCGAAAATCATATTAAAATAAGAAAACTTTAATTAAAATATCCTTTCCTAATTATTCACATTTTATCTTAAAAAATCAAAATATAACCTCAAATCGTATTGCATTATTGAGTATCTGATAAAACTGATATTTCTACACGACGGTCAGGAGCCAAGCAACTAATTAGTAAAGATCGATTTTTAACATCTTTACACACTTGATTAGTCAAAGGGTATAATTCTCCCATACCTTGAACTATTATTTGATCCCTAGAAAAACCGCGTGAAGTTAAATAATTTTTAATACTATAAGCACGATCTTCAGATAGTTTTTTATTATATTCCTCATTACCTATTCTATCTGAATGTCCTGAAAGAATAATTGAAATATTTTTTAACTGCATTTTTTTAATATCATCATCTAACTTATTCAGTTTATCATAAGAAATAGGTTTTAAATCTGTACTATTAAAAGGAAAGTTAATATTTTCGTTTAATACATTATACTGTTTATTTAGCAAATCAGAATCATAAGATGAAAAAAAATCATTTATATGAGATTTTCCAAATTTCCATCCAAAAGAAAAAATTGCATCTCCTAAAGAAGGTTTGACAGATAAATCTATTAAATTTTTAACTTTGTTTTTCCATGTATAATCCAATCTAGTAATAAATTTTTCATTAAAAATATATTCTGCACCTAAAGAAACACTGGGAAATAATGAACTTTCTTTAGTAAACATAGCCTTTAAATTGTCTTTAGAAACAAGATCATCCCAAAAAACTATCCCACCCAATCTGGTGTAAAGATGAAAATTATCTGTTACTGGATATGATAATTTTGTTGTAACCTGAACACTATTAGCCTGCATATATGTTTCATTTTTTTTAAATATTTTATGAGGAAAAAAACCATTGGTATTATTTTCTATTTCCAATCCAAAATATGGATTAAATTCATATCCTAAAAAAAGTCCTATCACTGGAGCGCTTAAATTTTCTTTTAAAAGAAAGTTATCTTCTACTTTTTTAGATTTTTTAATATCATAACTATATTTTAAAGGATTAAAATAAGACCATCCAATTTTTGTCCCTAAATACCATCCATTTTGCTCTTCAGATTGAACAGACGTAACTAAACTTGCTAATAAAAATACGATAGCAAGAGCTCGTTTTTTCATTTGAGTCTCCCTTATTGTTAGAAAAATTAAAAATAATTAAAATTTATATAAGATTTTTATACACATAATACAAAAAGCAATTTTTTTTATAATTATTTAAATCATTAATTTGTTTTATATTAAAATAATTAATATTATACTAGGTTAAAATATTCTATTTATCATATATTATATAATAAATATGATATGAATAATATATTAACAGTTTTAATTATATTATTAATATAATACTATTATATTTCAGACTTGTTATAAGAAAAATTTAATATACGTATCCCTAAAATATTTAACATAAATAAATAGACTATTCCAGAAACAAACAAAACGAAAATTAAGCGCATTATTTTATTAAAAAAAGAACCTATATTCCAAAGAGGCATAAAATTTAATATCAAAAATAAAACTAAAATCATTACTAATGTTGATAAAATTAAATTAAAAATAAAAATTACTTCTCTGAACTTAAAAAAAATCATTTTTCTTTTATATAACTCTGAGTACAATAGTAAAAAATGTATCCAACTGGAAATACTGATTGATAAAGCAAGACCTGCATGTTTAAAATAAAAAATTAAAAATGGATTCATTAATTGTGTTAAACACAATGTGAACAATGAGAATTTCATAGGAATATTTATTTTTTCACAAGAGTAAAAAACAGAAGACAAAATCTTTACCAAGATAAAAGAAATTAAACCACAGGAATAATATTTTAATACTTTTTCAGTCATTAAAACATCAAAATACGTAAATTTTCCATATTGAAAAAGTACTATAATAATTGGTTTTGCAAGAAAAAAAAGTATCAAAGAACTGGGTACTGATAAAACTAAACCAATACGAAAACCCCAATTAACTAACTCTTTATACTCTGATTTTCTATTTTTTTTATAATTTTTTGTAAGAGATGTAAATAAAATGGTATTTAACGATACACCTAATATACCTATTGGAAATTCTATTAATCTATCAGCATAATATATCCAAGATATTGATCCAGAATTAAGTAACGAGCTAAAAATAGTATTAATAATTAAAGAAATTTGATTAGCAGAAGTTCCTAAAATAGAAGGTACTATATTTTTTAAAACTCTTATTAAGCCAATATTTTTCCAATTAAAATTTGGTTTTACTAACATATTTATACGATATAAAAAAGGACACTGATAAAATAATTGTAAAAAACCACCTATAATAACAGCCCATGCTAAAGAAATAATAGAAGGATAAAAAAAAGAACTAAAAAACACAGAAAAAATAATAATACTAATATTTAAAAATATTGGAGATAACGCAGGTATAGCAAAATAATTCCAACTATTCAAAATCGATGAAAAAAATGAAGATAAAGAAACAAATAAAATATAAGGAAACATAATTGTTAATAAATTTTTAGATAATTCTAATTTTCCTGATGAATCTAAAAAACCTGGTGCATTAACTAAAATCAAAAAATGAGAAAAAAACATTCCTAACATTGTCAAACATAATAGAATAAAAATCATAAAACTAAATATAGAAGAAATAAATTCTTGCATATACTTTTTATTTTTATTAGATTTATATTCCATTAATACAGGAATAAATGCTTGAGAAAACGCTCCATCTGAAAAAATACGACGAAATAAGTTAGGAATTTTAAAAGACACAAAAAAAGCATCTGTAAACATAGAAGCGCCAAACGTACTTGCAATTAAAATATCTCGAATAAAACCCAATATACGAGATATTAAAGTTATAAAACTAACTGACATCAAAGATTTTAAAAGATTCATTTTAAACTAACCTATGTACTTTTAAAAAACACCTAAATTATTTTTTAATCATTAAGAAAAAAATGACTGAAACTAAAAAAAGAATAACAATTATAAAACCAGATGATTGTCATGTTCATCTAAGAGATAGTGAAATTTTAAAAAAAGTTATTAAGTATACTGGAAAATTTTATAAAAGAGCTGTAATTATGCCAAATCTTGATGATCCTATTACAAATCTTTCTAAAGCTATTTCTTATCGTGATAGAATTTTAAATTCCATGCACCCAAATTATATATTTCAACCATTAATGACGTGTTATTTGACTCATTCTACAATTCCTAAAGAATTGGAAATTGGGTTTTCTAAAAAAATATTCATAGCCGCTAAATTATATCCTAGTTATTCTACAACTAACTCAAAAGAAGGTGTTAAAAATATTAATTTTATCACTCATATTTTAGAGTGTATGGAAAAAATTGGAATGCCATTACTAATTCATGGTGAAGAAACTGATCAAAATATTGATATCTATGATAGAGAAGCGGTTTTTATTGAAAATACTTTAGAACCCTTACGTAAAAAATTTCCAAAGTTAAAAATAGTATTAGAACATATAACAACTAAAGAATCTGTAGAATATGTTAAAAAACATAATTCTAAATATCTTTCTGCAACTATTACACCACATCATTTAATTTTAAATCGAAATCATATGTTTTCTAAAGGAATACAACCATATTTATATTGTTTACCTATATTAAAAAAGAATTTTCATCAACAAGTATTAAGAGAAGCTATAGCTAGCGGAGATAAGCATTTTTTTTTAGGAAGTGACACAGCACCGCATTTACATAAAAATAAAATTAATTTTTTTGGACATGCTGGTATATTTAATGCACCATCTTCTTTGTTATGTTATGTTACAATTTTTGAAAAAATGAATGCTTTAAAACATTTACAATCTTTTTGTTCAGAAAATGGACCTAAATTTTATAATATACCTGTTAATCAAGAAACAATTACGCTAGTTAAAAAACCATATAAAATATTAAAAAAAATCAGTATTGGAAAAGATATGATCATTCCATTTTTAGCAGGAAAAACTTTAAATTGGTCTCTTGAAACTTAGTTTTTATTAAAGTATTATTTTAGTAGTATTTTTTTTAAATTTTTAAATTTCCATTAATATCATAAATAACTCTTTTTTGATATGATGAAAACAATTCTAAAAAATATTGATTTAAATATAAATTTTTATTTATAAGAATTTTATTTTTAAGATTTAACTTTTTTAATAAAAAACATTTTTTTAAAATAATATGCCAAGAATTTTCTAATTGCTTGTAATTTTTATAAGGCGAAAACATATTGAATTTTTTTTCAAGAGACAATCTATTTTTATTTAAGATAAAAAATTTTTCAAATAAAATTGTTTTTTTCTTAAAAATTAATTCTAATACATCTATATTTGTATTAGGATTTAACAAATTATCATATTCTTGATTTAAAATATTTTCTATTGAAATTAAAATATCTTTTATCGTAAATATTGTATCTATTAAAGTTTTCATGGTCTTATTAATTCATTGAAAAAGTATTGTAAATATAATATAAAAAACATGTAATTATATCAATAAAATCATATTATAAGAATTTCAATTATTTAAAAAATATACTATTCTTTTGTTTAATTTATTTAATTAAAAAAATTACTGTAGAAGAGAAACTATTACTTCACCATTTTTATTAACAACACCAGTAATAATTTTACCATTTTTTGTTTTAACACGTACATTTTCATTTTCAGCTCCATTGCTTAAAGATTTTGCTTGAGAAGAAACTGTAAAGCTTTTTCCATAAATAATGAGAGTAATTTGTTGATTAAATTCCACTAGCCAAGATGGTCTTGTCATACAAGACGTTATTGGTTGTAATGGGAAAATATCACGTAAATTTACTCTATTAACAACATCTTTTTTATTAAGATAAGTATTATTAGGTAATTGATCTAATCTTCCTATTAAAATTTTTAAATCTGATTCCTGTATTTTAGTACCTCGAGGAATTTTTCTATTAGCTACAATGTACTCTCCTTTTTCTTGAAGTTCAATTTTTAAATAGTGATGTTTTTTACCACAAATGACAATAACATCTGTTAAACCTAAATAATGAAAATTATTTAAAATAGAAAAATAAGGTTTTTTACAATATATATTTTTTTTCGGTGGAGTACGTATTATAATATTTACGTTTTCTTTTAAAGAAAACTCTTTTTTAAAGAAATTGTTTAATTGATCAGTTAAAGTGATAGAATTAACTTTAAGAGGTAAAACAAACAAAAAAAAATAAACCAGTATTTTCATTAATATCATTAATATTCCTTATATTTATATTAATGTAGTATAAATTTATATAAAAATTATTTTCTTGATAGAAATAATAAAAGTATAATATAAAAAAATCTTTTATTTTAATATTTATAATTATTACAAAAATTTTTCATACTATATATTTTAGGATAAAAAATGTTTAGCAAAATAAACCAAATATTCGATTTTCACCAAAAATCATTAAATTTATATGCTAAAAGACAAGAGATTTTAGCTTCTAATATTGCTAATGCAGATACACCTGGATATAAATCTGTAGATATTAATTTTACTAATGAACTTAATAAAATAATAAAAAGTAATATTAAAAACAAAAATATTACTCTTAAAAAAACTTCTTCTAAACATTTGAATGGTAAAAATAACAATTTTTTTTCACCTGAAATTATTTCAGTAGTTACAAATCAAAAAAAACCAGATGGTAATACAGTAAATATGGATAGAGAAAGAATTGAATTTTTAAATAATAGTTTAAAATATCAATCAAATTTAGCGTTTATGAAGAATGAAATTAAAAATATAATGCGTATTTTACAAGGATAATATAAATTATGTCTCTTCTAAACATATTTAATATTGCAGGATCAGCAATGACTGCACAATCACAAAAAATAAATGTAATTGCTAGTAATTTAGCTAATATGGATAGTGTAATACATAAAAATGGAAAATTTTACCCTTATGTTGCAAAAAAAGTTATTTTTGAATTAGATTCTTCAAAAAATTCAAAAATTGGAGGAGTTAAAATATCTGGTATAATTGATGATACCAGCCCTATGAATCTTGTATATGATCCAAACAATCCTATGGCTAATCATAAAGGTTATATTTTAACATCAAATGTTAATCCTATAACCGAAACAGTAAATAATATTTCAGCAGCGAGAAGTTATCAAGCAAATATAGAAGTATTAAAAACAGCTAAATTTATGATATCTAAAACATTAACAATCATTGAATAATGGAGAATATATGACTACCATTAATGTGGATTCACATATAGATAATAATTTTATTGAAAAAAATGATAATGATTTACAAAATAAATTTAATCCATTAGATTTACAAAAAAATTTTTTAAGTCTTCTAATTGCACAAATTAAAAATCAAGATCCAACTGATCCAATTAAAAATACAGAGTTAACATCACAATTAGCTCAAATTAATACAGCAAGTGGAATTGAAAGATTAAATAATACTGTAGGACAGTTTTCTAATCAAATCAATCAACATAAAAATATTCAAGTATCTTCACTAATTGGACGTCGTGTAATGATACCTGGCAATCAAATTGTACACACTAAAGACATGGAAACAAGATTTGGTGTAGAATTAATCGGAAATGCCACTTCAATAAAAATAAAAATTACAGATGCTGATGGAAAAGTTTTACATGTAATTGAAAAAAAAGAAGATAGTATTAAACCTGGAATATATAATTTTACATGGAATGGTGAAGATTTAAATAAAAACAGCTTAAAAACTGGAAAATATAACATTCTAATAACAGCTAAAAATCAAGATCAAAACGTTCCTGCACAAGGTTTAAGCGAAGCATTAGTACATAGTATTATTACATCTTCTGGTAATGATCCTATTATAGATTTAGGAGTAGCAGGAAATACAACACTTTCAAAAATTCGTGAAATTCTTTAATAAATTCTATTTTAAAAAAAACTCAAAGGGTAAAAAAATATGGCAACTATAGGAGCAGTAAGTGGTTTGCTTGTTAATAATTATAATATGGATATTATATCTAATAATATTGCTAATGCATCTACTATAGGATATAAAACTAGTACACCTATTTTTTTTGATATTTTTTCTCGTTCTCGTTATTCAATGATTAATCAAGGATCTGGTGTTGGTATTTTAAATGTTATCCAAAATTTTAATAATGGAATGTTAGTTGAAACAGGAAGAGATTTAGATTTAGGTATTGTAGAAGATGGTTTTTTTCGACTGTTAGATCCTCAAGGACACGTCCATTATACCAGAAACGGTCAATTTTTACTTGATGAAAATAAAAATATTATTAACATGCAGGGAATGTATCTGACTGGAACAAATAAATTTTATTCACAAGGTAATTCAGATGATACATCTAATTTAGAACCTATTAATTTAAATAATGCATATATTTGTGATGGACAAGCAACTTCTGAAATAACATTACGTGCAATTTTAAATAGCAGTACAAATTCTATTAAAAATACAGATGATTCTTTTGATGATTTATCTTCATCAGCAAATTATGTTATTGATATTTATAATAAAGAAAAACAAAAAGAAAAATTAAACATTACTTTTCATAAAAAAGATAAAAATACATGGCAAGTAAATGTACAATCAAATAAAAATTCTGATAATCAAAAGATAAAAGATATAGATAATAGTTTTGAGTTAAAATTTAATTCTGATGGTGAAATGTTATCTAATACAAAATTTGAAATTTATTCAAAAAACTCAAAATATGAAAAAATAGTTTTAGATCTAACCGGTACTGTTGAAAAACCAGAGTTTGAGAATTCTTTTGAAAAACCACATCAAAATGGATATTTAACAGGATTTTTAAAAACATTTAACATTCTTCCAAAGGGTGAAATTATTGGAACTTACTCGAATAATCAAACAAAGTCAATAGGTCAAATATTACTTTCAAAATTTGTCAATCCTGAAAAATTACAACATGAAAGTGGTAGTATGTGGTCTGCAACTAGAGAATCAGGTCAAGAAAACGTAGGTATAGCAGGCGACGAAGGATTTGGAGTTATAAGTCAAAGAACTTTAGAAGCATCAAATGTTGATTTAAATAAAGAATTAATAAATATGATTATCGCACAACGTAATTATCAATCTAATGCTCAATCTTTTAAAGCAGAAGACAAAATAATTAGTACTTTAATTAATTTAAAATAATTTATAAAAGAGATCAAAAATTATAATGGAAAATTCAATATATAACTCTATGATTGCTGCTACTCAATTATTAAATAAACAGACTATTATTGCTAATAATTTAGCAAATATTTCTACTACAGGTTTTAAAGAAAAATTTAATTATATTTTACAAAACAATAGTATAAAAAATTTGCATAACACGTATAATAAAATTGCAAAAGAGTATTATAATCTTTCTCCAGGAACTTTGAATTATACAGCAAGAAATTTAGATTTATTTGTTAAAGATAATGGCTGGTTATCAGTTAAAGACATAAATGGTCAAGAAGCATATACAAAAAATGGTCATGTAAAAATAAATTCTGCAAGAAAACTGACTATACAAGATAATGAATTAATAGGATATAACTGTAATATTACAATACCTAATAATATTAATGTAAAAATTCTATCTGATGGAGTAATTACTTCTATAGAACGAAAAAAACATGAGATTTTCGAAAAAAAAATAGGTCAATTAAAATTAGTACGGCTTCCTATAGATGATCTTATACAAAAACAAAATGGATTATTTTACCTTAAAAAAGGTAATGAATTATTTCATAAAAATCATAATTTTATCGATCATGATAATAATGTACGTATACAATCAGGAGTATTAGAAACAAGTAATGTAAATGCTGCAAAGAATATGATAGAAATGATATCAAACGCTAGACAATTTGAAGCGCAAATGAAAATGATATCTACATGTGATAAAAATTATGAGTATGCAAATCAATTAATTAATGTTAATAATTAAAAACATAGGACAAAAATTATGATTCCTTCTTTATGGATTTCTAAAACTGGTCTTGATGCTCAACAAATAAACATGAATGTTATTTCTAATAATTTAGCAAATGTTAGTACTAATGGATTTAAACGTTCTAGAGCAGTTTTTGAAGATTTAATGTATCAAACAATACGACAAGCAGGTACAAATTCATCAATTGATACAAATTTGCCATCAGGATTACAATTAGGTACTGGAGTAAGACCAGTAGCAACCGAAAGAATTCACAGTCAAGGAAATTTATCTAAAACAGATTCATTGAAAGATGTCGCTATTAATGGACCAGGATTTTTTCAAGTACAATTGCCTGATGGAAATCTAGCATATACAAGAGATGGTTCTTTTCAACTAGATCAGAATGGTCAGCTGGTAACTAATAGTGGTTTTCCTATTGTACCTGAGATTAACATACCTCCTAATGCATTAAATATTAATATAGCTAGAGATGGAGTTATTAGTGTTGCAATTCAAGGACAAACACAACCTATGTTTCTTGGTCAGTTGAATTTAATTAATTTTATTAATAATTCTGGATTAGAAAGTTTAGGAGAAAATTTATATCAAGAAACTCAAGCGTCTGGAGCACCAATTGATACTACTCCGGGATTGAATGGTACTGGTTTATTATATCAAGGATATGTTGAAACTTCAAATGTCAATGTTGCTGAAGAATTAGTTAATATGATTCAAACACAAAGAGCATATGAAATCAATAGTAAATCGATTAATACATCAGATCAAATGTTACAAAAATTATCGCAATTATAACGGTATAATTTTATATCATTTTTTATAAATAGGTTTCGATAAAACTTTATATATATTAAACGTCTATCATTAAAGGTGGCTTTTTCGTGATAAAGTTGTTTTTTTGTAAAATTAAATATTACTTAACTGCTATTTTCTTATTATTAATTCAGAGTTGTGCATCTGTTCAACATAGACCTTTAGTAGAAGGTATTACAACTGCTATAGCACCTGATATTTCTCCTAAGACTATAAATGGTTCATTATTTCAGGAGAGAATACCTATAAATTATGGATATCAACCATTGTTTGAAGATCATCGTCCACATAATGTCGGAGATACTATAACTATAGTACTACAAGAAAATATCAGTGCCAGTAATAGTTCTGCCTCTAATGTTACTCGAGACGGAACTACTAACCTAGGAGTTGGAGTAGCACCAGGTCAATTACATCCCATGTTAGGTCTGAATTTAAAAAACACGCAAGTTGGTTTAAACAGTATAGGAAAAAATGATTTTTCTGGCAAAGGAAGTAATTCAGCTAAAAATACATTTAATGGACTTATTACTGTTACTGTTCAAAAAGTTTTTCCAAATGGAAACTTAAAAGTTATAGGAGAAAAACAAGTTGCCATCAATGAAGGTATAGAATATATACGTTTTTCAGGCGTAATAAACCCTAATAATATTAATAAAAATAATTTAGTAGCATCAACTCAAATTGCTGATACTCGTATTGAATATTTAAGTCGTGGACGAATTAATGAAATTCAAAAAATGGGATGGTTACAAAGATTTTTATTAAAAATTTCTCCAATATAAGTATATATAAAATTAAATAAAAAAACATACTAAAAAATTCTATTTTTTTCTAATTTACATCTCATAAAGAACACTATTTGTTCTTTATGAGACACATATTAATTATCAAAAAAAATAAAATAATAAAAATTTTATATAAATACAAAATTTATCCAAAAATAAGATATTTACATATAGTTTAATACTTTTAAAAAAGTACATTCATAAAGGTTTTTTTATGTCTAAAACAATATCATTATTAAAATTTATTATTTTTATTTTCATTAGTTTACCTTTCTCTACTTATGCTGAAAAAATACGTGATTTAACTAGTATTCAAGGAATTCGAGATAATCAACTGATCGGTTATGGTTTAATAGTAGGACTAGATGGTACAGGTGATCAATCAACACAAGCTCCCTTTACTAATCAATCATTAAATAATATGTTATCGCAATTAGGTGTTGCTATTCCTCCAGATATTAATATGCATTTAAAAAATGTAGCAGCAGTAATTGTTACTGCTAATTTACCACCATTTAGTCATACAGGTGAAAAAATAGATGTAAAAGTTTCATCTATGGGAAATTCTAAAAGTCTTAAAGGGGGAACATTGTTAATGACTCCTCTAAAAGGTACTGATAACCAAATTTATGCCATTGCTCAAGGTGCTGTTTTAATATCTGAAAAAGATCATTCCCAAAAAAAAATACATTATATTCGTTCAAATCAAGTTAATTCTGGAATAATTAATCATGGTGCAACAATAGAGCGTGAAGTAAAAACTAATTTTGGTCAAAATAACACAATCAACTTACAATTAAATCAAGAGGATTTTAGTACGGCACAACGTATTAGCGATATGATTAATATAAAGTATCCAGATACAGCCACTCCTATTAATTCTAAAACAGTTCAATTAAGTACTTCTGCTAACAATGATGTACAAGTACACATGCTTTCTAATATTCAAGATATAGATATTTCATTGCCATCTCAAGAAGCTAAAATTGTAGTAAATCCGCGAACTGGTTCTATTGTTATTAATCAAGCAGTACAATTAGGATCATGTGTGATTTCAAGCGGTAATATTTCTATAATCTTAAATCAAACAATTAATAAAAATAAAGATTTTGATTTTTTAAAATCACTTAAAAAAAATGAAAAAAAAGAACAGTTATCAGTAGAGCTACTTAATAAAAATTACATGGATCGTATTTCTTCAAATAAAGCAAATTTGAATAATATAGTTAAATCTTTAAACGTATTAGGTACTAAACCTGATGAATTAATATCTATTTTACAATTAATGAAAAGTGCTGGTTGTCTTAACGCTAAACTGGAAATTATTTAATGAATAATAATTTAAATATTTTAAATCATAGTACACAATTTATTAATGAACTAAAATATCAAGTTCGTAATGATCCAAAAAAACATTTACGACAAACAGCTATCGAAGTAGAAAGTTTATTCATTCAGATACTTCTTAAAAGTATGAGAAATGCTTTATCAGAAGATAACTTATTAGATAGCAATCAAAGTCGTTTATATACGGAAATATATGATCAAAAAATTTCACAGGAAATGAGTAAAAAGGGAATAGGATTGACTGAAATTATATTAAAGCAAATTGATCTAAAAAAATAAAAGATAAAAGATAATTAACATATAGTAAAATATCTAGAAAAAAGAATTAAATAAGGGAAAAATATGAGTTCTATGTTAAATTCCGCCATTGCTGGGATAAATGCAATGAAAATTATGATTGATAAAACTGTTAATAAAATCAAACACCCTAATAAAAATAACCCGGAAAAACGTATTTTTTTAGAAAATACTGTGCAAGATCCTGATTTTAATTCTTCAATAAAAATAAAAGAAATATATGATAATTATAATGATTTTATTACAGAAGAAAAAAGAAAAACTAATTCTCAAGTACAATATGAACAAACTAAAATTGAACAATTATTAAAATTAGAAGATTTATTATGTGAAAAATCAAATATTTTTAATGAACTAATAAATGAACTATATGAACAAGTAAACAAAGATGTTATTTTAAATCAAAAAAATATGATTAGCACCAAAGCCCAAACAATAATTAATGCGATAGAAGATTTTGATAAACGATTAAAATTTTTAGAAAAAGATATAAAAGAATCAGTTATAAAAAATATAAACCAAATTAATTTACTTATTGAAAAAATTCATGATGCTACTATAGATATTCGTTATTTTCCTGTTGAACAACTTCCTAATAGAATTGGAAGTTTCATCGATAAAAGAGATAATCTAGTAGATGAATTAAATGACTTAATTGGAATAAAAGTTGTTAAAGATAATGATAGTTATAAGATTTATTTAAATAATGGAATCTGTATTATAGATAATAATCATAAGCAAAACTTAATACCACTTGTATCTAAATCTGATGATAGATATATTAGTGTAGGATATATTGATGAAAATGAAAAAAAAGTAAAAAAAATAGAAAATATGATTACAAGTTCTTCTTTAGGAGCTCTTCTTAAATTTCGAAGAGAAGAATTGACTAATGCAAGAAACAAGATCGGACAACTAACAGTTAAGTTTGCTGAGAGTATTAACTCTTATCACACATTAGGATATGATGTGTTTAAACATTTTGGTAAACAAGTTTTTAACGTTAGTAATCCAGAAATAATATCTAGTTCAACAAATAATTCATCTCCTATAACATCTGCAAAATGGATTTCTAAAAACAATGCTAATGATACTGATTATGTCATATATTTTAAAAATAATAATTGGATAGTAACAAGATTATCAGATCGTACTATGTTATATCCTAATGTAAAATATCAGGATAATGATAATCTATCAATTACCTTTGACGGAATAGAATTTTTAATACAAGGAAAAAATAATGATGGCGATATTTATATGATAAAACCATATTCTAAAACCCTAGAAGAATTAGAATTGTTAATAGATGAAAATGATGTATTTTCATTAAAAAATGAGACAAATAATCTAAATAGAAATAATTCTTTTTTTATAAACAATGTTAATAGAGAAATTTTATTTGATGATCATCAAGAAACTCTTGATGAATCTTATCAAAAATTTTCTAAATCTATAGCTTATGAATGCAATTCTTTAGAAGAAGAATTGCCATTTAAAAAAAATATGGCAAACATACTTCATGATAAAAAGGTATATATGTCTAATGACATTGAGCGAGATTATCAAAATTTAAATTATCAACAAGAATCTTATCTTGCAAATGTAAAGGTATTACAAATAGCAGAAACTATTTTTGACGAAATAATTGAATGCTATAGCTAAAGAGATTATAAAAAACTATATTAAATTTTATAAAAAATAAAAA
>NZ_CP034882.1:384317-645850 GCF_005082825.1 Buchnera aphidicola (Brevicoryne brassicae)
AGTAAGTTTTTATTTTTTATAAGTATAAATATTCTAATAAAATTTTTATTTAGGCTTTGAAATAGGTGAATTCGAAAAATCTGTTGCAGAATGTGCTCCAGCAGAATTTTTTCTAGTAATATTTGATTTTTTTATTAAAAAATTAGAATCAATTATTATTTTTTTTTCTTTTAAATATAAATTTTCAGAAATTTTTGTTATAGGTGCACTAGATTGATTTTGCTTCTCTGTAATTAAGATATCTTTTTTTTGTGATGTTAATAAAAAATTAGATTTTATAGTTTTTTGAATTTGATTATTATATTTTAAAGATTTTTTAATCAAATTTATTTCATTTTTTATTTTAAGAAAATTGAGTTTTTTAAATTGTTTGTTTTGTATTATTATTTTTTGTTTTTCTATTTCATTTAATTTTAATATTGGATATTTGATCCAAACTTTATTAAATGCTAGTTCTAATGAAAAAACTGAAGACATTATAATTATTGGAGATTTAAAAATATTCTCTTGTAAAAATTTTTTTTCTAAAGTATTTTTTTTTAATTTTTTAGAACTATTTAAAACATGATAGAACACAGAATTATCAATCGTATGATTATATTTATTGATTAACGTATTTTTAAAGGAAACACTTTTACTTGGATATTTCTTTTTTATATTAAAATTATTTATTTTATTTTTCTTGTTTATAAAAATGTTTAACTTTTGTTTTTTATTATTAAAAGAATTATTTTCTTTAATATCATTTGAATTTTGACTATCTAAATATTCTTTTTTATTTTTTTTATAAAAATAACTATCTTTTACTAATTTTACATTTTCATCTTTTAAAGATTCACTTTTTAAAGTTTTATCAAGAAAATTTAAATTAGTATTATAGTTTTCTTTTTGAGATTTATTTAAAGGTGGAGATTTTTTTTTAAACAATTCAGATAAAGACGATATATTTTTTTTACTTAAAGAATCCTGTTTTTTTTTTAAAAGAACGCTATTTTTATTTTGAAAAGTATTTTTTTTTAAAATTTCACTTGTAAGTAAAATATGTTTTATTAAAAATGAATTTTTTAACCAAGAAACTATTTTAAATATCAAATTATTATTTGATAATATGTTTAAAAAATTTTTATTCCAATTGTTTTTTTTTAAAATTTTTTCTCTGTCTTTTTTTATTTTTCTAGAATTATGTTTAGATGTATTAAAATTATTTAAATTTAATTTTTCTTTTTTCTTTTTTTCTAAGATATTGTCTTTTAAAATATGTGTAATTTTACTCTTTCGAAAATTATAAAGACCATAACTAGTAGAATTTATATTTTCACCTCTTTTAACTCTAGAAACAGAATAATGAGGGGTTTTCATTTTTTTGCTAGGAACAATAATTGTTTTTCCACCACCTTGACGTTTTTCTATAGCATGTACTGCATCTCTTTTTTCATTTAACAAATAACAAGCTATTTCTATAGGAACTATAGCATGTACCTCATGTGTATTTTCTTTCAAAGCTTCTTCTTCAATCAAACGCAAAATAGATAAAGATAAAGATTCATTGTCTCTAATAGTTCCTGTTCCTGTACATCTTGGACAAACATGATGACTAGATTCACTTAAAGATGAACTTAATCTTTGTCGTGACATTTCTAATAAACCAAATTTAGAAATTTGACCGATTTGAATTCGAGCTCTATCTTCGCGTGCAATCTCACGTAACCTATTTTCAATAGCTCGTTGATGACTAATAGGAGTCATGTCTATAAAATCAATTACTATTAATCCACCTAAATCTCGTAGACGTAATTGACGAGAAATTTCATCTACTGCTTCAAGATTTGTATTAAAAGCAGTAGATTCAATATCTACACCACTTGTAGAACGAGAGGAGTTAATATCAATCGCGGTTAAAGCTTCTGTACTATCCAACATAATTGATCCCCCAGAAGGTAGTCGTACTTTCCTCTGAAAGGCAGAATCTATTTGTGTTTCAATTTGAAAATAACTAAATAGTGGAACAGATCCAGTATATAGTTTGATTTTATTAATAAAATCTGGTCTACCTAAAAAGGTTATATGTGAACGAGCTAAATCTAATATTTTAGGATTGTCAATTAAAATCTCTCCAATATCCTGACGTAAATAATCACGAAAAGCACGTACAATAACGTTACTCTCTTGATGAATTAAAAACGGTGCGGGGCGTTTTTTTGCTACTTTTTGAATTGTATCCCAGTGTTTTAATCTTAGTGATAAATCCCATCGTAATGATTCTATAGATTTTCCTGCTCCAGCAGTACGCACTATTATACTCATATCTTCAGGTAACTTTAATGATACTAATAATTCTTTTAATATCATTCTATCATTACCTTCAATTCTTCGTGATATACCATCAGACTTAGGATTATTCGGCATTAGTACTAAATAACTTCCTGCTAAACTAATAAAAGTAGTTAAAGCTGCACCTTTTGTACCTCTTTCTTCCTTATTTATTTGAACAATTACTTCTTGTCCTTCTTGTAAAATATCTTTAATGTTAAAACGTAAACTATGAATGTAATGTTTTGGAAAATAATTTTTAGATATTTCCTTTAATGGTAAAAATCCATGTTTTTCTTCACCATAATCTACAAAAGCTGCTTCTAAACTGGGTTCAATACGAGAAATTTTTCCTTTATATATATTTGATTTTTTTTGTTCTGATCCCAAAGTTTCTATATCAAGATCATATAAGCGTTGACCATCAACAAGGGCTACGCGCAACTCTTCCTGCTGAGTTGCATTAATTAACATTCTTTTCATTGTAACTTTTTCTCTCTTATTTTTATAAATAAGTAAATACATCAACAGGAAATATAAATCAGTAAAAAATTAATTTCTTATTATAATAATATGACTTCTATTTGAAATACCTATAAAAATAAGTTTTTTATAAAAAAATTTAACATAAAAAGAAGTTTAAATATAAATATATAAAAAAACTTAATGTATATAAATAAAACTGATATATTTAAAAATATCAAAATCATTATCTTCACTACTATATTTAATAGTGAATAATTTAATTAATATATTTATATAAATAATTATATTATAATAAATAAAAATTAAAAAAATTACTTTAAAATAGAGATTTTTTTAATGAAACATAAAATACTGCCTATATCTATTATATATATTAATGAAGATATGATAAACCAACGATTAGATAATTTTATGCATAGTAAATTTAAAAATCTACCTAAAAGTATGATTTATCGTATTATAAGAACCGGTAAGATTCGAGTTAATAAAAAAAGAATCAAGCCGTGTTATAAATTAAAATTAGGAGATATGCTTAAAATTCCACCAATAAAAATCTCAAATAATATAAAAAAAACTTTACCTTCCTTAAATCAAAATAAAAATTTACTGCATAGTATTATATATGAAGATAATGATCTATTGATTATCAATAAACCTTCAGGAATTGCAGTACATGGTGGTAGCGGATTAAATTTTGGAGTTATTGAATACTTTCGAAAACTACGTCCACTAGAAAAGTTTCTAGAACTTGTACATCGTATTGATCGTGAAACATCAGGTGTATTAATATTAGCAAAAAAACGTTTGTCTTTAATATCTTTGCATAAACAACTAAGAGAAAAAAAAATCAAAAAAAAATATATAGCATTAGTACATGGTTTATGGCCTTTTAAAATAAAAAAAATTTCAGAACCATTATTAAGACTTAAATCACAAAATACACAAAAAAAAGTATTAATTAATCCACTTGGAAAGCCTTCAGAAACTTTTTTTAAAATAAAACAAACATTTTCTTCTTCAACATTGTTATCAATTATCCCAAAAACTGGTCGAACACATCAAATTCGAGCACATACTTCATATATAGGGCATCCCATATGTTTTGATAAAAGATATGGAAAAAATAATTTAGATATAAGCATAAAAAATAAAATAAATATTAATAGACTTTTACTACATTCTAGTGAAATAAATTTTATTCATCCAAAAAATAAAAAAAAAATATGCATACAAGCTCCATTAGACAAAGCATTTAAAAATTATTTAAAAAATATGATCTAATCGATTTGATAAAATTTAATGTAAAAAAGAAATTTTTATATTAAAATAATTTTTCTAAAACATTTAATGGAAAAACATATATGGCTGTTCAAAAAAATAAACCTACTCGTTCTAAAAGGGGAATGAGACGTTCTCATGATTTTTTAGTAGAACCAAAATTATCCATAGATAAACTTTGTGGAGAAACACATATTCGACATCATATTACTTCTAACGGTTATTATAAAGGTAAAAAGATAATTTAAAAAAATTAAAAAATGGTGCTTGTAAAAAAGTACCATTTATAAAATATATAAGAAATATTAAATTCAATTTAACCTTTTTTAACAACATATATTTTTATTAAAAACGTTTTTTGTAAAATAAAAAAACAACATTTTTAAAAAATTTTTATATTTTAATAAGCAAAATATTAATATTTTAAAATACTTTTTATAATATCTAAAAATATTTAAAAAATTAACATAGATTGTATCTGAAAATCATTAGACATAACTTTTTATGTTTTATATCATAAATTTTTTTTAAATAATACAGAACTAAAAAATTAGGTAATTATAATGTATTCATTTGCAATGTTATTTCCAGGACAAGGCTCACAATATATAGGTATGTTATCTTCTTTCTTTTACAAAAATGATAATATTATTAAACAGACTTTTAAAGAAGCATCACATTACATTAAGTATGATCTACTTAAATTGATAACAGAAGGACCAAAAGAAAAACTAAATCAAAATAAATATACACAAGCAGCCATATTAACTTCATCAGTTTCAATTTATCGACTTTGGAATAGTAAAAATGGAATATCTCCATTATTAATGTCAGGACACAGTCTTGGTGAATATTCCGCTTTAGTATGCTCTAATGCAATGAAGTTTTCTGATGCATTAAAAATTGTTTTTTTACGTGGCAAATTAATGGAAAAGACTAGTATAAATCGTCCTGCCTTAATGAATGCAATAATTGGTATAGATAAAAAAATAGTTCAAACTGCTTGTGCAATATATTCAAAAAAACAAGTAGTATCTCTAGCTAGTATAAATTCTCATGATCAAATTGTAATATCAGGAGATAAAAACGCTGTATACAAAACCAGTTTAAAATGTAAAAAATTTGGTGCTAAAAATATATTTAACTTAAATATTAACATAGCTGCTCATTCTGAACTAATGAAACCAATATGTGAAAAGTTAAACAAAATATTAAAAGTTACCGTTATACGTCCACCAAAAATCCCAATAATCAATAATGTTGATGTAAAATTTGAAAATACTGGCAAAAAAATTAAAAATGCCTTAATTAGACAAATTTATAGTACTGTAAGATGGCAAGAAATTATAAATTTAATAGAACTAAAAAAAATTTTTATGATATTAGAAGTAGGACCTAATAAAATTTTAACCAATTTAAATAAAAAAAATAAAAATTTTATTTCATTTAGTACAAATAATTTAAAAAATTTTCTAATAGCATTTAAAAAAATTAACAAAGGAAGTTATGAAAAAAAACAAAAAAACGGCATTAATTACAGGGGCTAATCGCGGAATAGGAAAAGCAATTGCAGAAGAATTCGTAAAAAAGGGAATTCAAATAATTGGAACCTCAACAACTCAGAATGGAGTTAATATAATTAATAAATATTTAAAAGAAAATGGATTTGGTTTAGTTTTAAATTTAAATAACACTGATTCTATCATACAAAATATTAAAAATATTTCTAAAAAATATTCTATTGATATATTAATTAATAATGCTGGTATTAAAAAAGATAATTTATTAATAAAAATGACTGATAAAGATTGGAATGATGTTATTAAAACTAATTTAACATCAATCTTTCATCTCATAAAATATGTTCTTCAATCCATGATAAAAAAAAGATATGGTCGAATTATTACTATTAGTTCTATAATTGGTTATACAGGCAATAAAGGACAAGTGAATTACAGTGCTTCGAAGTCAGGACTTATAGGATTTCATAAATCATTAGCTTTAGAAGTTGCATCAAAAGGTATTACTGTAAATATAGTTTCACCGGGATTTATTAAAACAGATTTTATAAAAACGTTAAATTTGATGCAATATCAAAAATATTTATCTCAAATACCTATGCAAAGATTAGGATATGCTAAAGAAGTAGCTAATGCTGTTATGTTTTTAGCTTCAGAGAAATCATCATATATTACTGGACATACATTACATGTAAATGGCGGCATGTTTATGATATAATACCTAAAAGACTATAATAATTATATTTAAAAAATAATAGAGACCATAAAAATGAAAAATGTTGAAAAACGTATAAAAAAAATCATAACTGATAAATTAGATATTAAAGAAGAAAACATCATTAATAAATCTTCTTTTACAGAAGATCTGGGTGCAGATTCACTTGATATAGTAGAATTAATTATGGCATTAGAAGAAGAGTTTGATATTGAAATTTCAGATGAGGATGCTGAAAAAATCAGTACTATACAAGAATCTATTGATTATATTAAATCTCGTTTTCAAAAATAAATAATGCAAAAAAACAAATTTATTGTAATTGAAGGATTGGAAGGTGCAGGTAAAACTAACGCCTGTATATGTATAAAAAAAATATTAAATCAATATAATATTAAAAATATAATATTAGTACGACAGCCAGGTAGTACACCTATTGCAGAAGAAATAAGAAAATTAATACAAAAAAAATTTGATACAGATAATTTTATAAAAGAAACTGAATTATTATTAATGTATGCAGCAAGAATCCAATTAATTGAAACAATAATAAAACCTGCATTAAAAAATGGAAAATGGGTTATTTGTGATCGTCATGATTTATCTTCTTTAGCTTATCAAGGTGGAGGATTAGGGATTAAAAAAACAATAATCACTCAATTAAAAAATTTATTTTTAAAAGATTTTATTCCTGATTTAACGATTTATTTAGATATATCTCCAAAAATAGGATTAAAAAGAGCACTTAAGCGAAGTCCTTTAGATCAAATTGAAAATAGATCTTTAAATTTCTTTAAAAAAGCTAGAAAAATTTACTTAAAAAACATCAAACTAAATCAAAAAATTATAAAAATTAATGCTAATTTAGATTTAAAAACTGTAACGAAAAACATTACAAAAAAAATGTCAAATTGGCTACATAAGCAAGTTATATGAACTTATATCCTTGGTTAATGAAACCATATAAAAATATTATTTACCAATATCAAATAAAAAAAGCCCATCATGCTCTTCTTATAAAAACTGAAAAAGGAATAGGAGTATCTAATTTAATTTGGTATATCAGTAAATGGTTGTTGTGTCTTAAACCTATAGGAATAAACTGTTGTAATGAATGTCATGGATGTAAATTAATGGTTGCTCGAAATCATCCAGATTGGCATTACCTAAAAAATAACACATTTAATATTAATGATATAAGAATAATCAATGAAAAAATATTCAAACATCCACAACAAGGTGGAAATAAAATTATTTTTTTATCAAATATTGAAAACTTAACACCATATGCAGTAAATGCTTTTTTAAAAACATTAGAAGAACCTCCAAAAAATACTTGGTTTTTTCTTATAAGTTATAATCATGTTAATTTACATTTAACTTTAAATAGCCGTTGTCTTTTATACAAAATATTTATTCCAAAAGAAAAAGACAGTATAAAATGGTTGAAAAAAAAAACATTTAAGAAAAATAGATCATGTTTAACTGCATTAAGAATCAATCAAGGTTCACCTATATCTGCAAAAAAATTTATTAATGAAGAAGTATGGATAGAAAGAGAAAATTTTTATAAATGTTTATTTAATGCTTTTAAAAATAAAAATATGTTAAAAATATTAAAAATTTTAAATAAAAAAAATAGCACAATTAAAATAAACTGGATATGCTCATTATTATTTGATTCTATTAAGTTCAATTTTAGTAAAGAAAAATATTTAACTAATATTGATCAAATAGCACTTATTCAATTTATTTCTTATAATTATACTAATTCTATTTTGGACATTAGTATCCGCACTTGGATGCAATGCAGATATAGACTATTAAATATACCTGGAATAAATTATGAGTTATTATTAACGGAACAACTACTCAGATGGGAACAAATTTTACATTTTGTACTTTTAACTTAATTATGAAATTACTTATATAAAAGAGATAAAATAATGTTCTTAACTGATTCACACTGTCATATTGATAGATTAAATTATAATTTATTACATAAAAGTTTAGAAGATGTTTTAAATAAGTCTTATAAAAACCACGTAAAAAATTTACTAGCAGTATCAACTTCAATAAATAATTTTCATAAAATTCAAAAAATGTCACAAAAAAATAAAAATATTTATTATTCCTGTGGTATTCATCCCTTAAATTGCAAAAAAGAATTAAAAAATTTTCATACATTAGAAATTATATCTAAAAAAATAGAAGAACAATCTTATCTAAAAAATGTAGTGGCATTAGGTGAATCTGGTTTAGATTATTACCACTCAATAGAAAATAAAAACATTCAAAAAGATTTTTTTCGTGAACATATCAGAATTGCAATAAAAGTAAAAAAACCAATTATAGTACATTCTCGTAATGCTATAAATGATACTATAAAAATACTAAAAGAAGAAAATGCACAAGACTGTAAAGGAGTATTACATTCTTTTACTGAAAACTATGATTCAGCATATAAATTATTAGATATAGGTTTTTATATTTCTATTTCTGGAATTATTACTTTTAAAAATGCTATACAATTAAAAAATACAATAAAAAAAATACCATTAGAACGTTTATTAATAGAAACAGATTCACCATATTTATCACCAGAACCACATCGAGGATTAGAAAATCAACCTGCATATTTATTTAATACAGCACAATGCATTTCTTCATTAATGAAAACAGATATAAAAATACTAGCAAATATTACAACAAAAAATTTTCGTAGATTATTTAATATAAAAAATATAAATATATAAAAAACTTTTTAATTATTATTTTTTTAAATATGAAAACGTTTATTCAAAAATAAAGTATATATGTTATTCATTTTGAATTTTTATATATATTTAGGAGTCTTTCAACGTGTTTAAAAATGTATTTGCAAACCTTCAAAAAGTTGGTAAATCACTTATGTTACCTGTTTCAGTATTACCTATTGCAGGAATACTTTTAGGAATAGGATCTGCACATCTTAGCTTGTTACCGGATATTGTTTCTCAACTTATGGCTCAAACAGGAGGATCTGTTTTTAGTAACATGCCTTTAATTTTTGCAATTGGAGTTGCTCTTGGTTTTACTAAAAATGATGGTGTTGCAGCATTAGCCGCTGTCGTTTCTTATGGTATTTTAATTAAAACAATGTCAGTAATCGAACCAATAGTTTTAGATACAACTATTGATATCATAAAAGATAAACATCTTTCTGATACTGGTATATTAGGAGGGATTATTGCAGGTGCAATTTCATCATATATGTTTAATAAATTTTATCGTATTCAATTACCTGAATATTTAGGTTTTTTTTCTGGAAAAAGATTTATTCCTATAATTTCAGGATTATCTACGATATTAATAGGTTCAATATTATCTATAATATGGCCTCCTATTGGACATGAAATTCAAATTTTTTCTCAATGGGCTGCTTATCAAAATCCTATTCTTGCTTTTGCTCTTTATGGTTTAGTAGAAAGAGCTTTAGTGCCATTTGGATTACATCATATATGGAATGTTCCATTTCAAATGCAAATTGGAGAATATACTAATGCTGCAGGACAAGTTTTTCATGGAGATATTGCTAGGTATATGGCGGGTGATTCTACAGCTGGAAATTTATCAGGGGGATTTATCTTTAAAATGTATGGTCTTCCTGGGGCAGCATTAGCCATTTGGCATTCGGCGAGAAAAGAACACAAGGCTAAAATAGGTAGTATTATGATCTCTTCAGCTTTAACTGCATTTTTAACAGGAATTACCGAGCCAATTGAATTTTCATTTATTATTGTTGCACCTGTTTTATATTTTATACATGCTATTTTAGCTGGATTATCTTTTCCTCTTTGCATTTTTTTAGATATGCGCGCAGGAACTAGTTTTTCACATGGTTTTATAGATTTTTTAGTATTAAGTGGAAATAGTAATCATATACTTTTCTTTCCTGTTATTGGAATATTTTATGGATTTTTATATTATATTATATTTTATTTATTAATTATTAGTTTTAATTTACAAACACCAGGAAGAGAAAAAATTCAAAATAATACATTATTAAAAAATAATATTGAAATTGCACCATATATTATTAAAGCGCTCGGTGGAAAAAACAATATCAAGAATTTAGATGCATGTATTACTAGACTGAGAATTACTGTATTAGACATATCTAAAGTTAAACAAAATGATTTAAAAGATCTTGGTGCAGCAGGAATAATTATTTCAGGATCAGGTATACAAGCTGTTTTTGGTACTAGATCTGAAAACATTAAAACAGCCATCGAAGAACATATAAAAAATATATAAAAAAATTATTTTAAAATAAAATATAAATTTTAAGTTTTAAAGGATTGAAATCATGTCAAACGATTCAATTTTTAAAAAAATTATTGAAAAAAAAATACCAGCAAATATTATTTATGAAGATGAAATAGTAACTGCTTTTAAAGACATAAAACCTAAAGCTCCAATACATATATTAGTCATACCTAATATCCTAATTGCTTCATCAAATGATATTAATAAAAAAAACAAAGATATTTTAGGACATATGTTTTATGTTGCTGTTAATATTGCAAAACAAAAAAAAATTAATAAAGAAGGATATAGAATAATTGTTAATTGTAATAAAAATGCAGGACAAGAAATAAATTATCTTCATATGCATTTATTAGGAGGTAAAAAATTAAATGCACTGTAATATAAAAAAATTAATTTATTTTTAAATTTAAGGAAAAAATTTTATTAAAAATTTAATGTCTATATTTTTTATTGTTATCTTTATCAATAGTTGTTCTATTTTAAAAAAAATAGAAAAAAATTCAACAAAAGAAAAAAATTCAGAATTTCTTTTTTTAGATTTTGATACTGCAGCAGAAAATATTATTTTAGAAATCTTAAAATCAAAAAATGTATTTATTTCTAATAATACATTATTTTTTGTTAATTTTTTAAAAAACAATACAAATACTATTATAGATAAAAAAAAATTAACAAATATTATAAAAAATAAAATTTCTAAAAATACTAATAAAGTGAATTTTATTACAAACGAAATAATCGATAAAGATAAAAAAAAACTAGGTTTATTAAATATAAAAAATTTAATTAACACGAGTACTGCAATATTGTTGTCTCGTAATAATCATGCAAAATATTATTTAGAAAGTTATATTTCCGGAAATAAAGAGCCTTTTTTTTTAACGTTAAAATTAATATTAGTTAAAACAGGAGAAATAATATTTCTAAAAACAGAAAAATTTTATTTATGAAAACAAAAATTTTTTATTTAAAAAATACATGTATTTATAGAAAATCATTTTTTTAATAAGAGTAGCGCTTTCTACTGAAGATTATATAAATTTATCATACATAATACTATTTTTAGTATAAAAAATAGATTTTTCTATTTACAAATCAGTAGAAAGTTCTAACTCTTAATTATTACAATACTATATGAAATTGATTTTAAAAAATATATATTTTAAAAATATTAAAATTGATAAACAACTCCAGCACCAATAATATTATCTGTAGGAATATTATTTTCTTTAATAAATTTATTACTACTCTTTAATAAATTAATTTTATAATTCATATATGTAGAAATATTTTTATTGAATTCATAACGAGTAGAAATATTTATTTGTTTTGCTAATTCCCAAGTATTTTGATCAAAATTATCTTGTTTTATATTTGAATTTTGTCCTTTAGAATCTAAATAACTTAAAGAAGGATAAAAACCAGAATGAAAATTATACTCTGCAATTGCTTCAATATTTTCTATTTTATTTATATATGATTCACTAGATGGATCATTGTTTTTATCATTCACATTAAATGGTTTTAAATTACTACCTGCACCATAAAAAGCGGCAATATATATATCATTTGCATCATATTTAAAACCTAATCCATATGCATTTATAGAAGGAATTTTTTCATTTTTTTCTTTGTCATTATATTTAGATCTTTCAGAAGAAAAACAAGAACCAATAGCAGTTAATCCCACATCAGTTTCATATTTTAAAGATGCTCCCCAAGTGGAACTATTTTCTTGATTAACAATTTTGTTCTTAGATTCATCTTTATATTGTAATGCAAAACTAATTCCGTCAAACAAACCAAAAATATTATTATTTCTATAAGTAAGAAGACTATTATTTCTACCTATCATATAGGAATCATTATTATTAAAAGCACTATTTTTGGTAATATATGGTGTGTGATTTGTTAAAGATTCTACATCATGAAAAATACCATAGTTACGACCATAATCTATTGAACCCCAATTTCCATATTTAAAACCTGCATAACCCAAACGTACAGTATTTGATTCTTGTTTATTATTAACTGTATCTTCTGGTGAAAAAAAATCAGTTTTATATTCAACGGTAGCATAACTAAAAAGTTCATCAGTAATATTTATTTTTCCTGATAAACCTAGAATAGCATTTGTACTATCATTATGCGATTCAATTTTTTTTGATAAAAATTTATGAGAAAATTCATGATTAGGATTAAGACTACCATATAATTCTAGTTTATTACCATTTTTGTTAAAAATATCTACAGCATTAACTCCATTACTAGCAGATAATAATAATGGTATTGCAATTGCTAAGGATTTACGATTTATCATAATTTTTTATATTACCTTTTTAATGAATATATAAATTATATATCAATGTATACTTTAATAAAAAATAACAGTTATTTTTTTTTATATAAAAATTAATATAATAAAATGCTTTCTGAATAAATATTAAAAATTTTTTTAGAAATTAGAATTATTAACAGTACGAGGAAATGGAACAACATCTCTTATATTTGAAATTCCTGTAATATAAGAAATTAATCTTTCAAAACCCATCCCAAATCCTGAATGTGGCACTGTACCATATTTACGAAGATCTCTATACCACCAATAATTTTCTTTTTTTAATCCTAATTCTAATAAACGTTTATCTAAAACTTCAATACGTTCTTCACGTTGAGAGCCACCTATCAATTCTCCAATATTTGGAACTAATAAATCTATTGCTGCAACAGTTTTGTTATCATCATTTAATCTCATATAAAATGCTTTCAATTTTTTTGGATAATTTTTTATTATAACAGGAATTTTAAAATATTTTTCTACAAGAAAACGTTCATGTTCAGAAGATAAATCAACACCAAAAAACACAGATTTTTCAAATTTAATTCTAGAATCAAGTAAAATATTTATGGCTTCTATATAATCTATACGTATAAAATCTAATAGTACAACTTTATTTAAACGATTAATGATATCAGCATCAATATGCTTTTTAAGAAAATTAATATCTTCAATACAATTTTTTAAAAGAGATTTACAAATATATTTTAACATATGTTCAGCAAAATCTGATATATCATTTAAATCAGTAAAAGCTGATTCTACTTCTAACATCCAAAATTCTGCTAAATGACGACTAGTATTAGAATTTTCAGCACGAAAAGTAGGGCCGAAACTATAAACTTTCGATAAAGAACAAGCATATGTTTCTAAATTTAGTTGTCCCGAAACAGTTAAAAAAGATTCTTTTCCAAAAAAATCTTTTTTAAAATCAACGGATCCATCTTTTTTTTTAGGAATATTGTGCATATCTAAAGTTGAAATCCGAAACATTTCTCCGGCACCTTCAGTATTTAGTCCGGTAATAATAGGAGTTGGTATCCAATAATAATTTTTTTTATAAAAAAAATTATGTAAAGATTGTAAAATACAATTTCTTATCCGAACTATTACTCCTATTAAATTCGTTCTAGGTCTTAAATGAGAAACTTCTCTCAAATATTCTAAACTATGTTTTTTAGCAGATATAGGATAAGTATCTGGTTGTTTAATCCAACCTAAAACTTTAATTTTTTTTGCTTGAATTTCATATTTTTGTTTATTACCAATAGAGAGTATTAAAATTCCACTAAGTGTCACAGAACATCCAATAGTTAGATGCAAGATTTCTTCATAATAATTAGATAAAGTATTATTAGCAATTACTTGAACAGAATAAAAGCATGAACCATCATAAATTGTAATAAAAGAAAAGCCTGATTTTGAATCTCTGCGGCTTCGAACCCATCCAGATACAGTAATTAAACTATTAACGATAATATCATTTTTATATATATCTGATATCGATACTGTATTCATAAAAACTTTCCTTTTATACTTGTCTTATTTAAAATAAAAAAATAAAAAATATTTTTTAAAATAGTGTGTTAATAAACTTTTATCACAAATTATAAGTATATTATAAACCTTTTTATATATTACCTATTATTTAATGATACGTTAAAAACTTTACACAAATTTCTTAAAAACTTTTTATCTAAACAAAAAGTTTTTCCTGGACTATCAGATAATTTAGCAACAGGTCTTCCATTACATTTTACTAATTTTATTACTATATTTAGCGGCTTTACATAAGGAATATCACATGTTAATTTTGTGCCTATACCAAAAACAACATTAATTCTATGGTTAAATTTTTGATAAAGAGATATAATCTTTTTAAGATTTAAATTATCTGAAAATAATAATGTTTTAGTACTAGGATCGATACCTAACTTTTCATAATGTTTAAGAGCTTTTTCTCCCCATTTTACTGGATCTCCTGAGTCGTGTCTGATTCCTTGGTATGAAGAAGTAAAATAAAAGTCAAAATCACGTAAAAAAGAATCCATATTAATAGAATCTGTAAGTGCTATACTTAAATAATTTTTATATTGATACAACCATGTTTTTAAAGCTAAAGTCTGACTTTCTTTTAAATTTGAACTAATTTGTTGATGTGCTTGAAACCACTCATGAGCTTGAGTTCCTACTGGTGATAATTTTAGTATACGAGATATATGATAATTACTCGAACCTATTAAAAAAGGAAATTTTTCTTTTAATCTTTTAATAACTGAATATTGCACATCATAAGAAAATCTTCTTCTTGTTCCAAAATCAACAATTTTTAAACGAGATAAATCTATATGTTTAGTGAAATTAAAAAATTTCATTAATTTATAATCTAAATGTTTTATAGCAGTTTTAGAAGTAATGTCTGGAGAAAAATTTCTATGAAACAGTTCACTAATTAGTGCTAAAATTGGCACTTCCCATAATATTACTTCTTTCCATAAACCACTTATACGAATATTTAACTGACCTTGATGATTATGAATTTTTACTTGAGAAATATTATAACGAAAATTTCTTAACCAATGTAAATATTCTTGTTTAAAAAATGGAAAAGAATTCATATAAACATATTCTTCATCACTTAAAGATAAAAATTTCATCATATTGATCTGTTCTAATAAAGCATCAGAATAACAACCTAAAACATTCTCTCCCCTACAAACAAATTCAGCTATTACCTCTACATTTTTATAATTACAAAACACAGCTTGTTGCATATAAAATTTATATGCGTCAGTATCAAGAAGTGTTTTTACTATTGGATAATCGTATCGTTTCATAGTATATTCTAATTATCTATTATACTTATTTGCTATTTCATATATCTATAAAAACTGTATGTTAATTTATGTTCTAATAAATAAAATTAATTTCTTATTTAAAAATATAACATAAATAAAAAAGTTATCACAAAGAAATAATATTTTTCTAATCAGATAAATAGTTTGTAGATACAAAATATTTCAATTTATTTAATTTATAAAATTTTTTTATAAGTTTTTATATCATCTTAATTTAAGTTAAAGAG
This sequence comes from Buchnera aphidicola (Brevicoryne brassicae), assembly GCF_005082825.1. NCBI lineage: Bacteria > Pseudomonadati > Pseudomonadota > Gammaproteobacteria > Enterobacterales > Erwiniaceae > Buchnera > Buchnera aphidicola. The sequence continues at coordinate 400,361 of NZ_CP034882.1, forward strand.
GAATTATAATGTTTTATTATTTCATTCGTAAACTATTATTTTTATTAGATCCAGAAAAAGCTCATACTTTAGTATTCAAATACCTTAATTCTAAAAAAGTTCAATTAATAAGAGATTTTTTTTTACATATGAAATTCCATCAAAAAAAATTAAATGTATGGGATTAACATTTAAAAACAGATTAGGAGCAGCAGCTGGGATAGATAAAAATGGAGAATATATAACTTGTTTATCAAGAATGGGTTTTGGTTTTATTGAAGTTGGTACTGTTACTCCTTTACCTCAATACGGCAATCCTAAACCCAGAATGTTTAGAATTCCTTCAAAAGAAGCTATAATTAATAGAATGGGATTTAATAATTTAGGTATAGATAATTTGATTAGAAATATAAAAAAATCTAATTTTAAGGGAGTTATAGGTGTAAATATTGGAAAAAATAAAGATACGAGTATGAACAATGCAATTAATGATTATTTAATATGTATAGAAAAAATTTATCTTTACGCTAGTTATATTGCTATTAATATTTCATCTCCAAATACTATTAATTTAAGAAAATTACAACATGGAATTATTTTTGAAAATTTATTATATCATGTAAAAAAAAAGCAAAAAGAATTAAATAAAAGGTATTTAAAATATGTTCCAATAGCTATTAAAATTTCACCGGATCTTTCAAAAAAAGAATTATTGCAAATTTCAAAAAAATTAATTCAATACGAAATAGATGCAGTTATTGCGACTAATACAACATTAAATCACTCATCAATGTTTAATTTGAAAAATAATGTTCAAAAAGGAGGCTTAAGTGGATTACCTTTACAAAAAAAAAGTACTAATATAATTTCAATATTATCAGAACATTTAAAAAAGCAAATTCCTATTATTGGAGTAGGTGGAATCAATTCAATTCATGCAGCACAAGAAAAAATAGAATCAGGAGCTACTTTAATACAAATTTATTCTGGATTAATATATCATGGTCCGAAACTTATTAGAAAAATCATCCAAAACATATAAAAATTTTTATTTATATCTATTGAAAAAATATTTATATATATCCAATTTCATGTTGGATATTTATTAATAAATTTTATATAAATATACAAAAAAAGTATGTAATATACTATTTGATTAAATCAATTATAAAAAATTAAAATGAACTGTTTATTTGCAAGTACAAATTTTGGAACTGAAAATTTATTAGAACAAGAACTGTTAGATATAGGAGTTAAAATTTTAAATGTAAAACGTGGAGGAATTTACTATGAAGCAAATGAATTATTATTGTATCAAAGTTTAATGTGGAGTCGTATTGCATCACGAATTTTTTTATATATAAAAAAATTTAGAATCAATAATATCAAGGACCTTTATAATAATATATATGATATTAATTGGACTGAATTTTTTAATGTAAACAATACTTTTATGATAAATTGTAAAGGAACTAATAATATTGTTCGTAATAGTTTATTTGGATCTTTAATAGTAAAAGATGCCATTGTTGATCAATTTAATAAAAAATATGGTTGTCGTCCAAATGTTGATCGTATTTCTCCTAATATTAGAATAAAAGTATTAATATCAAATAAAAATATAATGCATGTTATGTTAGATTTAAGTGGTGATGCTTTATATAAAAGAGGTTATCGTCAATTTTGTCATTCCACTCCTATTAAAGAAAATTTAGCTTCAGCAATAGTATTAAATTCAGGATGGATAAAAAATACTCCTATAATAGATCCTATGTGTGGATCAGGGACATTATTAATTGAAGCAGCAATGATGTCGTGTGATAAAGCACCTGGATTAAACAGAGTAAAATGGGGTTTTAAATTCTGGAAAAAATATAATAAAAGTTTATGGGAAAATGTATTCGAAACTGCACAAAAAAGATTTCAAATAGGATTACAAAAATGTTCTAAAAATTATTTTATAGGATACGATTACAATGCTGAAATTATAGAAAAAGCCAAAATAAACACATCAAATGCAGGATTATCAAACATTATTCAATTTTTCACAAAAAACTTAAACAATTTAAAAAATACTTATAATAAAAAAGAATTTGGAATATTATTAAGCAATCCGCCATATGGAGAAAGAGAACAAACAGAAAGTCAACTAGTTGGATTATATGTACAATTAAGTATGATATCAAAAAAATATTTTAAAAACTGGCAATTATCAGTCTTTAGTTCATCAAATTTTTTGTTAAATTTTTTACAAATGCAATCACATAAAGAATATATTTTAAGAAATGGTGCATTAAATTGTACTCAAAAAAACTATAAAATTTTCTTACATTCTTCTATTACTGAAAGTGATGAATTTCAAAATAGATTAACTAAAAACTTTAAAAAATTAAATAATTGGACACAACAAGAAAACATAGAATGTTTTCGTGTATACAATGCTGATTTACCAAATTATAATATAATAATAGATATTTATAAAAAATGGATAGTTCTTCAAGAATATAAAGCTCCTAAAATAATAAATTATAAAAAAGCACATAAAAGATTATGTAATGCTATTTATCATACTAAAGAAATATTATCTATTAATATTAATAATATAATATTAAAAATTAGACAAAAAAATAAAAATAAAACACAATATCAAAAATTATTTAATCAAAATAATTTTATAGAAATAAAAGAACATCATGCAAAATTTTTAGTAAATTTAACAGACTATTTAGATACTGGATTGTTTTTAGAAAAACGACTAATAAGAAAATTAATAGGAAAAATGTCTAAGGGAAAAGATTTTTTAAATTTATTTTCATATACTGGAACTGCAACTGTTTATGCTGGATTAGGAAATGCAAATAGTACAACTAGCATAGATATATCTAATACTTATATACAGTGGTCTATACGAAATATGTCTATTAATAATTTATCTGGTTCTAAACATAATTTTATTCAAACAAATTGTTTGAATTGGATAAAAACAACTAAAAAAAAATTTGATCTTATATTTATTAATCCACCTACTTTTTCAAATTCAAAAAAAATGAATAAATCCTTTGAATTAAAAAGAGATTTTTTTCATCTTATTAAAGATTTAAAAAGAATTTTACGTCAAGACGGTAATATTATTTTTTCAAGTTCTACACATAATTTTAAAATTAACTTAGATGTTCTTGATAAAATAAAATTATATGCAAAGAATATTACAAAAAAAACTCAATCTAAAGATTATATAAACGATTCAAAAATTTACCATTCCTGGATAATTAAACATTCTCAACAAATTCAAGGATAGAAAATTTATGTCTCTTGTTAGTATTCAAAACGCTTATTTATCTTTTAGCAATTTAGAAATTTTAAAAAATAGTACATTTTATATTAATAAACGTGAAAGAATATGTTTAATTGGTAAAAATGGAGCTGGAAAATCTACTGTTTTAAAAATTATCAATCAAGCACAAGATTTAGATAACGGGAAAATTTTTTATAAAAAAAACATAAAAATATCTTATTTAGAACAAAAAAATCCTAATAATGTTGATATTTCTATATATGATTTTATTAGTTTAGGACTAAACCAAGAAAATACAACAAGTAACAATGATATTATATTAAATACAAAAAAAATAAATATAAAAGATCATATAAAAATTATAAAAATAATCGAAATAATTCAACTAAAAAAAAATACTTTATTATCCGAACTATCTGGTGGTTTATTAAGAAAAGTGACTTTAAGTCGGGTGTTAATAGGACAACCTGATGTATTATTGTTAGATGAACCTACTAATCATTTAGATATAAAAACAGTAAAATGGTTAGAAAGTTTTTTAAATAAATTTCCTGGAAGTATATTATTTGTGTCACATGATAGAAATTTTATTCAAAATATATGCACACGTATTATAGATATTGATCGTGGGAAATTAGTTTCTTGGCCAGGAAATTATAAAAATTTTATCAAATTAAAAAATGAAAGTAATCGTATTGAGAAAACAAAAAAAAAAATATTCGATAAAAATTTAAAAAAAGAAGAAAAATGGATTAGAACAAGTGTTAAAGCACGTTCTACTCGAAATGAAGGAAGAGTTAAAAGTTTACAAATATTACGAAAAGAAAATGATAATTATCAGAAAATAGAACAATTAGGTAAAATTAAAATAAATGAATCTAAAAATTATTTAGGAAAAATTCTTTTTAAGTTAGAAAACGTAAACTTTTCTATAAATAATAAATTTATTATTAAAAATTTTTCATCAATAATTGAACACGGTGATAAATTAGGATTAATTGGAGATAATGGATGTGGAAAAAGTACAATGATTAAAATTCTCATGGGAGAAAAACAACCTCAAAAAGGAAAAATTTATAAAAATACAAGATTAAAAATATCTTATTTTGATCAAAATAGATCTTCTTTAGATCCAAACAAATCTATTATAGAAAATATGAATTATGGAAAAGAACAATATTTAATAAAATATTTAAATAATTTTCTTTTTAAACCTAATGAGTTAAAATCATTAGTAAAAACATTATCTGGTGGTCAATGCAACAGATTGTTATTAGCACAACTATTTTTACAACCAAGCAATGTTTTAATTCTTGACGAACCTACAAATGACTTAGATTTAGACAGTTTAGAATTATTAGAAAAAATTATTATTAATTACCAAGGAACTGTTTTAATAGTTAGTCATGATGAAAGTTTTATTCAAAATACCATAAAAAAATGTTGGAAATTTGAAAATGATGGAATAATTAATACTTATATTGGTAATTGTAACTCTTTTAAAAAAGAAAAAAAAATTTACAAAAAATTAAAAAATAAAAAAAATACTTTTTCTGTAAATATAATACAAAAAAAATTAAAAAAAGATTTAGATAATATGTTATTTAAAATAGAAAAAACAGAATTTCATATTAAAAAATTACAAAAAGAGATAAATCAAATAAATTTTTTTAAAAACAATTTAAAAGACAAATTACCAATATTAAAAGCTTTAACTGAAAAAGAAAAAGAACTAGAAACACAAATAATACATTGGGAAGATTTAGAAAAATCTATTATAAAATATAAAAATTAAAATTTAATTAGAATTAATATAATAATATTATGTTTTTTTCATACATTGAAAAGAACAACAATAATTAAAAATATTAGAACAATTTATACACTGAATAAAAAGAAGATGACATGAATTATTTTTACAATTTACATAAATATCTGAAGGTTTTTGGCACTGATTACAATATGATATTATTTCATTAGAAATTTTTTCAGACATACGATAATCAAAAACAAAATTTTTCCCTTTAAAAAGAATTGGTAAATTGTTTTTTTTAGCGTCATGTACATAACCAATAATTCCACCTTCTAAATGATAAATATATTTAAAACCGTTAAAACGCATCCAAGCAGTGGCCTTTTCACAACGAATTCCACCGGTACAGTACATGACAATTTTTTTATTTTTAGCATGTTGCATTATTTTTATAACTTTTTGCAATTGTTCTCGAAAGGTTGAACTTTCAATTTCTATTGCATTTTCAAAATGACCAATTGCATATTCATAAGAATTTCTCATATCGATAAAGATTGTTTTTTTGTCATTTAACATCAAGTTAACTTGTTTTGATTTAATATAAACACCAACATTTTTAGGATTAAAAAAATGCTCTTCGATTCCATCTGATACAATTTTTTTTCTTGTTTTAACTGAAAGTACCCAGAAAGATTTTTTATTATTTAATGATTTATTGATACGTAAATTATTTAATTTTGAATCTAATTGATATAAAAAACTCTTTATAAAAGAATAGTTTTTTACTGGTACACTTATCTGCGCATTAATGCCTTCATTCGCAATATAAATTCTTCCTAAAACATTATTTTTATAAAAATTTTGATAAATTTTATCTCGATATTCTTGAGGGTTTTTTATGTTAAAATATTTATAAAAAGATAAAGTTAAACGTTCTATTATTTCAGATAACATTCGTTTTTTTAATTCTTTTTTAGAAATAACATTATGTAAAACTGACATTAAAAAATACCTTCAGTTGTAATTAATAAAAATGATTTAAAATTATTAATAATATTATTTTTTTTAAAATATACTCATATGAACTTATTCAAAAATAAAAATATTATTATATATGAGATAAATTTGTAAATTTTTTTATCTGTTGAGATAATTCTGTATATATTTTATTTAATTTCAATAATTTATTTTTTTCTTGATTTACTATTTTTTCTGGAGCATAGAGTACAAATTTTTTATTTAAAAGTTTTTCTTGTATAACTAAAATATTGCTTTGAATTTTTTGTTCTTCTTTTTTTAATCTTATCAATTCTACTTTTACATCTACTAATTTTAATATAGGAATCATTACTTCCATTTCATTAATTATTTTCTTTATATATAAATTTTCATCATATTTTTCAAACAATATTGTAATACTTTCTAAAAAAGCTATTTTTTTTAAAAATAAAATATTTTCGTTAATAATATTTTTTTGCTCAAAAGTTGTATTATAAAAAAATAATGGTAGTAATTTACTAGAATTAACACGCATATTAGTTCTAACTTGTCTTAAAAAAATAACTATTTCTTTTATCCAATTCACGTCATTGACCACTTTTTCATCAATTAATTTACTATTATATTTTGGAAAAGTTTGTAACATAATTGTTTTTTCTTTTATATTAGTAATTGATTTTATACGTTGCCAAATCGCTTCTGTTATAAATGGAATAACAGGATGACATAGTCTTAAAACTAATTCTAAAGTATAAACTAAAATATTTTTAGTAGTATAAATTTGTTTATCAGAACCATCTTTAATAATTATTTTTGTAAATTCTAAATACCAATCACAAAACACATTCCAAATAAAATCATATAAAACATTAGCAGCAATATCAAAACGATAAGTATCTAATGCATCACGATATGATTTAACTGTATTATTAAGTTGTATCAAAATCCATTTATTTATTAACAACATATCCTCTGTAAAATCAACTGTAAAAAAATGATGATTTTTAGTGTTTATTAAAACAAATCGACTAGCATTCCAAAGTTTATTACAAAAATTTCGATACCCTTTTAATCTATTCATATCCCAATTTATATCACGTGTGTTAGACGCTAATGCAAAAAAGGTAAAACGTAATGCATCGGTTCCAGTCGAATTAATACCCTTAGGAAATTGTTTTTTAGTACGTTGAATAATTTTATTAGATAAATTTGATTGCAATAAATTACTCGTTCTTTTTGCAATTAAATTCTCTAAAGAAATTCCATCTATCATATCTAATGGGTCGATTACATTACCTTTTGATTTTGACATTTTGATGCCTTGATCATCTCGAATTAATCCTGTTATATAAACATTTTTAAATGGTACTTCAGGTTTTCCCTTATCATCTTTAATAAGATACATTGTCAACATAATCATTCTAGCAATCCAAAAAAAAATAATATCAAAACCACTTACTAAGACATCAGTAGAATGAAAAATTTTTAAAAATGTTGTTTTTTTAGGCCAACCTAAAGTAGAAAAAGTCCATAATCCAGAAGAAAACCATGTATCTAATACATCTTCATCTTGTTTTAATAAGATTTTTTTTGATAAAGAGTATTGTTTACGTATTGTTTCTTCATCTTGTCCAACATATATATTTTTTTTATCATCATACCATATAGGAATTCTATGACCCCACCATAATTGACGAGAAATACACCAATCTTCGATATTATTCATCCAAGATGAATACATACTTTCATATTGTTTAGGTATAAATTTTATTTTCTTTTCTTTAACAGCATTAAGAGCTACTTTAGCCATTTTCAATGTTTTTAAATACCATTGATTTGTGAGAATAGGTTGAATAATGGCGCCACTTCGATCACTATAAGGAATAGTAATTTCACATTCTTCTACTTGTTTTAATAATCCCAATTTTTTAATTTCTTCGATAATTTTAATTCGTGCAGATAAAATATCTAATTTTTGAAAAGAAATTGGAATAGAACTACTATATACATCAGATTTTTTTCCATTATAATCATAAACATCAGAAACGCATTTAATTTTTCCATCAAAAGAAAAAACGTTAATCATGGGTAATTTATGATTAAACCCTACTTTATAATCATTAAAATCATGTGCTGGTGTGATCTTAACGCAACCTGTTCCCTTATCTATATCAGCATATTCATCTCCAATAATCGGAATAATTCTATCAACTAAAGGACATTTTACGAATTGACCAATAAATTGGTTATATTTATTATCTTTAGGATTTACTGCAATAGCTGTATCTCCTAATAAAGTTTCAGGTCTAGTTGTACAAACTATTAAATATTTAATATTGTAATTTGAAAAAACATTATTTTTAACAATTGGATATTTAATTAACCATCTTTTACCTTTTTCTAAACGATGTTTAACTTCTAAATCTGATATTACGGTTTCTAATTTTGAATCCCAGTGTACTAACCTTTTTTTTTGATAAATAAAGTTATTTTTATAAAATATAATAAACGCTTCTCTAACAGCAAAAGAGATATCAGGATCTAAAGTAAATTTTTCACGATCCCAATCAGCAGAAATTCCTAAACGTCGCATTTGTTTAGTTACAATACTATTGTATTTTTTTTTCCAAATCCAAACTTTTTTAATAAAATCGTCTCTACTGTAGTCTTTTTTAGTTTTTTTTTCTTCTAAAAATATTTGACGCTCAACTAATATTTGTGTTGCTATTCCAGCATGATCTGTTCCAATTTGCCAAAGAGTATTTTTTCCTTGCATCCTATGATAACGAACTAATACATCCATAATTGTTTGTTGAAAAGCATGTCCCATATGCAAATTGCCTGTAATATTAGGAGGTGGCATCATAATACAAAAAGTTGGTTTTTTTAGATTATTAGGTTTAAAGTATCCATTTTTTTCCCAAAAATCATATAAAGACTCTTCAATATATTTAGGATTATAATTTTTTTTCATTTTATTTCACTATTTATAAATAAAAAGAAGATATTACCATATTATAAAAAAGATAATGTATTAATATATATTATTTAGTTGATTCAATAAAAATTGACATAAGAGTTCAACAGGACGACCAGTAGCGCCTTTATCTGTTCCTGATTTCCAAGCAGTTCCTGCAATATCTAAATGTGCCCAATTATATTTTTTTGCAAAATTAGAAAGAAAACAAGCTGCAGTTATAGCACCAGCCTTACCATTTCCTACATTAGAAAAATCTGCAATAGAAGAACTTATTTGTTTTTGATATTCTGAAAATAAAGGTAGACGCCATATTTTATCATCTGTTTCTTTTGAAGATTTTTTAAATTCATTAGCTAAATATTCATTATTTGTAAAAAAACCACTTACAGATTCTCCCAATGCTATCACACATGCTCCGGTTAATGTAGCAATGTCAATAACCACGTTTGGAGAAAAACGTTCTACATATGTTAATACATCACATAATACTAAACGTCCTTCGGCATCAGTATTTAATACTTCTACTGTTTTACCTGACATAGTCGTCAAGACATCTCCTGGTCTAAAAGAATTACTTCCTGGCATGTTTTCACATCCAGCTAAAACTCCTATAATTGTCAAAGGTAATTTTAATTCAGCTACCATAATTATAACTCCATAAACTGCTGCAGCACCAGACATATCATATTTCATTTCATGCATATTTAATGCTGGTTTGATAGATATTCCTCCAGAATCAAAAGTTAAACCTTTTCCTATTAATACAATTGTTTTATCATTACTAGTATTATTGTTTCCAGAATATTTTATTACAGACATAAATGGTTTATTTTTAGATCCATCTCCAACAGATACATAAGCATTCATTCCTAATTTTTTCATTTGTTCCATATTAATTACTTCAACAATAACATTTTCTGGGTATTTTTTAGACAGTTTTTTTGCTTTATAAGATAAATATAAAGGATTACAAATATTAGGTGGTAAATTATTAATATTTTTAGTAGATACTATTCCAGTGTTAATAGCTAATGCATGTTTTAAAGATTTCTTTGCTATAAATAATTCATTTTCTTTTAAGATGTTTAATATAATTGCATTAAAATGAATATTCTTTTTAAGAACATGATTTATTTTTGTGATTCTATATAAATATTCATGTATAAAAAGAGTTATTGATCTAATTAACCAATATATATTATTTTCACTATTAATATCTATTTCAGAAAAAGAACATATAATATTTTTTACAGATGTTTTTTTCAATTTTTTTATGATATTTTTAAATATTTCTTTTAAAATCGATCTAGTAACTTTACTTTCTTTTCCTAAACCTACTAAAAGTATTCTTTTAGAAAAAATTCTAGGAACATTGTATAACATAATTGTTTCACCTACTTCACCTTTAATATCACCTAATTTTAGTAAAGAAGTAATATAACCACCACTGCATTTATCTAAGTAATTAGCAGAAATAGAAAGTTTGCATGAATCAAACAGACCAATTATTATACAATCTGTCTTTTCTTTATCTAAAAAACAGTTTTTTACAAGAAATTTCATGATATTTACTCTATTTAAAGTATAATTTTTTTATATTTAACAATATCTATTATTATTAACATTACTACAATATAAAAAAATATTATATACTAGTAGTAATATTTTTATTTTTAATAAAATTTTTAATTTAAATTTAATTTTATTAAAAATATATTTTTATAATACTGAGACTTTAGAATATGAATAATCTTTATCATCGTAATTGTTTAAGATTATTAGATTTTTCCTCTCTAGAATTAAAAACAATTATAAAATTAGCTCAAAAATTAAAAAAAGATAAAAAAAATAATAAAGAAATTCAATTACTTAAAAAAAAGAATATAGCTTTAATTTTTGAAAAAGAATCCACTCGTACAAGATGCTCTTTTGAAATTGCTGCATTTGATCAAGGGGCACATGTTACTTATCTTGGACCTGGTAGTACACATTTAGGATCAAAAGAATCAATTCAGGATACAGCAAAAGTACTTGGTCGATTATATGATGGTATTCAATATAGAGGTCATCAACATAGAACAATAGAAATTTTAGCAAAATACTCAAAAGCACCAGTATGGAACGGTTTAACCGAAAAATTTCATCCTACACAATTACTTGCTGATTTGATGACTATTAAAGAAATATATCCTAAAAGAAAATTTAATGAAATAAAATGTGCATATGTTGGTGACACACGTAATAATATGGGGAACAGTTTTTTAGAAGCAGCATCACTAATTGGACTAGATTTACGTTTAGTATCTCCTGAAGAATGCTGGCCACAAAAAGAATTGTTTGCATTTTGCCAAGAAAAAGCAAAAGAAAAAAAAGGTAAAATAATATGTACTGAAAATATTAAAAAGGGTGTAGAATATGCAGATTTCATCTATACTGACGTTTGGGTTTCTATGGGAGAATCTGAAAAAACATGGAAAAAAAGAATTCAGTTATTAAAATCTTATCAAGTTAATGACTTTATGTTAAATGCGACTAAAAATTCTCAAGTAAAAATATTACATTGTCTTCCTGCTTTACACGATCAACAAACAGACATAGGAAGATCTATATTAAAACAATATGGATTTGAAAATGGAATGGAGATAACAGACAATATTTTTCAAAAACATGAAGAAACCATTTTTGAACAAGCAGAAAATAGATTACATACTATAAAAGCCATTCTTGTATCTAGTCTATCAAAAACAATTAGCTTGTAAAACACTGTAAATACACTTAAAATTAAATATTTTTAATAATATTGTTTATGTACATATGTTGACTAGTTATCAAATATTTTTTATAGGGTTTTATATTTATATACTAAAAGTATCACATAGTTTCTTTTCTGAAATTACTAAGGAAAACAAAGTTGAGAAATCCTTTATTCAAAAAGAATATTATTTCGATTAATGAACTTAAACGCAACGAACTAGAGTTAGTTTTAAAAAAATCTGAAATTCTTAAAAAAAAACCACAACCTAATTTATTAAAAAATAAAATTATAGCTAGTTGTTTTTTTGAAGCGTCTACTCGTACTCGTTTATCATTTGAAACAGCCGTTTATCGATTAGGAGCGTCAATAATAGGATTTCCTGATGGAAACAATATTTCTTTAAAAAAAAAAGGAGAAACATTATCAGATACTATATCAGTAATTAGTTCTTACGTTGATGCAATTATTATTCGACATCCTCAAGAAGGATCTGCACGTTTAGCGACTGAGTTTTCTAATGGAACACCAATATTTAATGCAGGAGATGGAGCAAATCAACATCCAACACAAACACTTTTAGATCTATTTACTATTAAAGAAACTCAAGATAGACTTTCTCATTTAAATATTGCCATGGTTGGAGATCTGAAATATGGAAGAACAGTACACTCATTAACGCAAGCACTAGCTAAATTTAAAGATAATAAATTTTTTTTTATTTCACCTGATGCATTAATCATGCCAAATTACATTAATGATATGCTTCAAAAAAAAGAAATTTTTTGGAAAAGATGCAAAAATATTGAAGAAATAATTTCTGAAATAGATATTCTTTATATGACACGAGTTCAAAAAGAAAGACTTGATTCTACTGAATATGCAAATGCTAAATCAAAATTTGTACTACATGTTAAAACTTTGAAACATGCACGTAAAAATTTAAAAATATTACATCCTCTTCCTCGTATAGATGAAATAGATTATGATGTAGATCAAACACCGTATGCATGGTATTTTAAACAAGCAGCAAATGGAATTTATGCTCGTCAAGCTATTTTATCTTTAGTATTAATAGAGAAACACTAAGAACAAAAGTATGCAAATTAATAAACTTCAAGTAGAAGCAATTAGATCTGGTAGCGTAATCGATCATATCCCAGCTCATATAGGATTTAAGTTACTATCATTGTTTAGATTTACAGAAACAGAAAAACGTATCACTATAGGTTTAAACTTACCTTCTAAAAAATTAGGGAAAAAAGATATTATTAAAATTGAAAATACTTTTTTAAGTGATGATCAAATTAATCAATTAGCAATTTATGCTCCGCATGCAACTGTAAATTATATTAATGAATACAATCTAGTCGGAAAAACCTTTCCTACTCTACCTAAAAAAATAGATAGAATTCTCATTTGTCCAAATAGTAATTGTGTGAGTCATCATAATTTCATTACTTCTAGTTTTATTTTTAAAAAAAATAAATTTTCTAATATGGATTTAAAATGTAAATATTGTGAAAAAGAATTTCCTAAAAACATAGTGTTATCATATTGATAATTGTAATTGTTATATTAAATATATAAAAATGGTATTATATGAATTATATAATTAAAACTAAAAATGCACCTAAACCCATTGGTCCTTATTCACAAGCTATAAAAATTGATAATTTTATTATGTTGTCTGGGCAAATACCTATTGATGTAAAGTCTAATTACATTCCAAAAAATATTGCTGAACAAACGTATGTTGTATTAACTAATATAAAGTCAATTTTAATTGAATCAGGATTCTTAGTTAAGGATATTATAAAAACAACAGTTTTTACTACCGAATTAAAAAAAATTGATATTATCAATGAAATTTATATGAAATTTTTTTTAGATAATGATTCAAAATTTCCTGCTAGATCGTGTATAGAAGTTCAAGCACTTCCTAAAAATGTAAAAATAGAAATTGAAGCAACAGCATTTAAAAAAATTAATTCAATATAAAAATATATTTTTCCATTAATATTATTTAAAATAAATTGTTTAATATGCCGCAAAGCGGCATAGAAAATAAAAAATTAAACACTTCGACGACGAAAAAAAGATGATTTTAATTCATTTTTAGATGTATTAGATTTATTTATACGATTTTCAGAAAAACGACGATTGCTGCTTCTATCTTTACTAAATAGAGACCTATTAGACATTTTTCCTTCATATGTTCTAGGATCTCGTAATAACTTTATATTGATCAATTTATTTAATATTCTAGTACGAGTAAATTTATTTAATAGATCTTTAGATAACCCTTTAGGCAATTCAATTGTAGAATAAGTAGAAAAAAGTTTAACATTACCAATATTACGACTATTAATATTTCCTTCGTTTGCAATTGCTCCGACTATATGTCTTACTTCTATTCCATCATTACGTCCTATTTCAATACGATATAAATCTATATCTTTACTATCACGACGTGATCGATTATGACGACTGTTATCTTCACGTCTACGATCATCTTTTGAAAAAAAAGTATTTTTAGAAGAAGATGAACGTTTTAGTAAATCTGTTTTTATAATTAAAGGGCGTTCACCTTGAGCCATTTTTAATAAAGCAGCTGCTAAAGTTTTTATATCTAAATCATCTGAAGAATATAATTTATCTAACAAAGCAGTATATTCATCTAAATCTCGACTTTCTAGTTGTTGTTGTACTTTTTTTGAAAATTGTTCAAGACGTCTTTGACATAACAACTCAATTTTTGGTAATTGAACTTCTTGAATAGATTGTTTGATAGTACGTTCTATATTACGTAATAAACGACGTTCACGATTTTCAACAAATAACAAAGCACGACCTGTACGACCAGCACGACCTGTACGACCTATACGATGTACGTAAGACTCTGCGTCCATAGGAATATCATAATTAATAACAAAACTAATACGATCAACATCTAAACCACGAGCTGCAACATCTGTTGCAATTAAAATATCTAATCGACCATTCTTTAATCTTTCTAATGTTTGTTCTCTTAATGCTTGATTCATATCTCCATTTAAAGCTGCACTATTGTAACCATTACGTTCTAAAGCTTCAGATACTTCTAAAGTTGCATTTTTAGTTCTAACAAAAATAATAGTAGCAGAAAAATCTTCAGTCTCTAAAAAACGAATTAATGCATCAGTTTTTCTACCATATACCATCCAATAACTTTGTTTTATATCTGGACGTGTAGTGACATTAGATTTTATTTTAATTTCTTTTGGATTTTTCATAAACCGTTTAGAAATACGGCGTATCGCTTCTGGCATAGTTGCAGAAAACAATGCAGTTTGATGATCTTTAGGGATTTTAGTCATAATTGTTTCTACATCTTCTATAAATCCCATCCGTAACATTTCATCTGCTTCATCTAAAACTAATCCATGTAAATTTGAAAGATTAAGAGTTCCTCTCTTTAAATGATCTAATAAACGTCCTGGAGTTCCTACAACGATTTGAGGTCCTTGTCGCAATGCACGCAACTGTAATTCATATCTTTGACCACCGTATAAAGGAAGTACATGTATTCCGATCATATATTTAGAAAAATCAGAAAAAGCTTCAGCTACTTGAACTGCTAATTCTCTTGTAGGAGCTAATACTAATATTTGAGGAGCTTTTAAATTAATATTAAGATTATGTAATAAAGGTAATGCAAAAGCAGCTGTTTTACCACTTCCAGTTTGTGCCATTCCCAATACGTCATGTTCTTCTAAAAGTAAAGGAATACAAGTTGCTTGAATAGGAGAAGGTTTAACATATCCCATTTCAGTTAAAGATTGAATAATAAAAGGATTTAAACCAAGAAAAGAAAATGTGCTTTCAATACGAGTCATGCAGTAGATATGCCTTTTAAGTTACAGTGGCCAGTCTACATAGCTCATGATGAAAATATTTTATTTATTCTCATTGAAAAGTGTGAACCGGCTCAAATGAAATGATTTAATAAATAAAAAATTGATTTTTTTAATACCAAAAGTTTTATTTATGAGTTATTACTAATAATTTTTAGATATATAAATAACTTGTGTTATTTATAAAAACCACATTAGTAATTTATTAGAATTTATTTTTTAAAATTAAAAGTCTATTTTTATACAATAAAAATTATTAAACTAAAATATTTTTATAATATTTCTATCTATATGTTACTATTTGAAAAGATATAAATCTATATTTTATTAAAAAATGTTTTAACATTTTAAAAAAAAATATTAACTAGTAATAATTATATCAGATAATGTTATTATTTATCGATTTATTAGAAATGATAAAATTTTCTGTCTCTTTAATACTCAACCTCAAACGACCTTGACGATCTATTTCTAGTACTTTTACAGATATTATTTGATCAATTGTTAAATGATCAGAAACTTTTTCTACTCTTTTTTCAGAAATTTGAGAAATATGTACTAAACCTTCTTTTCCAAATCCAATTGAAACAAAAGCACCAAAATCAACAATACGTGTAACTTTACCAGAGTAAATTCGCCCTACTTCAATTTCAGCTGTAATTTCTTCAATTCTACGGATAGCATTTCTTGCTTTTTCTTTAACAGTAGCTGATATTTTTACTGTTCCATCATCTTCAATTTCAATTATAGTTCCTGTTTCTTCAGTAAGCATGCGAATAACAGAACCCCCTTTTCCTATTACATCTTTAATTTTTTCAGGATTAATTTTTATGGTGTGAATGCGAGGAGCAAACTCAGAAATTTCAGTTCTTGATCTACTTAAGGCTTGATTCATTATATTTAAAATATGTAATCGAGCTGATCTTGCTGAATTTAAGGCTGTACGTATAATTTCATTAGTAATACCTTCTATTTTCATATCCATTTGTAAAGCAGTAATACCTTTTTCTGTACCAGACACTTTAAAATCCATATCTCCTAAATGATCTTCATCTCCTAAAATATCTGAAAGTAATACATATTGACTGCCTTCTTTTACTAAACCCATAGATATTCCAGCAACAGCAGATTGAATAGGCACTCCAGCATCCATTAATGCTAAAGAAGCACTACATACAGAGGCCATAGAAGAGGACCCATTGGATTCAGTAATCTCGGAAACTATTCTAATAGTATAAGGAAAATCTTCTAATTTAGGCATAACAGCTAAAAGACTTCTTTTAGCAAGACGACCATGACCAATTTCTCTTCTTTTAGGTGATCCCACCATTCCTATTTCTCCAACTGAATAAGGAGGAAAATTATAATGAAACAAAAAATTATCTGTTCTATCTCCTAACAATTCATCTAAATTTTGTGCATCTCGAGATGTTCCTAAAGTTACTGCAGCTAAAGATTGAGTTTCTCCTCGAGTAAATAAAGCAGAACCATGTGTTCTTGGTAAAACACCTGTACGAACATCTAATGCACGTATCATATCTTTTTCACGTCCATCAATACGTGTTTCATTATTTAATATTCGTTGACGTACAATTTTTTTTTCAATTTTATGTAAAATATCTTCTATTTCTGATTGATCTATATTTGAATCTTCGTTAAAAATAAAATTTATTATTTCTTCTTTAATAAAATTTAATTTTTCAGATCTTTCTTGTTTATTAAATATTAAATAAGCAGAACGTATATCTTTTTCTGCTAATTCTATTATTTTTAATTCTAATGCTTTATTAATTTCTGGATAAGATATACTCCAAGGTAATTTGCTTGCTTCATTCGATAATGAACGAATATTATTAATTACTACTTGTTGTTGTTGATGTCCAAACATAATAGCTTCAAGGACTTTTTCTTCATTTAATATTTTTGCCTCTGCTTCTACCATAAGCACAGCATTTTGAGTTCCTGAAATTACTAAATCTAAAGAACTGTGTTTCATATCATCACTAGTAGGATTTAATATATATTGATTATTAATATAACCTACTCTAGCAGCACCTACTGGTCCATAAAATGGAATTCCTGATAAACTCAATGCTGCTGATGCGCCTATAATAGAAATTATATCTGGATTAATTTGTGGATTAACTGACACTACTGTTGCAATTATCTGAATTTCATTAAAAAAACTTTTAGGAAATAAAGGACGAATAGGTCTATCTATTAAACGAGCAATTAATATTTCATTTTCACTTGGACGTCCTTCTCTTCTAAAAAAACCACCGGGTATGCGACCTGCAGCATATGTGCGTTCTTGATAATTGACAGTAAGTGGAAAAAATTTTTGACCTAAATGTGTTTTTTTTTGTCCAACAACAGTTACAAAAACAGCAGTATCATCCATACTAGCCATAACAGCAGCTGTAGCTTGTCGAGCCATTATACCTGTTTCTAAAGTAATCGTATATTGACCATATTGAAATTTACGTACAATTGGATTTAGCAAAATAATATCCTTAACATAAAACTAATTTTTTAAATTACTTGCAAGTTGTACTTTAAAATTTTTAATATAATAAAAATATATTAATATAAATTTTAAATTTGATAATTGTAAAAAAAGGGCCAAATAAAGCCCTTTATAAAAAATATTTTTGATTTTTTATTAATATAAAATTTTTGATTTTATAACTTCTAATACAACTTTTTAGCGTCTTAATTTTAAATCTTCAATTAAAATAGTATAGCGAGATATATTTTTTTTCTTCAAATAATCTAATAATTTACGACGTTTTGATACCATATTTAAAAGACCCCTACGACTACAATGATCTTTTTTATGTTGAGAGAAATGTGTTTGAAGATGATTAATTTGAGTCGTTAACAATGCCACTTGTACTTCTGTTCTACCAGTATCTTGTTCAGATTTCCCATATTGTAAAATGATTTTTTTCGTGTCTATTACAGATAAAGACATATAATACTCCATATATTTAAAATTATATTAAATTAATTATTGAATTTAATTAATTTGTTTGAAAAATAATATCATGCTAATCTTAAATTTAACAGTGAATAACTTAATTACCAAATGTAGAAACTAATCGATATGGAATTAATAATTCTTCCATGTTAATTTTTCCTAATCCAATAAATTTATTATCTTTATCTCTGACTCGTACTAAACTGTTTTTAATATTAGAATTAAAATTTACTGTTTGTCCTAATTTAAAATTATATGATTTTTTAGGAGAAAGATATACTTCTGGCAAAAAAGATACAGGACTATCTACAGGCATCAACAAATCATCTATTTTGTTAAAAAAACTATTATTTTTAATATTTTCTTTTTTTAATAATTCATGTAAATCAGATATTTTTACTAGTTTTTTAGAAAAGTATGATCCTACTTGTAAACGACGTAAAAACACTACATGAGCTCCACAACCTAATTTTTCGCCTAAATCTTCAACAAGAGTGCGAATATACGTACCCTTTGAGCAAAATACTTTAAACTCAATTAAATCATTTTTTTGATGAATAGCATCAATATTATATATTGAGACTTTTCTTGCGCTACGCTTAATATTTAATCCTTGGCGTGCATATTTATATAAAGATATACCATTATATTTAATAGCTGAATACATTGAAGGAACTTGATCAATTAAACCAGTAAGTTCTTTTATAGATAAATTGAGCTGCAAATCAGTAAAAGTAATTGGACGTTTTTTAATGATAACACCATCAGAATCAGATGTAGATGTTTTCTCACCCAATTTAGCAATTACATGATATCGTTTGTTAGAATCTGTTAAATAATGAGAAAATTTTGTACATTCTCCAAAACAAATTGGCAATAGTCCTGTTGCTAAAGGGTCAAGAGTACCAATATACCCTGCTTTTTTTGCATTAAAAATTAGTTTTACTTGTTGTAAAGCGTTATTGGAGGATATACCTTTCGGCTTATCTAATAAAAGTAATCCATTAATATTTCTTTTTTTATGAAAAAACATCTATTTATCCTTTATTTTTTCATAATATCATGCATGTTTATCTTTTTTAGATAAATCATTTAATAAAATAGAAACGTTGTTACCTATTGAAAAAGAATTATCATGGTAAAATACAATATTTGGTATAATTCTTAATCTCATTTCTTTACATAATAATTTACGAATATAAGTAGAAGCTTTATTTAAAATAATTAAAAGTTTTTTTATATTTAATTTATTATAATTTTTTAAAAAACTTATAAATATTTGAGCATGAGATAAATCTTTAGATACTCTTACTTCAGAAACTGTTATTATTGTTTTAATGCGTGGATCTTGAAGCGAATACTGTATAATTATAGCTATTTTTTTTTGTAATTCTTGAGCAATACGAACAGATCGATTAAACGATTTTTCCATAATTATATTACCAAATTAAACCCTTTATAATAAAATCATATATTTCTATTTACAATATTCTTTTAATTTCTTTTAATTCAAACACTTCTATAATATCTTTAATACGTATATCATTATAATTTTTTATACCTATTCCACATTCTAATCCATTACGTATCTCATTTACATCTTCTTTAAAACGACGTAATGATTCTAATGAACCTTCATAAATAACTATATTATTTCTTAATACGTGAATTGGATTATTTCTTTTAATTATTCCTTCTAAAACCATACAACCAGCAATTAAGCCAAATTTAGGAGATTTAAAAGTATTTCTAACTTCAGCTAAACCAAGAATATTTTGTTTATACTCAGGTGATAAAAGACCTATCATAGCTGATTTTACTTCATTAATTAAATCATAAATAACTGAATAATACCGAAGATCTAAATGTTCTGCATTAATTATTTTTTTAGCAGAAGAATCAGCTCTAACATTAAATCCTAAGATAATAGCATTTGAAGCTAAAGCTAAAGAAGCATCTGTCTCTGTAATACCTCCAATACCTAAACCTATTATTTTTACTTTTACTTCTTTAGTAGATAGTTTTAATAGAGCATTAGATATTGCTTCTAAAGAACCTTGTATATCAGATTTGAGAATAATTTTTAATTCAGAAACATCATTTTTATTTATGTTATCAAACATATTTTCTAAATTGACTTTATTTTGACCTGATAATTTTGTTTCACGAGATTTTTCTTTACGATAACATGCTACCTCTCTTGCTTTTTTTTCATCACGAACAACGGTAATTACATCACCTGAAAAAGGAACTTTAGATAATCCTAAAATTTCTACGGGAATAGATGGACCTGCACTTAAAATTTCATTTCCAATTTCATTACGCAAGGCTTTTACACGACCATATTCAAAACCACATAGTATTATGTCTCCTTTTTGTAAATTTCCTTTTTTTACTAGAACAGTAGCTATAGGTCCTCGACCTTTATCTAAATAAGATTCTATAACAACACCTTCAGCCATACCACTATGAACTGCTTTTAATTCCAAAATTTCTGCTTGTAATAAGATAGCATGTAATAATTCATTAATGCCTTTTCCTGTTTTTGCAGAAATAGGTATAAATATATTTTCACCCCCTAATTCTTCTGAAAGAATATTGTATTTCATTAAATCATTTTTAATTTTATTAATATCTGCATCTGTTTTGTCTATTTTATTAATAGCAATTATCACTGGAACATTAGCTTCTTTTGCATGTTGAATTGCTTCGATTGTTTGTGGCATAACTCCATCATCTGCAGCTACAACTAATACAACAATATCAGTTATCTGTACTCCACGGGATCTCATGGCAGTAAAAGCCGAATGTCCTGGTGTGTCTAAAAAAGTAATAGAACCTAAATCAGTATTCACATGATAGGCTCCAATGTTTTGTGTAATTCCACCTGCTTCATAAAATGCTATTTTAGTTGAACGAATATAATCTAATAACGATGTTTTCCCATGATCAACATGACCCATTATAGTTACTACTGGAGCTCTAATAATAGAAATATTATTTCCTTTATCACGATCTTGCATTATCATTTCTTCTAATGCATTTTCCCGGTGTAAAATAACTTTATGACCCATTTCTTCTGCAATTAATTGAGCTGTATCTTGATCAAGAATATAATTAATATTTCCTATGATTCCCATATTCATCATAGTTTTAATAAGCTCAGAACTTTTTATAGCCATTTTATTTGCTAAATCAGATACAGAAATTGCACCACTAATAACAACATCTCTATTAATAGTAAATACAGGCTTTTGAAAAACTTGATGTAATAAAACAGTCTTATTTTTTTGTTTTATGTTTTTTTTATTACGATTATTAATACGAATTTCTTCTTTTTGATATTTTCCGTTATGAAAGTTTTTACTATTTTTCTTATGACGATAATTTTTAGTAATTCGACCATAATTTTTTTTGTCTTTTTCTACTTTTTGATCATTATCGTCTTCATCTTGACGAGTATGTAAAAATGTTGTTAAATTATAATCTTTTTTCTGTTCTTTATAAGACTCCCAAACGTCTTTTTTTTCCTTTATTCTTTTTTTATTATTTAAATCAGAAATATTATTTTCTATGTTTTTTTTGATTTTTTTATTGTGTTCTTCTCTATTAGAATTATTTGAATTTTTTAATCTATTCATTTTTTTTAAATTTAAAGATTCAATCTGATTTTTATTTAATTTGGATATATCAATAGTTTTTTTATATTTTTTTTCTACAGACGTTTTTATATTATTTTTTTCTTGATTTTTTAACGATATATGTTTCTTGTTCACAGAAAATTTATTTTTTTTTATTGTATTTGATACAAAATCATTTTCAAATTGATCGTTTTTTACATAAGTTCTTTTTTTTCGTACTTCTATTTGTATAGATTTGTTTTTTCCTCCAATGGTAGAAACATTTAAAGTACTCCGTGTTTTTCTTTGCAAGATTAAAGTATTTAAAGAAGATTTCTTTTTGTTTTTTAAATATTTTAGTAAAACACTTTTTTCATTTAAATTAATATAATCATTTTCATTTTTTACTATATCAATATTAGATAATTCTTGTATCAACTCTTGAATTGATATTTTTATTTCACTAGATAAAACTTTTAAACTTATATCTGTCATACTATTTTTTCCTATTATTAAACTTTACTACCAAACCAACAGATATTACGAGCAGTCATAATCAATAAACCAGCTTGCTCAGAATTTAAACTCTTAATATCAGTTAAATCATCTATTCCTTGATTAGCTAGTTCTTCTAAGGTAAATATATTTTTTTCTGCTAACTTTGATGCTAATACTAAATTCATTCCATTAATACCTAATAAATCATCTGATGTTGTCTTTTTTTCAATTTGATTTTTTTTATCTAACTCTATTAAAAGTAATTTACTTTTAGCACTTTCACGTACTAAAGAAGCTTCTTCTTTAGTTAAATTCTCAATTTCTAATAATTCTCTAAAGGGTACATAAGCTAATTCCTCAAGAGAAGAAAATCCTTCTTTTACTAAAATTTTAATAATTTTATCATTAATATTTAAATTTTTTTTAAATGTATTAAAGGCAGCATGAGCTTCTTCTTGATGTTTAAAATGAAGATCTTCTTTAGTCATAACGTTTAATTCCCAACCACTAATTTGTGAAGCTAAGCGAACGTTTTGACCATTTCGACCAATAGCTTGTGCTAAATTACTTGCATCTACAGCTATATCCATAGTATGACGATCTTCGTCTACTACAATAGAAGATACATCGGCTGGTGCCATAGCATTGATAACAAATTGAGCAGGATTGTCATCCCATAAAATAATATCTATACGTTCACCACACAACTCACTTGATACTGCTTGTACTCGAGCACCTCTCATTCCTACACAAGCTCCTACTGGATCAATACGTTTATCATTAGTTTTTACCGCTATCTTTGCTCGAGAGCCTGGATCACGTGCTGCTGCTTTAATTTCAATAACTTCTTCGCCTATCTCTGGTACTTCTATTCTAAATAATTCAATGAGCATTTCTGTTTTTGAACGACTAATAAATAGTTGAGCATTACGGGATTCAGGATATACTTTATATAAAATACCACGAATGCGATCACCAATACGAAAGTTTTCCCTAGGTAACATTCCCTCACGTAAAATTAATGCTTCAGCATTATTACCTAAATCTAAAGTTAGATTATCTCGATTTATTTTTTTTACTATACCAGTAATTATTTGACCAATATATTTACGAAATTGATCAACTAACATTGCTCGTTCTGCTTCACGAACTTTTTGTACAATCACTTGTTTTGCAGTTTGAGTTGTTATTCTATCAAAATTAACAGATTCAATTTGATCTTCTACAAAATCATTAATTTTAACATTTTCGCCTTCAAAACATGCTGCTTCCAAAGTAATTTCTCTAGTAGGTTGTGTCACAACATCTACTACCATCCAACGTCTGAAAGTAGTAAAATTTCCAGTTTTTCTGTTTATACTAACTTTAACATCGATTTCCTGTTCATGTTTTTTCTTAGTTGCTGTTGCTAATGCAATTTCCAAAGCTTCAAAAATTTTTTCACGAGGAAGAGATTTTTCATTAGACACAGCTTCCACGACAGCTAAGATTTCTTTATTCATTTTAAAGAACCTCAAAATAAAAATTTTTTAAATGAGAAATAGTAACTCATTTTACATGTATTAATTACAAAAAATTTAATTATGAAATTAGATAATTAATACACTAATTTTTACTAATCAAGAGTTTATATAATTAATTATTAATTAATATTAAAAATAACTATTAAGATTGTATAATTAGAATAAATATTCTAATAAAAAACCCCGAAAATTCGGGGTTTAAGTGATTTCACCCTATATATAAATTTTTTATTAAAAATATTTTTATATTGTAAATTTTTAAATATTATTAATATAAAAATTATATATAATTAATCTAGAATTTTTAAATAAAAAACTAAATGGTACCGAGGATGGGAGTTGAACCCATACGCTTATTTAGCACTATCCCCTCAAGATAGCGTGTCTACCAATTTCACCACCTCGGTAAAAAAATCTTAAATAAAATTAATATATATAATTTATTCTATTAGAAAAAATTAATGAGGTATATCAAGATTTAACGATTTTTTTTCTAAAATAGATTCATGTTTTGTAATATTTTTTTTATTATCTTCTAAAAAAAAATCTACGTCCATTTTTCTATTATTAATATTACATAAAACAATACTTATTATTAAAAATAAAAAAGATAGAACTGAAATAATATTTGTTATAAAACTGTTTGTTCCTATATTATTAAATAATTTAATATTGCTTGTTGTATTTGAATTTAAGGTGTTATTAAGTCCTTTTCCTGGTTGTAATAAAATCAAAAAAATTAAAGAAAGAGAAACGAAAATAAAAAAAATTAAGAAAAACAAATACATAAAAAATAATTTCCTTTTTTATAAAGTTTTCAAAAAAATATAATTTTTTTTCAATAAAAATTATTATTGATGGTAAAATATAAAAATTCAAAACACTTTAATTATATCTGCAATATAATGAGCTAATTTATAAACTTTTAAATAATTTTCTCCTTCAACCATAATTCGAATACAAGATTCTGTTCCAGATTTACGAATTAAAACACGACTATTTTTACC
Source organism: Buchnera aphidicola (Brevicoryne brassicae) (assembly GCF_005082825.1). NCBI lineage: Bacteria > Pseudomonadati > Pseudomonadota > Gammaproteobacteria > Enterobacterales > Erwiniaceae > Buchnera > Buchnera aphidicola. The sequence goes on from NZ_CP034882.1 coordinate 425,643, forward strand.
TAAAATTTTTTTATATTGACTAAGAATAGTTTTTAATTTAACATTTTCTTCTAAATTTATATCTTTTTCTAAAAAAACATTTAACAATACCTGAGGAAATAATTTTATTTGACTTAGTAAATCATATAAAGTCATATTATTATGAATCATAATCAACAAAACTTGTAAACTAGCTATAATCCCATCTCCGGTAGAATGTTTATCAGATAAAATAATATGACCTGACTGTTCTGCTCCTAGTATCCATTTTTTTTCTTGTATTTTTTTATATATATTACGATCTCCTATTTGTGTTGGATAGAAGGGAATACCTAATTTTTTTAATCCTAAAACTATTCCCATATTAGTCATTAAAGTTCCTACAACACCTCTATTTAACTCTTTTATTTTCAAATATTCTTTTGCAATAATATAAATTATTTGATCTCCATCTATTTTATTTCCTAAATGATCTACCATAATAACACGATCTCCATCACCATCAAATGCTAAACCAATGTTTGCTTTTTCTGATATCACTGCATTTTTTAAATTTGAGATATTAGTAGATCCTGAGTTTTTATTAATATTTACTCCATTAGGAGTGGCAGAAAGAATTATTACTTTTGCTCCTAAATCCTGAAAAACTCTTGGTGCTACATTATAAGTTGAACCATTCGCACAATCTATAACAATAGTAAATTTAGATAAATTTAAATCTTTAGGATAAATATTTTTACAAAAATTAACGTATTTACATTCAGGATTAATAATTTTACTAGAATAACCATAATGTATAAAATCAGGATAAGTAAAAATATTTTTTATTTTTTTTTCAATTTTTAATTCTATTTTTTTAGTTAATTTAATTCCATTTTTATAAAAAATTTTTATCCCATTATCATCAAAAAGATTATGTGATCCTGAAATAATAATACCCGCTGAAGCATTAAAATATCTGGTAAAATATGAAATTGCTGAGGTCGGTATACAACCAGCCAATAAAGTAGATATACCTGTAGATAAAATACCAAATTCTAAAGCTGACTGTAATAAAGATCCAGAAATACGCGTATCTCTTCCGATAACAATTTTTTTTTCTGGATTGTTTCCTAACACCATTCCAATAGCTTTTCCTAATGTCAAACAAAATTCTGGGGTCATAGGATTTTTTCCTACTTTCCCACGTATACCGTCTGTTTTAAAATATTGCAAATGAGTCATAACAATTTTATTCCTACACTCAATTTTAAATATAATTATATTTGCAATAAATTATAATAATTATTCTGTATAGTTAAAAAATAAGATGAAGTTATAATAACTTTATCACTTCATCTTATTTTAATACACATTAAATTAAAAAATTTTAAAAAAAATAAAATAATATTATTGATAGAAAAATTTTTTTTAAACATATTATGAAATATATTTATATTTCTAAATTTTTAAAAATTATGTACTAATGTCAGTCGCTGTCCATCCTTGTGGTTTGCGTACTTCTCGTCTTTCCATTAAATCATCAATTTGAAATGCATCAATAGTTTCATATTTTATTAAAGCATCTTTCATTGCATGTAATATATCAATATTTTCATTTAAAATATTTCGAGCTCGACTATAATTAGTTTCAATTAATAATTTTACTTCTTCGTCAATAATTCTAGCTGTTTCATCAGACATATGTTTTGCTTTAGCTACTGAACGACCTAGAAACACTTCTTCTTCTTCTTCAGCATATAGTAAAGGTCCTAGTTTATCTGAAAAACCCCATTGAGTTACCATATTTCGAGCTAAATTTGTAGCTATTTTAATATCATTACAAGCACCAGTAGAAACATTTTTTGATCCATAAATAATTTCTTCTGCTAAACGACCACCATATAAAGTAGATATTTGACTTTCTAATTTTTGTCGACTGATACTAAGTGTATCTGATTCTGGTAAAAAGAACGTAACACCTAATGCTCGTCCTCTAGGAATAATAGTAACTTTATGAGCAGGATCATGATCAGGTACTAATCGTCCAATAATTACATGACCAGCTTCATGATAAGCAGTAGACTCTTTTTGAAAATCACTCATAACCATTGATTTTCTTTCAGAACCCATCATCATTTTATCTTTAGCCCTTTCAAATTCCAACATAGATACTACACGATTATTAAGTCTGGCAGCAAAAAGAGCAGCTTCATTAACTAAATTTGCTAAATCAGCACCTGAAAAACCTGGGGTTCCACGTGCAATAATCATAGGGTCTACATCTTTAGATAAAGGAACTTTTTTCATGTGAACTTTTAAAATTTGTTCTCTTCCACGAATATCTGGAAGAGGTACAATAACCTGACGATCAAATCGACCAGGACGTAATAATGCAGGATCTAAAACATCAGGTCTATTAGTAGCGGCTATTAAAATAACACCTTCATTTCCATCAAATCCATCCATTTCAACTAGCATTTGATTTAGTGTTTGTTCTCTTTCATCATGTCCACCGCCTAATCCTGTACCTCTTTGTCGTCCTACTGCGTCAATTTCATCAATAAATATTATACATGGAGCTGACTTTCTTGAATGCTCAAACATATCTCTCACTCTAGAAGCACCAACTCCAACAAACATTTCTACAAAATCAGATCCTGAAATAGTAAAAAATGGAACTTTTGCTTCTCCAGCTATTGCTTTTGCAAGTAAAGTTTTACCAGTCCCAGGTGGACCAACCATTAATACTCCTTTCGGAATTTTTCCTCCTAGTTTTTGAAAACGACTAGGTTCTTTAAGGTATTCAACTAATTCACTCACTTCTTCTTTTGCCTCATCACATCCTGCAACATCTGAAAAAGTAGTTTGAATTTGATTCTCTGATAACATACGTGCTTTACTTTTTCCAAAAGACATAGCACCTTTTCCACCACCTATTTGCATTTGCCTCATAAAAAATATCCATACACCAATTAATAATAACATTGGAAACCAAGAAATAAAAATCGAAATTAGAAGACTTGGTTCTTCAGGAATAGAACCTGTAATTTTAACATTTTTTGTTAAAAGATTATCTAATAATTTAGGATCATTAATAGGTATATAAGTAGTATATTTACTGCTATCTTTTTTAGTTACGCTAATTACACGTCCATTAATATATGCTTCACGAATCTGATTCTGATTAACTTCTGATAAAAAAGTTGAATAATCAACTCTATGATTATTTACATCATGAGCATTGAAGTTTTGAAAAATAGACATCAATATAACTGTTATGACTAACCAGAAGATCAGGTTTTTAACCATATCATTCAAAGGAACAACCTCTCATTGAATCTATATATTAAAAATAACACAGACTAATAACTATAATGTTTATCTGATTGCTAGAATGAATATTTCTCGAGATCTTGTTCGAGAAGTTTTAGGTTTGCAAATTTTGACTTTTTTAAATAGTGTTTTGATTTCTTTGTAAAACTCATTAAAACCTTCTCCTTGAAATGATTTTAACAAAAAAATACCGTTTTTAGATAATAAAAAATCTGATATTTTTAATGCTAATTTACATAAATTAATAATACGTGGCATATCAATAGAAAAATTCCCTGTAATATTAGGAGACATATCTGACATGACTAAATCAAATTTAATATCACTTAAAGAACTTAATACTAAATTAAATATTTTTTTATTACGAATATCTCCTTGAAAAAAATTAACACCTTTTATTGGTTTAATAGGTAATACATCAAAAGCTGCAATATATCCTGTTTTTCCTATCTTAGTAATTGCATATTGTGACCAACTTCCAGGAGCCGCCCCTAAATCAATGACATTCATACCAATTTTAAATAATTTATTAGTTTTGTCTAATTGCTCTAATTTGAACCAAGCTCTAGAACGTATTTTATTTTTTTGTGCTTCCTTGACATATTTATCATTAAAATGTTCTAATAGCCAACGATTAGAACTTTTTGATTTTTTTTGAGAATTCATATTCTTATATACGTTATAGTTAACTTTTAAAAAATAAAAAATATTTTTTATATGATTAAATATAATCTATTTTTAAAATTTTATATTCAACATTGCCACCTGGTGTATATATTACTACAGTGGCATTATTTTTTTTTCCAATCAGACCTCTAGACATTGGAGAATTTATAGAAATTAAATTTTGTTTAAAATCAGATTCATCATCACCTACAATTTGATAAGTAAATTTTTCATTTGTTTTTATATTTAAAACAGTAACAGTAGAACCAAAAATTACTCGTCCATTGTTAGATAATTTTGTTACATCTATAATTTGCGAATTAGATAATTTTGCTTCAATTTCCTTAATACGTCCTTCACAAAAACTTTGTTCTTCACGAGCTGAATGATATTCAGCATTTTCTTTTAAATCACCATGTTGCCTTGCTTCTGCAATTGCATTAATAATACGAGGACGTTTTATACTCTTTAATTGTTGAAGTTCTTGACGAAGTTTCTCTGCACCTCTTACAGTCATTGGAATTAAATTAATCATATTTACACACTCCATTATTTTTTTATTTAATATTGTAAAAAATTATTTTTAATAAAAAAAACATCTTGTTTACAATATATATATATATAAATACTTTTTAAAATTAAAAAAAATGTTAAAATTTTAAATATTTTCAGTAAAAATATATATTTTATAACATAATATGTTTGTATGTAATTTTTAAACTATCAAGATTTTTATTAATGTGATTAAAAATTTTTTATAAAAAATTATATTTAAATAAATATAAAAAATAATTTAAAATTAATTATGTATTTTTTAGTTTCACTTAAAAATATTTTTTTTAAATATATACTTTTTTTGATAATAAAAATTTATATTGTTTTATATTAAAGTAAAAAATATAATTTATCAAAATTTTAAAAAATTCATTCTATTAATATGTAACATTATATGTCTTATTTGAAATATTTAATATATTTTACATATTTTTTAGTATCGATAAAATCATCATTTCAATTTTTTTAAGATTTTAAAATCTTTTCAAAAATTTAATCAAAAGTACATTAAAAATGAATAATCAAGAAATAAAATCATTACTTATTACTGAGTTAAATTTAAAAGAAGCATATATTACAGGCGATAGTAATCATATTAAAATAATCGTCATAGGAGATATATTCAAAGGAGAAAGTCAAGTAAAAAGACAACAAATAGTTTATGCACCTTTAATAAATATGATTGCAAAACAACATATTCATGCAATTTCTATTGTTGCTTATACAGCTGAAGAATGGAAAAAAAACAACAAAAAAATTAAGAACTCTATTCATAAAACATAAGAAAATTTTACATATTAATAAAATAGAGATTTATCAATAAATGGATAAATTTTTTATAATAGGTAGCAAAAGTTTAAATGGAAACGTTTCTATTTCTGGTTCTAAAAACGCCGCATTACCAATTTTATTTATGAGTATATTGACAGAAGAAAAAATAAAAATCAGAAATATTCCCAATTTGACAGATGTTAATATAGCACTTGAATTACTTGAATACTTAGGAGCAAAAATAAAACATCAAAAAATATTATATATTGATCCTAGTTCAATTAATAACTTTTCACCTCCATATGATTTGATTAAAAAAATCAGAGCTTCTATATGGATATTAGCTCCTCTTTTAACACGATTTGGAAAAGCTAAAATATTTTTTCCTGGAGGATGTCAAATAGGAAAAAGGCCAATAGATTTGCATATAAAAGGTCTAATTAAATTAGGTGCTACAATTAATTTAGAAAAAAACTGTATTAATGCATCTATAAAAGGACGTTTTCAAGGTAAATACATCCTAATGAAAAAAAATAGTGTTGGCGCAACTATTACAATTATGAGTGCAGCTGCTTTAGCTCAAGGTATTACCGTTATTGATAATGCAGCTCAAGAACCTGAAATAATTGATATTGCAAATTTTTTAAATACATTAGGTGCTAATATTATTGGAGCAGGTAGTAATAAAATATTTATTACAGGTGTTTTAAAATTAAAAGGAGGCACACATCAAATCATTCCAGATAGAATTGAAACAGGAACTTTTTTAGTTGCCGCAGCTGTATCTCAAGGGAAAATTATTTGTCATAACACTGAACCTAAACACTTAAAAAGTGTATTAGTAAAACTAACTGAAGCTGGAGCAAATATTAATATAGGAAAAAATTGGATTAAATTAGATATGAGAGGGAAAAGACCTAAATCCTTAAATATTCATACCGCACCTTATCCCGGATTTCCAACGGATATGCAATCTCAATTTGCTTTATTAAATACAATTTCTAAAGGCGTAGGTAATATTACTGAAACCATATTTGAAAATCGTTTTAATTATGTTTCAGAATTGATTAATATGGGAGCTAAAATTAAAATAAAAAAAAATACTATTGTGTGCTATGGGATACCTATATTATCATCTGCAAATGTTTTTTGTACTGATTTAAGAGCATCTGCAACATTAGTTTTAGCTGGCTGTATTTCTAAAGGCGTAACAATAGTTAATAAAACACAACATCTTATTAGAGGATATGAATTATTTCATAAGAAATTAAATAAATTAGGAGCTGATATTACAATGATATGAAAAAATACTCGTCATTTAATTTATGAAATAAAACAATTGTAAAATAGACTTTTTATTTAAAAAAATAGTATTTTTAAGTAAAAAATTAATTATATTTTATTTTAAAACAAGCAAAAAATTAACTATAAAAAAATACAAATAATTAGTCACAATCATCGGAGTCTTGTATGTATGCAGTTTTTATAAGTGGTGGAAAACAACATAGAGCAACTAAAAATCAGATTATAAGATTAGAAAAATTAAATAATTCACTTGGTACAACTATAGAATTTAATCAAATTTTAATGATTTCTAATGAAGATTTTACAAAAATTGGCACACCTTTTATAAAAGGTGCAAAAATAAAAGCTCATATTGAAAATCACGGTCGTCTGAAAAAAATAAAAGTTGTTAAATTTAATCGCCGCAAGCATTATAAAAAACAACAAGGTCATCGTCAATATTTTACTGATGTAAAAATTATAGATATTAATCATATTTCAGAAGAGAGTTAAAAAAATGGCACATAAAAAAGCTGGAGGATCTACTAGAAATGGACGAGATTCTAATGCTCAAAGACTGGGTGTTAAATGTTTTGGCGGTCAGTTAATTTCAGCTGGTAGTATAATTGTTAAACAACGTGGAACAAAATTTCATCCTGGTAAAAATGTATCCTGTGGGAAAGATCATACAATTTTTGCTACTTCAAAAGGAAAAGTAGAATTTAAAAAAAAAGGATTAAAGAAAAGAACGTATATTAATATTATAAATTAAAATATGCAAAAACCCCCTTTTTTTAGGGGTTTAATAATCAACATCTTCTAAGATATATAATTTTTTAAAATAAAAAACAATAATAATTGGATATAAAATGAAATTTGTTGATCAAACTATAATACAGGTTATTGCTGGAAATGGTGGAGATGGATGTATAAACTTTAGAAGAGAAAAGTATATTCCTAAAGGTGGTCCAGATGGTGGAGATGGTGGAGATGGTGGAAATATTTGGTTAGAGGGTAATAACAACTTAAATACTCTAATAGACCTTAGATTTAAAAAAAAATTCCAAGCTCAAAATGGGCAAAATGGATCAGGTAAAAAATGCACAGGAAAAAAAGGAAGCGATATAATAATACACGTACCTGTAGGGACAAAAGCAATAAACTATCAAACACGTGAAATCATAGGTGATTTAATTAAACATCAGCAAAAAATATTAATTGCCAAAGGAGGTTGGCATGGATTAGGTAATACTAGATTTAAATCTCCTACTAATCGTACTCCAAGACAAAAAACCCTAGGCTCAATAGGAGAAAAACGAGATATACAATTAGAATTGTTTTTAATTGCAGATGTAGGCACATTAGGCATGCCTAATGTAGGAAAATCTAGTTTAGTTGCAAGTATATCAGGAGCTAAAACGAAAATTGCAAACTATCCATTTACAACATTAAATCCAATTTTAGGAAGTGTAAATGTTAAAAATAATAAAAAATTCATAATAGCAGATATTCCAGGTATAATAAAAGGAGCATCTAACGGTTGTGGATTAGGAATTCGTTTCTTAAAACACCTAGAAAGATGTAAAATATTATTACATATAGTTGATTTAATGCCTCAAAATAATTGTCATCCAGCACAAAATATACAAATAGTTTTAAATGAACTCAAAAGATATAGTATAAAATTATATAATAAACCGAGATGGTTAGTCTTTAATAAAATCGATTTATTCACTTCAAGAAAAGTTAATCAGATAATTAATGAAATTCAAACTCAATTAAAAATAAAAGAAAAATATTATTTTATTTCATCATTAAAAAAAGCAGGTATAAAAAAATTATGTTTGGATATAAGTAAATATTTAGAAAAAGAAAAAAAGAACTCGGTTTTTTAAAAAAACCAAGTTCTTCTAAAAAATAACTATTTTTAAAGTTTTTTCTAATCTTAACGTTTTGAAAATTGTGGACGCTTTCTTGCTTTACGAAAACCTACTTTTTTGCGTTCAACTTGACGAGAATCACGTGTCACAAATCCAGATTTTCTTAATTCAAAACGTAATGATTGATTATATTTAATTAACGCACGCGTAATACCTTGACGAATTGCACCTGCTTGACCAGAGATACCTCCTCCTTTAACAGTAATATAAATATTGAATTTATTCATCATGTCAACTAATTCTAATGGCTGACGAACAATCATACATGAAGTTTCGCGACCAAAATATTCTTGTAAAGAACGTTTGTTTACAACTATCTCTCCATTTCCAGATCTTAAAAAAACTCGAGCAGAAGAGCTTTTTCGACGACCAGTTCCATAATTTTGATGCTGAATCATTTTTTATACCTTTAATTAAATTTTTAATAATTGAGGATTTTGCGCTATATGATAATGATTTTCATTTGGAAAAACTTTTAATTTTTTAAACATTGCACGTCCCAAAGGTCCTTTTGGCAACATACCTTTGACTGCAATTTCAATTACTTTTTCCGGAGAACGAATTATCATCTCTTCAAATCTAAATTGTTTTATTCCACCGACATAACCAGTATGGTGATAATAAATTTTATTTGTTTTTTTTCTTCCTGTAACTAATATTTTTGAAGCATTTAAAACAATAATATAATCTCCAGTATCAAGGTGAGGAGTATATTCCACTTTATGTTTACCCCGAAGACGAAGAGATAATTCACTTGCTAATCTACCTAATATTTTATTAGTTGCATCTACGTAATACCAATTTCTTTTAATATTACTTGATTTAATTGAAAAAGTTTTCATTGACAAACCACATTGAAATATAATTATTTGTATATAAAATAATACTATGATTAGAATTAATAAGATATAGTAAATACATTTAACTACAAACATACAATTTAAACTATCTTATACAAGATTATAAAAATAATTTAATATAATATCTTTGTTTAAAATAATAAATATATAATTAAAAATATTGATTTACTCATGCTTTTAATAAAATTAAATTTTTATACAAAACATGTTTTTAAGAAAAATTCACTTTTTAAATATCAGAAATGTTACATATTTCATAGGTAATAAATTATGCCTAACAATCCACTACTTGTTTTCCGTGATCAAATTAATAATATTGATAAAAAAATAGTACAATTATTATCAGAAAGAAAAACACTAGTATTAAAAATAGCTAAATCTAAAATAAAAAATAATCAATCAATACGGGATATAGAACGTGAAAAAAAAATGTTACAAGAATTAATTGTTTTAGGTAAAAAAAATCATTTAACGGCTGAATATATTACTCGATTATTTCAACTGATAATTGAAGAATCTGTGTCAACTCAAAAAAAAATGTTACAAAAATTTTGTAATAATCATAAAAAAAATATTTCTAATTTTTCTTTTTTAGGTCCTAAAGGTTCCTATTCTCATATTGCTGCTTGCGAATATGCAAATCAAAATTTTAAAACATGTATTACAAAAGAATGTACAACATTTGAAGAAGTTGTCATATCAGTAGAAAATAATGAATCAGACTATGCTGTTTTACCAATAGAAAATACTTGTTCTGGTTATATTAATGAAATTTTTTATTTATTAAAAAAAACTAATTTATTTATTATTGGAGAAATTAGTATATTGATTGATCACTGTTTACTTTCAATTCAAAAAGTTGAATTAAATAAAATTAAAACAGTATATAGTCATCCTCAACCCTTTCAACAATGTAGTAACTTTATTAAAAAATTTCCAAAATGGAAAATAAAATATACAAAAAGTACAGCTGATGCAATGAAAAAAATTTCTCAGTATAACGATCCAAGAAATGCAGCATTAGGAAGTGAAATAGGAAGTAAAATTTATGGATTAAATATTTTATCTAAAAATTTAGCAAATCAAGAAAAAAATATTACAAGATTTATTTTACTGAATAGAAATCCTATTGAAGTATCTAAAAAAATACTAGCTAAAACAACATTAATATTTAGTACAGGACAAGAATTAGGAGCTCTTGCTAAAGTATTATTAATATTACAAGAAAAAAAAATAATTATGAAAAAATTAACTTCTCATACCATTTATAAAAATCTATGGGAAGAAATTTTTTATATTGATATTGAAGCAAATCTATCATCAACTTTAATGCAAGAAACAATAAAAAAAATCGAAAAAATCACTAAATTTGTAAAAATTCTAGGATGTTATCCTAGTGAAAAAATTATTCCAACAATACCGTGAAATTTTCAAAAACAAAAATATTTTAATAAAATATAGTTACTTTTAAAAAAAGTATCTAAAATATTAAAAATAATTTTTTAAAAACATTATTTTAATTAAGATATATATTCAGAAATTTTAATATGAGCAATCAACAATGTTTAACAACTTAACTCAACGTCTTTCACAAAGTTTACGTAAAATTATCAACAAAGGAAGACTTACAGAAGAAAATATTGAAGATACTATACGCGAAGTAAGAAAAGCATTTTTAGAAGCAGATGTAACCTTATCAGTAATAAAAAAATTTATAGAAAATGTTAAAAAAAAATCAATTGGTCATCAAATCAATAAAAGTTTAACTCCAGGACAAGAATTTATAAAAATTGTTAAAAATGAATTAATACTTGCTATGGGTGAAAAAAGTAATAGTTTAAATTTATCTATTACACCACCAGCAGTAATATTAATAGTAGGTTTACAAGGAGTTGGAAAAACTACTAATTTAGCAAAATTAGCTAGATGGATCAAAAACAAACACAAGAAAAAAATATTAATTGTATCTACTGATATTTATCGTGCTGCCGCTATTAAACAACTTCAAATGTTATCTCAACAAATCGAAGTAGATTTTTTTTCATCTAATATAAATCAAACACCAATAGAAATTACTGAGCAAGCAATAAAATATGCTACGCTAAAATTATATGATGTGTTATTAATTGATACAGCAGGACGTTTACATATTGATAAAAAGATGATGAATGAAATTCATGAAATACAGGCTTTATCAAAACCCATTGAGACACTTTTAGTAGTAGATTCAATGATGGGACAAGATGCAATAAATATGGCTAGAATATTTAATGAGGAATTATCTATATCTGGTATAGTATTAAGTAAAACAGACGGTGATTCTAGGAATGGAATTGCTTTATCTATGCGTTATGTTATTGGAAAACCTATTAAATTCATAGGAACAGGAGAGAAAATAAATGAATTAGATGCTTTTTATCCTGAAAGAACTGCAGAAAGAATTTTAGGTATGAACGATGTTATGTCTCTTATTGAAGATATCGAAGAAAAAGTAGATCAATTTCATGTTAAAAAACTAACAAAAAAATTAAAAAAAGGTCATGATTTTAATTTAAACGATTTTTTGATACAAATTAAACAAATGAAAAAAATAGGAGGACTTAATTATTTTATCGATAAATTTTCTACGAATAATAAATTTTTTAATAAAATATCATCATTAAATACAGATAAAAATACATTAAATAGAGTAGAAGCAATGATACAATCCATGACGCCCAAAGAAAGAATAAAACCAATAATTATAAAAGGTTCAAGAAAACGTAGAATAGCTTCAGGTTCAGGAACAAAAATACAAGATGTAAATAAATTATTAAAAAATTTTGATGATATAAAAAAAATCATGAAAAAAATAAAAACTAGTGGGATAGCAAAAGTAATGAGGGGAATTAAAAATATACTACCAAAAAACTTTTAAAAATAAATTTACGAAGAGATACATTTAATTAAACGTTTAATAGTTTTGAATATGGGATATTATCCTTTATTTTAATTAAAAATTATTAATTTTTTGATCTAATTAACCTTAAAAGAAGAAAATACATATGGTAAAAATTCGTTTAGCTCGTTATGGAACAAAAAAACGTCCTTTTTATAAAATGGTCGTAGCTGATAGCCGTTTTTCTAGAGATGGTCGATTTATTGAACATGTTGGTTACTTTAATCCTATTGCGAAAGGAAAATCTGAAAAAATTAAATTAAATTTAAACCGTATTGAATATTGGAAAAACCAAGGTGCTCAAATGTCAGAAAGAACTAAAAAAATAATTAAATTGTTAAATGAAAAAAAGTAACATTATAAATATGGCTCTAAATAAAACAGTTAATCCAATATTAATAGGAAAAGTAGGAAAACCTTATGGTATATTAGGTTGGATAACTATTTTTTCTTTTTCAGAAAAAAAAGAAAAAATTTTTAATTATCTTCCATGGTTTTTTTTTAAAGAAAAAAAATGGATAAAAATTAATCTTGATAATTGGAAAAAACACAAAAAAAACTTTATAGTAAAGATAAAAGGGGTTTCTGATCGTACAGAAGCCACGATGCTAACTAATTCAAATATATTAATTAATAGTCATCAATTACCTATATTAAAAAAAAATGAATATTATTGGTTTGAAATTATTAGCTTTAACGTATTTAATACAAATCAAGAATATTTAGGCCAAGTAATCGATTTAATGAGAACAAAAAACAATGACATTTTAATAATTAAAAATGAATTAAAAAACTATAAAAAAAAAATTCTCATTCCTTTCATTGATAAAGAAATAATAAACAAAATAGATGTTTATAATAAAATTATAATAGTCCAATGGAATTCAATCATATACTATAAATGAAAAAAAAATATGATAATACCTTTATATGGTTTAAAATTATTACAATTTTCCCAGAAATGTTTCGTGCTATTACTCATTATGGTGTAACTAATAAAGCAATTAAAAAAAACATTATTAACATTGATTGTATTAATCCAAGGGATTTTTCTAAAAACAAATATAAATCTATAGATGATCGTCCTTACGGAGGAGGACCAGGTATGTTAATGAGTGTTGAACCATTATACTTATCTATTCAACATGCAAAATCTATGCTAAAAAATGCTTTTATTATTTATTTATCTCCTCAAGGAAAAGTATTTCAACAGAATCATATAGAACAATTAATCAATAAAAAAAAAATAATTTTTATTTGTGGTAGATATGAAGGAATAGATCAAAGAATTATTGATAACTATGTTAATGAAGAATGGTCTGTTGGAAATTACATACTTACCGGAGGAGAATTAGCAGCTATGATTATGATCGATTCTATTTCTAGACTAATCCCTGGTGTTATTAAAACAAAAAAATCAATAGAAGAAGAAACGTTTTCTAAGAATTTACTTGATTATCCTAATTATACTAGACCGAAAATAATAAGAAATAAGTCAGTACCCGAAATATTATTATCTGGAAATCACAATAAAATTCGTCTTTGGAGATTAAAACAATCACTCGGAAAAACATGGAAAAATCGTCCTGATCTTCTAAAAAACAAATTAACAAAAGAAGAAAAAATACTATTAGATGAATTTAAAAAAGAGCATAAAAAATAAAAAATATCATTAATATCTTTAGTTGTCTAATTTAAAGGGAAATACATGACAAACATTATTCACACAATAGAAAAAGAACAACTAAAAAAAAATATACCTATTTTTAGGTCTGGAGATACTCTAGAAGTAAAAGTATGGGTTATTGAAGGTTCTAAAAAACGTTTACAATCTTTCGAAGGAATTGTAATAGCAATAAAAAATCGTCATTTAAATTCATCTTTTACTGTACGTAAAATTTCTAATGGAGAAGGTATTGAACGTGTTTTTCAAACACATTCACATAGTATAGATGAAATTCTTGTAAAAAGAAAAGGTTTAGTAAGAAAAGCAAAACTATATTACTTAAGAAGTAGAACTGGTAAAGCTGCACGTATCAGAGAACGACTTAATTAATAATGTTTAAAATACTTATGACATGCAGTCACGATATACTTCTTGACTGCATTATTTTTTAGTATTACGTAAATTAAAAAAGAATTTTTACTTTAAATAATTAAGCAGTTCCGCCTATTGTCAAGCTGTCTAATTTAATAGACGGTTGACCAATTCCCACTGGAACGTTTTGTCCATCTTTTCCACAAACACCCATGCCTTGATCCATTTTTAAATCATTACCAACCATTGATATCTTTTGCATAACTTCCAAACCAGATCCTATTAAAGTTGTATTTTTAATAGGTATAGAAACTTTTCCTTCTTGTATTAAATAAGCTTCCGAAGTAGAAAAAACAAATTGTCCTGAAGTAATATCAACTTGACCTCCTGAAAAATTCACAGCATATATTCCATAATCAACACTTTTAATGATATCTTCTATTTTTGATGTTCCAGATAACATATAAGTATTTGTCATGCGAGGCATGGGCAAACAAGAATAAGATTCACGACGAGCGTTTCCAGTAGATTTTGTCCCCATTAAACGTGCATTAAGTTTATCTTGCATGTATTTTTTTAATATTCCTTTTTCAATTAAAATATTATATTGACCTGGAGTACCCTCATCATCAATAGTTAATGAGCCACGTTGATCTTGTATTGTTCCATCATCAATAATTGTACATAATTCTGATGCAACTTTTTTACCAATCATACCAGTAAAAATTGAAGTTCTTCTTCTGTTAAAATCACCTTCTAAACCATGTCCAACTGCTTCATGTAACAATACTCCTGGCCATCCAGATCCCAAAACTACTGGAAATGTTCCTGATGGAGCTTCTTTTGAAGATAAGTTTAAAAGAGCTATACGTACTGCTTCTCTAGACCAATAATCAATTCTAACTTCTCTTGAAAGATCATCTTTTTTTAAAAAAAAGTCATAATCAGTACGACTACTTCCTCCACTTCTACCACGTTCTCTTTTTCCATGATCTTCAACTAAAACACTAATTGAACAATATACTAATGGTCTTATATCTGAAGCTAAATTTCCATCAGTTGATGCAATTAAAATTTGTTCATATGAACCTGTTAAAGTAACATTTACTTCTACGACACGATGATCAACACTTCTAGCTATATGATTAGCTCTATAAAGCAAATCATTTTTTTCTCTAGAAGAGATTTTTTTTAATGGATTCATATTAGTGTAAAATGGTATTATCTTTTTTTTTGATAATGTTTTTGTTTTTCCTCCGCCTTTTGAAAAAATAATACTATTCGCCATATTAGTACTTTTTATTAGAGATTCTTTTGATATTTGATCTGCATATGCAAATCCTGTAGTTTCTCCTTGAATAGCTCTTACTCCAACTCCTTGATCTGAATGATAATTTCCTTCTTTTATAATTCCATTTTCTAAAAACCAAGATTCATGAAGATGAGATTGAAAATAAAGATCCCCATAATCTATTTTACGTTTACATAGTTCTTCTAAAGAAACAAAAAGATCTTGATGATTTATGTTATTTGCAGTTAATAAAGATTCAGTAACTAATTCAAATGTCATTCGAACCTACTTAATTTATAATAGTCTTGTAAAAACTTATTATAAAATATAATATAAAAAAATAAAAATTATTATTTTACATATTTTAAATAAAAATTATCCAAACTAGAGATTAAATCATGAAAAAAGTTACAAAAATACTAATAATAAATGGACCTAATTTAAATCTTTTAGGAACAAGAGAAACTGAAATTTATGGTAATATAACTTTATCTGCTTTATTAAAAAAATTAGAAATAGAAGCTAAAAAACTTAATATTTTATTACAACATATACAATCTAATGCAGAACATGTTTTAATTGATAAAATTCATTCTTCAAAAAATGAGATTGACTATATTATAATTAATCCAGCTGCATTTACACATACTAGTATAGCAATTAGAGACGCATTAATAGCAGTTAACATTCCCTTTATTGAAGTTCATATTTCAAATATTTACGCTAGAGAAAATTTTCGTTCTCATTCATGGTTATCTGATATTTCTAAAGGTGTTATATGTGGACTAGGCATAGATGGTTATATTTGGGCATTAAAAACAATATCTAATAGAAAAATACAGATATAAAACAACGAATAAGTTTTATATTTTTTTAAAAAAATGAGATAAAAAAATATTTTGCACTCTCTTATTAAGAAATTAATTCTTAATAAAAATAGAAAGTGCAGCAAAAAAAATCATCTAAAAAAATGTTTAACAATCATTAATTCATACCATATTTTTTTAATTTTTTCCGTAACGTGCTACGATTAATTCCCATCATTAAAGCTGCACGTGTTTGATTTCCTCGAGTATATTGCATAACCATATCTAGCAAGGGTTGTTCTAATTCTGCTAATGCTAATTCATATAAATTATTTACATATTTACCATTTAAATTCAATAAATAATATTTTAAAGATTTTTTAACTGATTCGCGCAAAGGTTTTTTGACAATTTGATTTTGAGAGTTTGTAGTAGATACAACTAAAAATTCTTTTTTTATAGGTTCTTCTAACATAATATTGTCAACTCTTGATTTTTTAAATTGTATATATTTTTATAAAATTAAAAATAAACAAAAACTACATATCGAATAAATTAAAAAGAATGTCTTCGTAAATTTTTAATAAAAATAAATGATATGTTTTATTAAAAATAAATACAATAAGTAAAAAACAACTTTTTACATTTTTATAAATGTAAAAGAAGATTTTTTATATCTTGAGGAAGAGGTATAGTCCAAGACATTAAATTGCGACTAATAGGATGATAAAAAGAAATACGACTCGCATGTAACGCTTGACGAGAAAGTTTATATGTTTGATTCAGATTCTTATTGTTTTGATGGTTTATAAGACGATTAATACCACTATATATAGGATCTCCAACTAATGGATATCCAATGTGTAACATATGAACACGAATTTGATGTGTTCGTCCTGTCTCTAATTGTATTAATATATGTGTATGAAATTTAAAATGATTAATTATTTTATAGTGTGTTACTGATTTTTTTCCTAAATGATGAGTCATCATACAAGTTCTTTTTTTATGATGACGCATTATAGGTATATTTATCGTTCCACCTGAAATCATTTTTCCTCTAACAACTCCTTGATATTCCCTACAAATTTCTCGTTTTTTTAATTTTTTTAATAAATAATTATAAGAAAAAATAGTTTTTGCAATTACCATTAATCCAGTAGTATCCTTGTCTAAACGATGAACTATACCTGCTCGAGGTAAATATTTAGCGTTTTTATAATGATATAATAAAGCATTTAAAATAGTACCTTTATTATTACCTGGACCTGGATGAACAACTAAACCATCAGGCTTGTTAATAACTAATATTTCATTATCTTCATATATAATATTTAAATTTATTTTTTCAGGAAGATTAAATTGAACATCTTCTAAAAAAAAATAAATAGTAATTGTTTCCCCACCTAATATTTTTTTATCAGGTTGATTAACCACCTTATTATTAATAAATACTTGATTAATGAGAATTAATTGTTTTAAATAAGAACGAGAGTACTCTTTAAACAATTTAGATAACACTTGATCTAATCTTTTCCCAGACAAGGAAGAACAAGATACAACTGCACTTAATTCTATTTTTTTCAAAAATATTATCCTTGCTCTAATTAAATATTTTTATGTATTAAAATACGTAATCTTTAACATTTATAAAAAATAATATTCTATAATACTACTAAATATAAATATTTTTAATAAAAACATTATTAATTTAAATTGAATAGACTTTTATGAAAAAAAACTACAAAATGATATTTATTTTTATAATTATATGTGTAAATTTAACAGTACATTGTAAATCTTCAAATGATTATCTTTTTATAACAACAGATATACTTTATAAATACTCGAAAAAAAAACTAAAAGAAAAAAAATTTGATGAAGCGATAAATATATTAGAAAAAATTAAAAATGATAGTATTGTTAATTTTAATAATGATAAAATTCAAATAAACCTAATTTATGCTTATTATAAAAATTTCAATTTTAATATGGCACAAAAAACTGTACAAGAATTTATATATTTTCATCCCAACCATCCAAATATAGATTATGTTTTATATATGCAATCTTTAATTAGTTTAGCTATGGATAAAAATACATTTTTTAAAATTTTACCTATAGAGTATTATAAAAGTGACCCTATTCATGCAATCAATGCATTTTTTCAATTACAAAATCTAATTTATCATTATCCTAAAAGTCTATATATCATAAATGCTAAAAAAAATATAATATCAATAAAAAAGCGTTTATCAGAACATGATTTTAAAATTTTAAAATTTTATTTTTCACACAAAAAATACATATCTGTTATAAATAGAGGAACAGAAATAATTCAAAAATATCCAGAAACACAAGCTGCCCGCAAAACACTTATATATATGGAAAAATCTTTTTTTGCTCTAAATATTTTAGATACTGCTAAAAAAATATCAAAAATAATATCCTTAAACTCTCTTTAAAAAGCTAATTAACGTTTTTTAAAACATTTAATTATAATTCAATATTTATTTTTAAAGCAAAAAAGAATAATTATGAATAAAAAAACTAATGAAATACGTCAAGATTTTCTAAATTTTTTTGAAAAAAAAGGACACGTTATTCTTCCGAGTAGTTCTTTAATACCACATAATGATTCTACTTTACTATTTACTAATGCAGGTATGAATCAATTTAAAGAAGTTTTTTTAGGTCAAAAAAAAATCAACTATCCTCGTGTAGCTACAGTTCAACGTTGTTTAAGAACGGGTGGAAAACATAATGATTTAGAAAATGTAGGATATACTTCTAAACATCATACGTTTTTCGAAATGTTAGGTAATTTTAGTTTCGGTGATTACTTCAAAAAAGAAGCAATAAAATATGCTTGGGAATTATTAACATCAAAAAAATGGTTTAATATACCCAAAAATAAATTATGGATTTCAGTATATCAAGATGATAATGAAACATATGAAATATGGAAAAATATAATTCAAATACCTTCTGAACGTATTATAAAAATAGGTGATAAAGATAATTCTAAATATAATTCTGATAACTTTTGGCAAATGGGAGATACCGGACCATGTGGACCATCTACTGAAATATTTTATGACTATGGTAACAAAGTTATAGAAAATCAATTAGAATTTTTAGAAAATAAAAATAATCGTTTTATTGAAATTTGGAATATTGTTTTTATAGAATTTAATCGAATTTCAAAAACAAAAATCATTACTTTACCAAAAAAATGTATAGATACAGGAATGGGGCTCGAAAGAATATCTGCTGTTTTGCAAAACGTTCATTCTAATTATGATATTGATATATTTAAAGAATTAATTAAAGATATAACTATATTTAGTCCTATAAAAGATTTACATCATGTTTCTTTAAAAATTATAGCTGACCATATTAGATCATGTGCATATATTATTTCAGATGATATTATTCCATCAAATGAAAATAGAGGTTATGTTTTAAGAAGAATTATTAGAAGAGCATTAAGACATGGACATAAAATTGGAATCAAAGAAAATTTTTTTTATAAACTTGTTTCTAGTTTAATTAAAGTTATGGGTGTAGCTTCTAATATATTAAAACAAAAAAAAGAAAAAATAGAAAAAACATTAAAAACAGAAGAAATACAATTTTCTTATACTCTTGATAAAGGTTTAAAAATATTAGATCATGAAATAAAAAAAATTAAAAAAAATGTACTCTCCGGTGAAACTATCTTTTATCTTTATGATACATTTGGATTTCCAATTGATTTAATAGCTGATGTATGTCGTGAAAAAAACATAAAAATAGATTATATAGGCTATAAAATATTAAAAGAAAAACAAAAAACACAGTCTAATAGCAAAAAAAAATTTTATAAAGATTACAATGACGGTATTATCTTAAATGATACCTGTTTATTTCAAGGCTATAAAGAGTACAAGGTGAAATCTTTAGTAAAACATATTTTTGTGAACAATCAATCAGTTCAAGAAATTCGAATTAATGAAACTGGAATAATTTTTCTTGATACAACAACATTTTATGGAGAGTCAGGTGGACAAGTAGGTGATATAGGTGAATTATATCATAAAAATTCATGTTTTATAGTAGAAACTACAAAAAAATACGGAAATACAATAGGACATATCGGAAAAATCGTTTCAGGAAAAATTGAAATCAATGATTATGTATACAGTCAAATCAACAAAGATTATAGACATTCTATTCAACGAAATCATTCTGCCACACATTTATTACATGCGACATTACGAAAAATTTTTGGCGAAAATGTATATCAAAAAGGTTCTTTAGTCACTGATACATATTTAAGATTTGATTTTTCTTATTCTAAATCTATAAAACTATCTCAAATACAAAAAATTGAACATATTATTAATATGAAAATTCGTGATAATATTCCAATTGAAATTAAAACGTTAAATTTGGAAGAAGCGAAGAAACAGAAAGCAATGTGTTTATTTGAAAATGAATATAATTCTATCGTTCGTGTTGTATTCATAAATGATTTTTCTATAGAACTTTGTGGAGGAACTCATACGAAAAGAACTGGAGATATTGGATTTTTTAAAATTATTTCTCAATCAAGTATATCATCAGGAATCAAAAGAATCGAAGCTAAAACTGGACAAAAAGCAATAGATTATTTACATGAAAAAGATAATAATATACAAGATATATCTCTTATACTAAATTGTAATCGTTATTACATCAAAGAAAAAATACAACAAATAATAAAAAAAACAAAAATATTAGAAGAGAAAATAATTAATTTTCAAAAGAAAGAAAATACAAATCATATAAAAAAATTAATTAAAAATGCTAATGATATAAAAGGAATAAAATTTGTATCAAATGTTTTTTATAATTATGAGCATAAACTATTAAGAATAATAGTTGATCAATTAAAAAAAGAACTAAAAAAAACAATTATAATTTTAACAAATATTATAAAAAATCGTTTTACCATTGTTATCGGAGTTACAAAAAATTTAACTAATGATATAACAGCAATAAGTATTATGAACATAATTATGAAAGAAATAAATGGAAACGGTGGAGGAAAAAAAGAAATTGCTGAAGGAGGAGGTATCGACGTAAAAAAACTACTTATTGTTTTAAACAATATTCAATTATGGATTAATACTCAATTAAAAAATAAAAAAAACAACGATTATTTATAATATACGTTATACAATAAATTCGTTTAAGACTAAAGAATTTTTTAAATACATCATTTATGGATTCAAATATATTTATAAAAAAATATAATACATTACAAGATATTTTTTGGTCTACGTTTAACCCTATATTATTCATAAAACCAGGGATTGGAAAGGCCGAACTCTTTTAAAATCTTTTAAGGAGCAAAAAACAATGCTGATTCTAACTCGTCGAGTTGGCGAAACATTAATAATTGGAGATGAAATTACTGTAACAGTACTAGGAGTTAAAGGTAACCAAGTTCGCATTGGTGTAAATGCCCCTAAAGAAGTATCGGTACATCGTGAAGAAATATATCAACGTATTCAAACTGAAAAAAAACAACAAAAAAGTTGTTAATTAACATCTTATCTTGCTACTTTTAAAGTAAAACGTAGTATTTTTGTATTTTTTATCAATATTAAATTAATAAAATATGTTTGACTTATATTTAAAAAAAAGTACAATGATAATTGTAAAAATTAAAGTTAGGTGAGATGGCCGAGAGGTTGAAGGCGCTCCCCTGCTAAGGGAGTATGTAAAAAAATTTTGCATCGAGGGTTCGAATCCCTCTCTCACCGCCACTATTTAATTTATAAAATTATATTTTGCATCCGTAGCTCAGTTGGATAGAGTACTCGGCTACGAACCGAGCGGTCGGAGGTTCGAATCCTTCCGGATGCAAAAATAAAAAAAATCAAAAAATATCTTTCTTAAAAAGAAGTTAATAAATATTAATTTAAATTTTCAAAAAAAAGTAAATATTAAAATCAGGAGTAAAAATTGATACAAGATATCTCAGAAAAAATTTCCTGGTTAAAAAAACATCCATTAATATTAAAAGGTATTTTCCGAGGAATTGAACGTGAAACTTTAAGAATTCAAAAAAATGGAAAATTTTCTAAATCTTTGCATCCAAATGTTATCGGATCACCTTTAACTCATAAATGGATCACTACTGATTTTGCAGAAAATTTATTAGAATTTGTCACTCCAGCCAGTAATAATGTAGACTACCTATTATCCTTCTTAAAAGATCTTCATTCCTTTGTAGCATTAAAAATAAAAAATGAAAGAATGTGGCCATTCAGTATACCATACTGTTATGACGATAAAACAAATATTAAAATCGCTCAATATGGGACTTCTAATGTTGGAAGAAAAAAAACTACTTACCGAATAGGTCTTAAAACTCGTTATGGTGATCTCGTAAATACCATTTCAGGTGTACATTATAATTTTTCATTGCCTGTATCTTTTTGGGAAATCTGTAAAGAAAAAAATAATATAGAATCAATTTCATCAGGATACTTAAACTTAATAAGAAATTATTATAGATTCGGTTGGATTATTCCCTACTTATTTGGAACATCTCCAGCAATATCATCATATTTTTTAAAAAATGCAAAAAAAAAATACCAATTCAAAAAAAATAAAGAAAATATATTTTATTTACCATGGTCTACTTCTCTAAGACTTAGTGATATTGGATATACTAGTACAAAGATTACAGATTTAAATATTATGTTTAATGATTTAAGTTCGTATTTAGAATCATTAAAAAATACCTTAATAACACCATCAAAAAAATTTGCAAAAATAGGTGTAAAAGATATAAATGGAAATTTTCAACAATTAAATACTAATATTTTACAAATGGAAAATGAACTTTATACACAAATCAGACCTAAAAGAAAAACTCACAATGGCGAATTACTTATAGAGGCTCTACAAAATAAAGGTATTGAATACGTAGAAATACGATCCTTAGATATTAATCCATTTTCATCAATAGGTATAAACAAAAATCAAATATTATTATTAGATTTATTTCTAATTTGGTGTGCTTTAATGGATTCACCTAATATGGACAGAGAAGATTTTTTATTAACAACTAAAAATTGGGAAAAAATTATTTTTGAAGGAAGAAAACCTAATCAAAAAATTTATATTAACCAAAAAAATGAAACTAAAACACTAGTTGAAATAGGTGAAACTATATTTAAAGATTTAAATAAAATTGCATGCATACTTGATAGCAGTCAAAATAATGTATTATATCAAACAGTATGTAAAAAAATAATTTTATTTTTTAAAAATCCAGAATTAACTTATTCTGCTCAATTTTTAAAAAATTTTATCAAAAAAGGTGTTAAAAAGACCGGATTAGCTTTATCTAATAAATATCATGAACAATTTATACATAGATCTCATAAAAATTTTCATAAAAATTTTTTAGAACAAGAAGTAATACGTTCTCATCAAAAACAAAAAAATATAGAAAAAGAAGATATATTATCCTTCGAAGATTATATACAAACATAAAACTTCCCATGCTTAATAAACATGGGCAATATTACAAAATTAATATACTTTTATTCATATAATGAATTCTTTTTTATTTTGAAATAACAAATATATTTTTAAAATTTCGTACAAAAAATATTAAATAATACTATCTAGATAACTCATTTATTTTATCAATCTTTTCCCATGGAAACTCTTCTCTTCCAAAATGACCATAAACTGCTGTTTTAAGATAAATAGGTTGTAGAAGATTGAGCATTTTAATTAATCCATATGGACGTAAATCAAAAATATCACGAATCAAAGAAATTAAAGATTTATTGCTTATTTTACCGGTTCCAAAAGTATCTATCATAATAGAAATTGGCTCTGATATTCCAATAGCATATGACAATTGAATTTCACAACGATCAGCTAAACCAGACGCTACAATGTTTTTAGCTACATATCTAGCAGCATATGCTGCAGATCGATCTACTTTAGAAGGATCTTTTCCAGAAAAAGCACCTCCTCCGTGTCTAGACATACCACCGTAAGTGTCAACAATAATTTTTCGACCAGTTAAACCACAATCTGCTACTGGGCCTCCAATAACAAATCTACCTGTAGGATTAATAAAAAATTTAGTATTTTTTGTTAACCATTTTTTTGGTAGTACTGGTTTTATGATTTCTTCCATAATTGAATCTTTTAAAACATGTTGAGACACATTTTCTAAATGTTGTGTAGAAAAAACTACAGTATCTATTCCTACTATATTTCCATTGTTGTATTTAAATGTGACTTGACTTTTAGCATCAGGTTTAAGCCAAGGTAAGATCTTATTTTTTCTCAATTCAGATTGTTTTTTCATTAAAAGATGAGCATAAGTAATAGGAGCCGGCATTAACACTTCAGTCTCGTTAGTCGCATAACCAAATATAATTCCTTGATCTCCAGCTCCTTGTTCTAAGGGATTAATACGGTCAACACCTTGATTTATATCTAATGATTGTTTTCCAATTGTACTCAATATAGCACAAGAATCAGCGTTAAATCCTGTATCAGAATCAATATAACCTATATTTTTAATAGTATTACGAGTAATTTCCTCAACGTCAACCCATGCAGTTGTGGTAATTTCTCCTCCAATTAAAACCATTCCTGTTTTAACATATGTTTCACAGGCAACACGTGCTTTTTTATCTTGTTTAAGTATTTCATCAAGTAAAGCATCAGAAATCTGATCAGCAATTTTATCTGGATGGCCTTCTGAAACTGATTCAGATGTAAAAAGATATTCATTCATTTTTAGTTACCTTTTTATTTTTGTTTTTTAAACTTAAAATATATAAAAATATAGCATTATAATATTTATTATATATTTAATTTTTTATGATAAAAAATATTATTTTTTAATATTTTATTAAAGATAAAATCTCTTAATGTTTATTACTAAAAAAAAATATATTATATACTGAGATCAATTAAAAAATAATAAATATGTTTTTTCTTATTAATAAAATGTATTATATAAATTAATTTTTAAAAACTAACAAATATAAAAATGATAAAAAAAATAGTAGTTATAATCAGTATGTTTTTTTTTTATTTTCGATTAAAAAAAATAATTTTAAAAAAACCACAAAAAATTTTTATCAAACAAAAATTATAGCAATTAGAATTCATCAAAATGCACCAGGCTCATTTTACTGTGGATGTAAAATTATTTGGAAACAAAAAAAAGGTATTCCTATTTTAGGATCTTGTGGATATAAAATCCGTAAAAATAAAAATCGAGCAACAAGAATTGAATGGGAACATGTAGTACCAGCATGGCAATTTGGACATCAAAAAAAATGTTGGAAAAAAGGAGGTCGTAAAAAATGTACACAAGATCAAACATATAAAAATATTGAATCAGATCTTTATAATTTACAACCAGCAATCGGAGAAATAAATGCAGATCGTTCTAATTTTATGTATGACGAACTAAAAAAACAAACCCCCAAATATTATGGAAAATGTAAAATGAAAATAGATTTTAAAAGAAAACTTGTAGAACCACCTAAGAGATCTAGGGGAAGTATAGCTAGAACTTATTTTTATATGAGCGAACGATATAAAATTATTTTATCTCAAAAACAAAAAAAAATATTTAAAAAATGGGATAAAATTTTTCCTGTAACAAAATGGGAATGTACAAGAGAACGACTAATATTTCAAGTACAAGGTTATCATAATAATTATGTTTATAAAAAATGTCTTCTTAAAAAATAATAATATAAAAAATTATAAGAAAAACATTCCTCGTATTTATATGAAAGAAAAATTAAAAATTAATGAAACTTATTTCTTATCAAAAGATAATATGCATTACATTCAAAGTGTTTTAAGAATGAAAATGCAAGATATAATAGAAATATTTAATGATACTAATTATATTTTTTTTGGTAAAATAATATTTTTGTCTGTTCAAATCATTAAAATTAAAATTTTTAGAAATGAACTTAGAAACATCGAATCTCCAATCAACATTCATTTAGGACAAATAATTTCTAAAAATGAAAAAATAGATTTCATTATACAAAAATCAATTGAAATGGGTGTTAATATAATTACACCTTTATTTTCTGAATATTGTAATGTCCAAAAAAAATTTTTTAATGTATCTCATAAAATACAACGTTGGAATAAGATAATCATATCTGCATGTCAACAATGTAATCGTAATATTATTCCTAAAATTCAAAATCCTAAAGATATTTTAGCATGGTGTCAAGATGCTCAAGAAAATGATATGAAAATTGTTTTTCATCCAGAATCTCATTTAACAATTAATCAATTAAATAAATTCACAAAAAATATTAGAATAATCATTGGCCCCGAAGGTGGTTTATCAAAGCATGAAATTAAAAAAATTATTGAATATGGATTTACTTCAATAAAATTAGGACCTAGAATATTAAGAACAGAAACAGCTGCTATTGCAGCAATTACTGCATTACAAATAAAGTTTGGTGATTTTATAATATAAAATACTTACTTTAAAAAAAAATTATTAAGTTATCAACTTATAAAATAAGTTTTAAAAAACCCATATTTTATTAGGTGTTAAAACAAGAGGTAAAGAAACATCCCAGTGTTGTTTAGGTATGTTAGATACTAATTGAAAATTATAAGATAAACCTACTGGAAAAAAATTTTTTTTGTACCAATTTTTTAAAAAAACATCATAAAATCCTCCACCCATGCCTAGTCTTACACCTTTTTTATCAAAAGCTACTAAGGGCACTATTATTGTATCTAAATTATAAATTGAAATAATATCTTGAATATTAAAAATAGGTTCTAATATATTATATTTATTGTAATATAAAATAGAATTAGAAGTAAGACGAACAAATAACATTTTCTTGTTTTTAAAAGAAAATATTACAGGAACAAAAACGTTTTTTTTATTTAACCATAATTTTAAAATTAAAGGGTATGTGTTTATTTCACCTTCGAATGGTAAAAATAAAGCAATATTTCTGCTATTATAAATAAATTTGCAATTATATGCAATTTTAGAAATTTTAACTGATGCATCATATTGTTCTGTAATACTTAATGATTTACGGGCAATTTTTATATATGTACGAATACTGTCTCTATGTTTAAAAATTTTTGATAACATAATTAAATTATTTTGTTTTGTTTAATAGTTCTAATACCTTTTTTTGTGCCAATTAAAACAATATCTGCACGTCTTGAAGCAAATAAACCTACTGTTACAACACCCGGTAATGAATTAATTTTTTTTTCCATTAAAATAGGATCTTTGATACATAAATTATATGCATCTATAATAATATTACCATTATCTGTAATAATATTTTTTCGATGTTTGGGTTCTCCTCCAATTTTTATTATTTCTTTTGAAACATAAGAAAGTGCCATAGGAATAATCTCAATAGGTAAAGGAAATTTTCCAAGAGCATCTACTATTTTTGATTTATCAACAATACAAATAAATTGTTTTGCCATTGCAGCAATAATTTTTTCTCTAGTTAAAGCTGCACCTCCTCCCTTAATCATTTGCATTTGATGATTTATTTCATCAGCACTATCAATATAAATAGTAAGTGAACTAAAATTTTTTAAATTAAAAACTTGTATTCCTTGTTTTTTTAATAAAAATGTAGAAGTATTAGAGCTAGACACTGCACCATGTATTATGCTTTTAATTGTACTTAATGCTTGAATAAAATAAAAAATAGTTGTTCCGGTTCCAACTCCAATAATAGCACCAGGACGAATATAATCTAATGCAGCCCATGCTGCTTTTTTTTTTAATTTATCTAAATTCATGATATTAAAAACTTATTTTTAAAAAAAATTATAAAATAATAGATTATTCGTTTAATTTAATTAGAAATTAATAATTTTATAGAAATTAATAATTTTAAATTATAAATTGATATTTTTTAAAAAATATTGTTTATTTAAAAGAATGAGAAAAAGATAGTGTTTTAGAATGGCTGGGGTACCTGGATTCGAACCAGGGATGCCGGTATCAAAAACCGGTGCCTTAACCTCTTGGCTATACCCCAATTTAGTGTATATATACGGGAGGCGAGATTTGAACTCGCACACCTTTCGGCGCCAGAACCTAAATCTGGTGCGTCTACCAATTTCGCCACTCCCGCTAAAAAACATTGGCTACGACGGGATTTGAACCCATGACCCCAGCGTTATGAGTGCTGTGCTCTAACCGACTGAGCTACGTAGCCTATTAAATATTTAGTTATATAACAATTATTATACTTTATAATATATTAATTGAATAATCAACAAAAATATTTTTATCAATCTATTTAAAATAGATAAAAACATAATGAGAAAAAAATGAATAATAAAACAAAAAAATACACAAATAATTTTATCAGTCAAATTATTAATAAAGATGTTAATGACAATGAAAATTTATCACTTAAAACTCGATTTCCTCCTGAACCAAATGGATATCTTCACATTGGTCATGCAAAATCAATATGTTTAAATTTTGAACTAGCTCAATTATATAATGGAAAATGTAATCTTCGTTTCGATGATACAAATCCATTAAAAGAAAACATAAAATATATCAGTGCAATTAAAAATGATATTAATTGGTTGGGGTATAAATGGCATAATATTCATTATTCTTCTGAATATTTTCCAAAATTATATAAATATGCAAAGGAACTGATTAAAAAAGGTCTTGCATATGTAGATCAATTAACAAAAGAACAAATACGTGAGTATAGAGGCACTTTAAAACAACCAGGAATAAATAGTCCATATAGAAATAGAACTATTCAAGAAAACATAAAATTATTCAAAAAAATGAAAAGAGGAGATTTTTCTGAAGGAGAAGCATCTTTACGTGCAAAAATTGATATGAAATCTGCTTTTATTGTTATGCGTGATCCAGTTATATATAGAATTATTTTTTCTGAACACCATCAAACTAAGAAAAAATGGTGTATATATCCTATGTATGATTTTGCTCATTGTATTTCTGATGCTATTGAAGGAATTACTCATTCATTATGCACATTAGAATTTCAAGACAATAAATCTCTATATAACTGGATTTTAAAAAATACTAGTGTGAAAAAATATCCTCAGCAATATGAGTTTTCTCGATTAAATTTAGAATTTTGTATCTTATCTAAAAGAAAATTATCAATTTTAATCGATAAAAAGCTAATAACAGGATGGAATGATCCTCGTATACCAACATTATCTGGTTTAAGAAGAAAAGGATATACACCATCTTCTATTAAAAATTTTTGTGAAAAAATCGGTATAACTAAACAAGATAATTTAATAGAATTTTCTATGCTAGAACACTGTATTAGAAAAGAATTAAATAAAACATCTATTCGCACAATGGCTATATTAGAACCAATTAAAATATTTTTATATAATTTAGATAAAAATCATGAAGAAAAGTTTACAGTTCCTAATCATCCAAATAATCCAGAATTAGGAACTCATGAAATTATTTTTACTAATATTATTTATATTGATCGTTTAGATTTTAAAGAAAAATATAACAAAAAATACAAAAAATTAAAACTTGGTGGAGAAATACGTCTAAGATATGCTTATGTAATAAAAGCGGAAAAAATAGAAAAAGATGAAAATAATAATATTGTTAAAATAATATGTTACTGTGATCTAAATACTTTAGGTAAAAAAACAAAAAACAATAAAAATCCTTCAGTAATACACTGGATTTCAGTAAAAAATTCATTTCCAGCAGAATTTAGACTTTATGATCACTTATTCAATATAAAAAATCCAGAAAAAGAAAAAAACTTTCTTTCCTATATCAATCCAAAATCATTAATAATAAAAAACGGTTTTATTGAAAAAAATATTGAAAAAAATATTGAAAAAAATATTGAAAAAAATATAGGGGAAAATTTCTTTCAATTTGAAAGAATTGGTTATTTTTGTATAGATAATATAGATTCTAAAAAAGATAAATTAGTGTTTAATCGCACTGTTAGTTTACGTGATTTATGGAATTTAAAAAAATAAATTAAAATAATAAAAAAATATCATTAAAAAAATCTATAAGTATATAATAAAGTTTATTTTAAAATAAAAAACACAATAGTATTTTTTTATATGATCAATACAAAGATAAATTAGTTAGTAACAAAAATTAATTTATTTTTAATATTTTAATAATATATTAATTATAATCAATATTAACAAAAAATTTTTTATTTTAATAAAAATATTTTATAATTTAATTTTATAAAAAAATATTTTAAATTAAAAAATTATAATTTTTAATTAAAAACTCAATTATATCAACTAATATTTTACATTTAGAATGACTAAAAATTATATCTTTATCACTGGTGGAGTAGTGTCTTCCTTAGGGAAGGGTATTGCAGCTGCTTCTTTAGGGGCAATATTAAAAGCACGAAAGTTGCAAGTAACAATAATAAAATTAGATCCATATATTAATGTAGATCCTGGGACAATGAGTCCTATTCAACATGGAGAAGTTTTTGTTACAGAAGATGGTTCTGAAACAGATTTAGATTTAGGTCATTATGAACGTTTTATTCATACTAAAATGACATATTTAAATAATTTTACTACAGGAAGTATTTATTCTGAAGTTTTACAAAAAGAAAGAAGAGGTGATTATTTAGGTGCTACTATACAAGTAATACCTCATATTACTAATGCTATCAAAGAAAGAATTATTTTATGTTCAAAAAATAGTAATATTATTATTGTAGAAATAGGTGGAACTGTAGGAGATATTGAATCACTTCCCTTTTTAGAAGCAATTCGTCAAATGGCAGTAGATATAGGTCGTAAAAACGTGATATATATACATTTAACACTATTACCATACATTGCTACAGCAGGTGAAATTAAAACAAAACCCACTCAACATTCAGTCAAAGAACTACTTTCAATAGGAATACAGCCAGATATTTTAATTTGTCGATCTGAACAAACAGTAGCACTTAATGAAAGAAAAAAAATCGCATTATTTTGCAATGTACCAGTTAATGCTGTAATCTCTTTAAAAGATGTTGATTCTATATATAAAATACCTCAATTATTAAAAAATCAAAAATTAGATAATTATATTTGTAGATATTTTAAATTGAAAGCTCCTGAAGCTGATTTAAAAGAGTGGGAACAAGTAATTTATGAAGAAGAAAATTCCAATGAAAAAATTATTATTGGTATCATTGGAAAATATATAAAGTTACCTGATGCATATAAATCAGTAATAGAAGCTCTTAAACATGCAGGTTTAAAAAATAAAATAAAAGTTGATATACAATTAATTGATTCTCAGAATATAGAAAATAATAATATTAAATTATTAAAAAATCTTAATGGTATTTTAATACCTGGAGGTTTTGGTGATCGAGGTATTAAGGGGAAATTATTATCTATAAAATATGCAAGAGAGAACAATATTCCGTATTTTGGAATTTGTTTAGGAATGCAAATAGCAATCATAGAATTCGCACAAAATGTTGTAGGTATTAAAGAGGCAAATTCAACAGAATTTGACCCTCAGTGTAAATATCCTATTATCGATTTAATAAAAGATTGTAATTTAAATACACATAAAAAATCTTCTAATAAAAAAAATAATATTAATTTGGGTGGTACTATGAGATTAGGTAGTCAACCATGTAAACTAACTAGGGATAGTTTATCAAAAAAATTATATCAACAAGATATCATTATAGAAAGACATAGACATAGATATGAAGTAAATAGTCTTTTACTAAAAAAAATAGAAATAGCTGGATTAAAAGTAACAGGACGTTCTAAAAATAATAACGTAGTTGAAATTATAGAAATATCTAATCATCCATGGTTTTTAGGATGTCAATTTCATCCTGAATTTACTTCAACACCACGTGATGGACATCCATTGTTTATAGGTTTTATAAAATCAGCAATAAAACATAAAAATATAACATATAAAGTAATTTAATTATAAAAATTTTTTAAATATATTAAGGTAAAAAATGTCTAAAATTATAAAAATCATAGCTCGTGAAATAATAGATTCTCGAGGTAACCCTACTATTGAATCTGAAGTACATTTAGAAGGAGGTTTTGTTGGTTTGGCTTCTTCTCCTTCTGGAGCTTCTACAGGTTCTTTAGAAGCTTTAGAATTAAGAGATGAAAATAAAAGTAGATTTTCTGGAATGGGCGTAAAAAAAGCAGTCTCATTAATTAATGAAAAAATATCAACTGCTTTAAAAAGTAAAAACGCCAAAGATCAAAATTATATTGATAACATTATGATTGATTTAGACGGTACAATTAACAAATCAAAATTAGGTGCAAATGCTATTTTATCTGTCTCTTTAGCTACTGCAAAAGCTGCCGCTCTATCAAAAGGAATGCCTTTATATCAACACATAGCAGAAATTAATAATACCCCAGGAATTTTTTCTATGCCACTTCCGATGATTAATATTATTAACGGTGGAAAACATGCTAACAATAATATTGATATTCAAGAATTTATGATTCAACCCATTAGTGCAAAAACAATGAAAGAAGCTATACGTATGGGATGTGAAATTTTTCATTCATTAGGATCATTGTTAAAAGAAAAAGGAATGAGTACTACAGTAGGAGATGAAGGAGGGTATGCCCCTAATTTAAAATCAAATCAAGAAGCGTTAAATCTTATTCAAGATGCGATACAAAGAACTAAATACAAATTAGGAAAAGACATAAGATTAGCAATAGATTGTGCAGCATCTGAGCTATATAATAAAAATAATAAAACATACGAATTAAAAGGAGAAAAAAAGAGCTTTTCTTCAAAAGAATTTACTCATTATCTAGAAAAATTATCTAATAAATATCCTATTTCTTCCATTGAAGATGGACAAGACGAATCTGATTGGCCAGGATTTTTATATCAAACAAATATATTAGGAAATAAACTACAATTAGTAGGAGATGATTTATTTGTAACTAATACAAAAATTTTAAGAAAAGGAATTGAAAATGGCATCGCTAATTCTATTCTAATCAAATTAAACCAAATTGGAACATTAACAGAAACTCTTGAAACTATAAATATGGCAAAAAAATCAAACTATAGTGTTATAATATCTCATCGTTCAGGTGAAACAGAGGATGCATCTATAGCTGATTTATCTGTAGGAACATCATCTGGCCAAATTAAAACTGGTTCTATGAGTCGATCTGATAGAACAGCGAAATATAATCAATTAATTAGAATAGAAGAAGTTTTAGGTAAAAAAAATGCGCCGTTTCGTGGACTAAGGGAAATTAAATCAGCATTTTAATTTAGAAAATGAAAACTATTTCTAAAAAGAATCAGGTATTTTTTATAAAATATGCCTGTTTCTTATTTTTATTTAAACGTCAATTAATGAGAAAATTATGCATTATCCAATTAATGAAATGTTTCAAACAATACAAGGAGAAGGCTATCATACTGGAATTCCATCAATTTTTATTCGATTACATGGTTGTCCAATTCATTGTAAATGGTGTGATACAAAATATACTTGGAACTGTCTCAAAAGTAATGAAATTACTATCGAAAAGTTGCTAGAAAAAAACATTTCAAATAATACATGGAGTTACATTGATGTAAAAAAAATAATTTTAAACATAAAAAAACAAAAATGGAAATCTAAACATATTGTAATTACTGGTGGAGAACCATGTATATATAATTTATCTTCTCTTACAGAAGAACTAGAAAAAAAAGGATTCACATGTCAAATAGAAACAAGTGGAACTCAACTAATTAATTGTTCTTTTAATACTTGGGTTACTGTGTCTCCTAAAAAACACAAAAATACATTATATACTTCAATATTACGTGCAAATGAAATTAAATATCCAGTATTTAAAAAAGAAGATTTATCATATTTAGATGCAATTTTATCAATTTTAAACAACCGAAAAAAATGTCATATTTTTTTACAACCAATTAGTCAAAATCAAGAGTCATTAAAAATTTGTATCGAAAGATGCACAATTAAAAATTGGCGTCTTTCTATACAAATTCATAAATATCTTTTAATAAGGTAGTTTTCTATAATTATTTTTTAATTGCCTTTATAAACACAACCAGATGTACAAGTTTCTTTAATTGTTACAGAAGTTAATGAGGGTAATGTAGATTTTAAATTATTCCAAATCCATTGTGCTAAAATCTCACTAGTAGGATTTTCTAAACCAGGTATTTGATTTAGAAAATTATGATCTAACTGATCATAAATAGGTTTGAATTTTAATTTAATATCAGAATAATCTATTATCCATCCAGTTTCTTTTTTAACTTTATCTTGTACTTCTAAACGAACTAAAAAAGAGTGACCATGTAATCGGCCACATTTATGATTTTTTGGAACATATGGCAAATAATGTGCAGCTTCAAAATAAAAATCTTTAAATATTGTTGTTGTCATATATTTATAAGAACATGTATATTAATTAATAAATTTAAATAATTAAACGTTAGTAAATTATTTTTTTCTATTAATTTTAGGTAAAATATTTAACGGATTTACTGATTCTCCTTTATAACGTATTTCGAAATAAAGACGAACTAAATTACTTTCAGATAAACCCATTGTCGAAATTTTCTGTTTTGCATGTACTTTATCTCGTTGCTTTACTAAAATTAAGTCATTAAAAGCATAAATACTAAGATAATCCTTACTATGTCTAATAATAATTAGCCGACCATATTTTTCAAATAAATCAGTCACGCACACTACTTCACCATCAGCTGACGCAAAAACTGGTTGTCCTCTAAAGCCAAAAATTTCTATTTGTTTATTTTTTGATTTCATATCGTAAAAATATTTAATATTTTTACTGTGTACAGGCCAAAACCATTTTTTAGACATAATAGAAGATTTATTTTTTGAAAAAAAATTACTTTTTTTAGAATTTATATTATCAAAAAAACATATTTTTATTGATTTTTTATTATAATTTTTTAAAATATATGAAATATTGAAAGAGTTTTCAAAAATAAATTTACAAGAAGTAAAATTTTTTTTATTAATTTTTTTGATAGAACAACTATAATTTTTTTTATTAATAAAAAAGTCACCTATCCATATTTTTTGGCCTACAAAAATTTTATAAGGTTTTTTAATAACATTAAATTTAGATAATTCATGATAGCTATGACCAGATTTTTTTGCAATTGAATAAAGAGTATCTTTATATTTAACAACATAAAACATTTTAAATTTATTTTTTTGAAAAAATCCAATAAAATTATTATTAGAAATAACAAATTCTTTTTTTTTTAAAAAAAAACTTTTGACTTTTAAAAATGAAAAACATTCATTTTTTTTTAAAAAAACAAAATTTTTTATGTTTTTACCTGATGATCTAAAATTTAAATCATCTTTTTGATAAAAAGAAATATTTTCATATTTTTTACACACAGGACATGCAAAAAGAAAATTATTAAAAATAATTAACATAAACATTAAAAAAAATAATTGATATAAAATTTTCTTTAATCGCATTATTTTTCCGTTAAACTTATAAAAATAAATTTATTTAATTAGTATTTTTGATATTTTTTAAAACATTCTTCATAAATTTTTTACAAGCATTACAATAGCTTGACAAGCAATTGCTTCTTTTCTTCCAATTGATCCTGTTTTTTTAGCGCTCGTAGCTTTAATGCTAATATTATTTATTTTAGTATTAAGATCTAATGCTAAATTTGATCTCATAAAAGATATATAAGATGACATTTTTGGAGATTCTGTAATGATAGTAATATCAATGTTAGATAAATTATAATTTATTATTTCAATTTTTTTCCAAATATCTTTTAATAGTATTCTACTATCAATATTTTTATATATTATATTACTGCTTGGGAAAAACGTACCAATATCCCCCATAGCAACAGCACCTAGTAATGCATCTATTACAGCATGTATTAGTAAATCACCATTAGAATGAGCAATTAAACCTTGTGAATAAGGAATTAAAACACCACCAATAATTAAAGGTTTTTTACTCCCAAAAGCATGAAGATCAAAACCATATCCAATTCTCATGAATATATCTCTTTTTTTATTAAATTATTGTCATAATTTTTTAAATAAAACTCAGCAAGAATTAAATCATCTGGCCAAGTAATTTTAATATTTCTACAATTTCCTATAATCAATAATGGACTATATCCATAATATTCTAGTGCTGATGCTTCGTCTGTAATACTAATTTTATCTTTAATGATTTTGTTTAAACAATCTTTTAATATATTTATTTGAAATAACTGAGGGGTTAAAGCATGCCATAGATTTTTTCTATCTACAGTACTTAGAATTTTTTTTCTTTTTTTATCGCTATATTTAATAGTATCAGAAACAGGTCGTACTAAAATAGCTCCTATAGGATTTTTTTTAATAATAGATATTAGCCTATCTAAATCTTGATAACTTAAACAAGGACGAACTGCATCATGTACTATTACCCAATTTGCATTTGTCTCAACATTTAATCCTGATAAGACTGAATTTATTCTATCTTTTCCACCTATTACAGAAATAATACGAAAATTAGATGATATAGGTAATTTATGAAAATAATTATCTTTTTTATGTAAACTTACAATAATGCGAACTATATTAGGATGTAACAACAATGTTTTTAAAGTATGTTCAAGAACAGTGCAGTGTTTAATTTTTATATATTGTTTTGGTAGATCTAACTGCATTCTACTTCCAGTTCCTGCAGCTGGTACTATAGCAATAATTTTTAATTTTAATAAATTCACTAAGATAGTTCCAGATCTAAAAAAAAATGATGTTTAAAAATTTTAATTTCTAACAGGTCTAAAAAACTTTAAAACAAAATATTCAATTTGTTTAATTATTTTTAATACGATTATTAAATTTATTAATTTCTAATATAATTTGATTGTTAAGAATATCAAGATTAATATTTTCTTTTTTTTCCATAATAACTTTTTTATATACTATTATGTAATCAAAAATACCATTTTTCCCCCACCAAAGAGAATATTGTAACCAAATTAATAAAAGCAAGAAAAACATTTTTAATGTTTTCATATTGTACTCTAAAAAATTAACTATTGTTAAAAAAATAAATTTAATTTCAATTTATTTAATTAATTATGAACAAAAGGGTATAACTTTATTAGAGTATAGTGCTTTAATTAACTTTTTTGAATTTTTTTCTAAAGATTCGGTTCCATCTAAAAGAACATCAGGTGCGTCTGGTATCTCATATATCGATTGAACTCCAGTAAAATTAGATATTTTTCCCATACGAGCTTTTTTATATAAATTTTTAGGATCTCTATTTTCACATACACTAAGTGGAGTGTTGACAAATACTTCTAAAAAATTTTTTTTTCCTAGCATTTTACAAATCATTTTTCTCTGATATTTATATGGAGAAATTACCGAGACTAAAACTATTATACCAGCATCTAACATTAATTTAACAACTTCGCCAAGACGTCTAATATTTTCTTCCCTATCAGCAACACTAAAACTTAAATTAGTACATAAACCAGATCTAATATTATCTCCATCTAATAAGTAGGTCTTGATACCATTTTTAAATAATATTTCCTCTAAAAAATTAGCAATACTTGATTTTCCTGAACCTGATAATCCTGTAAACCATACTGCAACTGATTTATGACCATATTTTCGTTGACGTTTTATACGTGTAATAGAATATTTTTGCCAAATAATATTATTTTGAAAATCATCATTCATATTAATTAGAAACCTTTTTTTTTACTAGTTTAGGTATATTCCAATGTGGAAAATGTTGAGAAATAAAAGCATGAAAACTTGATTCAAAATCATTTTTATTATCAGGTAATATCGTTTCTTTTTTTTCTAAATTATTTTTAATCATTCCAGCACCTACAGTAATATTTGTTATTAGATCAATAAAAATTATATTACCTGTAGTTCGATTATCATTGTAGTCATCAAAAATCACAGGCTCACTGAATGTTACTTTAATTTGACCAATGCTATTTAAAGAAAGAGAATTACTTTTTCTTTTTATTAACGTATTGATGTCTATTTTAAATAAAATTTCTTTTATATAAACCCGCGTTTTTTTACCTGATAATTTGACATTATATGATTGTCCTACTAATAATTCATTATCTGTCATCCAGACAATATCAATAATAGCTTCTTGATTAGGTTTTAAATTAGAATCAACATTGACAAAAAAATCTCCTCGATTAATATCTATTTCATTTTCTAAAACCACTGTAATCGGTTGACCAATTTCTGCATATTTCAAATCTTGATCAAAAGTGACAATACGAGAAATACGAGAAATTATATTATCAGGTAATATTTTAATAAACTGTCCTACACGAAGAACACCAGATACTAACATACCTGAATATCCGCGAAAATCTGAATTAGGACGATTGACATATTGTACTGGAAATCTTATATCTTCGGCATGATGATCAGTTTTGATTTTTATTGTTTCTAAAATTTTTAATAATGTTAAACCATTATACCAGGGCATAAAACTATTCTGAAAAACAATATTTTCACCAACTAAAGCAGAAATAGGAATAAAAAAAATATTTAAATTATTAGAAAGTTTTTTAGAAAACTTTAAAAAATCTTTTTTTATGTTTTCAAAAACATCTTTTTTATAGTTAACTAAATCCATTTTATTAATGGCAACAATTAAATATTTTATTCCAAGTAAAGTGGAAATAAAACTATGTCGATAAGTCTGTTTTGATAATCCTTTTCTAGCATCAACTAATAAAATCGATAAATCACATGTAGAAGCACCTGTAACCATATTACATGTATATTGTTCATGACCAGGAGTATCTGCAATAATAAACTTTCTTTTATCAGTGGAAAAATAACGGTAAGCCACATCGATTGTAATACCCTGTTCACGTTCAGATTGAAGTCCATCTACTACTAATGCAAGATCTATTTTATTCCCTTGAGTACCATGACGTTTGCTATCACGTTTTAAAGAAGACAATTGATCATCATAAATTTGTTTAGTATCATGTAATAAACGACCAATTAATGTGCTTTTTCCATCGTCTACGCTACCACATGTTAAAAATTTTAATAAAGTTTTTTTTTGATGTAAATTCAACCATTTTTTAAAATTATTTTTTATATTAATATTCATTTTTAAAATATACCTTTTTTTAAAAATATCCCTGTCTTTTTTTAAGCTCCATTGAACTTTTTTGATCATGGTCAATAGCTCGACCTGTGCGTTCACTAGTTTTAACTATTAACGTTTCCATGATTACTTCTTCAAGATTTTTTGCTTCTGATTCAATTGCACTAGTTAGAGGCCAACAACCTAAAGTGCGAAATCTAACCATTTTTTCTTTGATAATTTCATTTGGATAAATTTTAATACGTTTGTCATCAATCATTATTAATGCTCCGTCTCTTTCTACAACTGGACGCATAGAGGCAAAATAAAGAGGGACAATTTCTATTTTTTCTAAAAAAATGTATTGCCAAATATCTAATTCAGTCCAATTTGAAAGAGGAAAAACACGAATATTTTCTCCTTTATTAATTTGACCATTATAATTCCACCATAACTCAGGACGCTGTTTTTTTGGATCCCATTGATTAAATGAATCACGAAAAGAATAAATACGTTCTTTAGATCGTGATTTTTCCTCATCTCTTCTAGCCCCTCCAAAAGCAGCATCAAAATTATATTTATTTATAGCTTCTTTTAATCCTTCTGTTTTCATAACATCAGTATACTTGCTACCTCCATGTTTAAAAGGATTTAAATCTATTAGATTAGCCTTTGAATTTGAATGTACTATTAATTCTATTTTAGAGCTATTTACAATATAATCTCTAAATTTATACATTTCTTTAAATTTCCATCCAGTATCTATATGTAATAGAGGAAATGGTAAGTTTCCAGGATAAAAAGATTTTTTTGCAAGATGAAGCATTACTGAAGAATCTTTTCCAATAGAATAAAGCATTACAGGGTTTTCAAATTCTGAAATTACTTCTCGCATTATATAAATACTTTCTGATTCTAATTGACGTAAATGAGTAGTGTTTGCTTTAAACATTACTTTTCCTTAAATAAATTTTACTATAGAAGATTTATTATAAATATCATTAAATATATTTGAAGTATGAAACCATTTTAATTTTTTATGCAAAAGAACAACTTCACCAATAATTAATAGAGATGGAGTTATAGAAAAATTAATCATTTTTTTTATTTCATCTAAACGTCCTATAATAACTTTTTGATTAACAGTTGTTCCTTTTCCAACAATAGCTATAGGTGTTGATTTCAAACGACCATGCATAATAAGTTTTTGAGAAATTTCTACAGCGTGTAAAGTTGCCATGTAAACTACTAAAGTATAAGAAGGATCACATAAAATAGAAAAATTATTTAACAAACCATTTTTGCATTTATGACCTGTGATAAAAATAACTCCTTGTGCATATTTACGATGTGTTAATGGGATTCCAGTATATGCTGCTATACCAATTGCAGAAGTAATACCTGGAATAACTTGAAAATCAATACCTGCATTTTTTGCAGCTTCTATTTCTTCACCACCTCTTCCAAAAATAAAGGGATCCCCACCTTTTAAACGCACTACTTTTTTACCTTGTCGCGCTAAAAATATCAATAATTTAATAATTTTATCTTGAGTAATACTTTTTAAACCTGCACGTTTCCCAACATAAATACGTTTTGCATCACGACGAATCAAATCTAAAATATCTTGAGATACTAAACAATCATATAATACTACATCTGCTTGTTGCAGTATTTGCAAACCTCTTAAAGTTAATAAACCACTATCTCCAGGTCCTGCTCCTACTAAAATAATTTCACCTCTTAAAAAACTATCTTGATTCATTGTTTTTTTTAAAATTTCAGTTGCTTTTTCTTTATTTCCATTTAAAACATGCTCAACAAAAAGACTTTTAAATAACTTCTCCCAAAATCTACGTCTTTCTAGTAAATTATTAAAATGTTTTTTAATTACATTTCTCCATTTTCCAGAAATTTTTGCAACATCACCTAATTTCATTGGTAATATAGATTCAATTTTTTCGCGTAAAAAACGCAATAAAACAGGAGCTGTTCCTCCAGAAGAAAGAGCTATAATAATAGGAGAGCGATCAATAATAGAAGGAAAAATAAAAGAACATTTTGACTTATCATCAACTACATTTACTAATAAATGACGATCATTACATGATTTAAATACATATTCATTTAATTTTAAATTATTTGTAGCTGCAATTACTAAAAAAATTTTATTTAAATAAATAGAATTAAATTCTCTAGATATCCATTTTATTTTTTTTTGTTTTAAGAGACATTTTACTTCTGAACATAATTCTCTTGCAATAACATTAACTTTAGCTTTCGCACGAAGCAACAATCTAATTTTATTAAAAGCGACTTCTCCAGCACCAACAATTAATACGTTCTTAGATTTTAAATCTAAAAAAAGAGGAAGATAATTCACATTTGCCTTTTTTAAAATAAATAAAAATGTAAAATATTGTAATAAGATTACAAATGTTATTTGTAAACAGTATAAAAAATATTTTCTATAATTTGAAAGATGATATTTAAAATAAATTAAATCTTACTAAAAACAAAAATATATAAAATATTAAGTAATATGAAATAAAAACATGCTTAGTAAAACTACTATTATATAGCATTTCTTTAGAATATTAAATTTAATCTTCATGTAAACCACATTCTCGTTTTAATCCAAAAAATCGTGTTTCTTCTTCTAACATTCCAGGCATATGTTTAATAGTTGTATGTACATCTCCAATAGATAAGTATCCCTCTTTTGATAAAGGATGAATATCTAAATTATTTTTTTTTAAATATTTATGTACTTTATTATTTGACCAATCTAATATAGGAAGTACTTTAAAAACTCCCTTTTGAATTGAAAGATAAGGTAATAAATTTCGACTTTTTGATTGATCATGACGTAATCCAGAAAACCATGTTTGCACTGATAACTTATGTAAGGCAAAATTCATCGGTTTTACTTTATTCATATTATTATAAAAATCAATACCTTGTATTCCTTTTTTCCATAATTTTCCATATCTTGCTTCTTGCCATGCTGGAGATATTTTTGATCGAAAAATATGTAAATTTAAATTATATTTTTTAGTGATAAAATCAATGAAATTATATGTCTCAGGAAACAAATAACCTGTATCAATTAGTACTACAGGAATATTAGGTTTTTGTTTAATTATCATATGTAATAAAACCATTGATTGAATACCAAAACTAGATGAAATAATGTGTGTACAAGGTAGATTTTTTAATGACCAAGATACTCTTTCTTCAGCAGAATAATTTGATATTAATAAATTAAATTCAGACAAAATTTTGTTTTTTTTTTCAGAATTTAATATATGTATATTTTGGATATCAAATTTAGACATTTTACTTACTCCGTATTAGTCCCAAAAATCATAAATAGGATTAACAATTTTCTTAACAATTCCTTTTCTAACAATAAAATCTCCAAAATCTTCTTCTTTTTTTCGTTGAATAGACCAGGTTTTAATCAAATATTCTAAATGCACTAGTATTTCTTTTGTAGTAATATTTTCCTTGTAAATTTTTGGAATACGACTGCCTATTCTATTACCTCCTATATATAAATTATATCGACCAATAGATTTTCCAATTAAACCAATTTCAGATAATAAAGATCTACCACAACCATTTGGGCACCCAGAAATACGAAAAATTATTGTTTCTTTTTCTACACTATATGTTAACATGATATTTTCTAACTTAGTAATAAAAAAAGAAAGAACACGCTCAGCTTCAGCCATTGCTAAAGGACAAGTAGGAAACGAAACACATGCCATAGAATTCAAACGCAAGTTGCTAACTTTCTTTATCAATCCGTATGATAAAGCTATTTTTTCTATTTTATCCTTATTTTTTTCAGGTATTTCAGAAATAATTATATTTTGATTAGATGTTAATCTAAAATTACCATTGTGTATTTTTGCTATTTGTGATAATCCAGATTTTAATAATTCATTATCTTTATCATATATACGTCCATTAGGAATAAATAATGTTAAACTCCAATTATGATTAATATCTTTAATCCATCCAAATCTATCTCCTCTACTTATAAAATGATAAGGTCGAATTGGTTCAAAAATTATATTTGCTCTTTTTTCAACTTCTTTTTTAAATTTTTCTAAACTGAAATTGTTAATGGTATATCTAGTTTTTGCATTAGAACGATCAGTACGATTACCCCAATCTCTTTGTGTTGTTACTATAGCTTTAGCAACAAATAAAATTTTTTCTATAGATATATAACCTATTTCTTTAGCAAGAAATGGCCATGTAAGTTTATTTCCATGAGTAAAAGATAATCCCCCACCTATTAAAACATTAAAACCAATTATCTTTTTGTTTTTTATAATAGAAATAAAATTCATATCATTAGCATATAAATCTACATCGTTATATGGTGGAATAACTACTGTAGTTTTAAATTTTCTGGGTAAATAAGTTTCTCCTAAAATAGGTTCTTTATCTGTTGTAGAAATTTTTTTTTGATTTAACCAGATTTCTGCATATGCTTTAGTATGTGGCAATAAAAATTCTGAAATTTTTTTTGCCCATTCATAAGCTTCTTTATGAATTAAAGATTCCAT
This sequence comes from Buchnera aphidicola (Brevicoryne brassicae), assembly GCF_005082825.1. Classification (NCBI taxonomy): domain Bacteria; kingdom Pseudomonadati; phylum Pseudomonadota; class Gammaproteobacteria; order Enterobacterales; family Erwiniaceae; genus Buchnera; species Buchnera aphidicola. The sequence goes on from NZ_CP034882.1 coordinate 469,886, forward strand.
CGGATTAGATGTACAAAGTACATTTCTATTTACATCATTTGCTGTACCTAATGAATCTAATTCTATATCATGCAACATTTTATGAACATCTTTCAATTTTTTCTTTAAAATTCCGTGAAATTGAAAAGTTTGACGATTTGTCAATCTAATTGTACCGTATAATGTATATTTACTAGCAAAATAATCAATTTTTAACCATTTTCTTGCTTTGATAACTCCACCTGGTAGTCTACAGCGTAACATCATTGCATAACGTGGTTCTAATTTTTGTTCATGACGTTCTAAACGCAAATCACGATCGTCTTGTTGATACATTCCATGAAATCTAATAAGTGAAAAATTATCTCCAGTAAAACCATTAGTAATTTCGTTTTTTAAATCATCAACTATTGTACCTCTAAGATAATTACTATCTTTTTTAATACGTTCTGCATCAGTATTTTTTTTTTCTAAAACTTTTTTATTATCATTTTTTTTCATTAATATACATCTCTTTTATAACGTTGGTTTAAACGTAAATTATTTAGAAATTCATTAGAGTCTTCAGCGCTCATATTACCGTTTTGAGAAATTATATCTAATAATGCTTTTTCAACATCTTTAGCCATTTTTGAAGCATTTCCACAAATATATATTTGTGCTCCATTTTCAATCCAAGACCATATTTCCTTTCCGTTTTCTCTAATTTTATCTTGTATATATATTTTACGTTCTTGATCTCGCGACCAAGCTAAGCTCATTTTAGTAAGTAAACCTTTTTTTATATATTCTTGCCATTCTATTTGATATAAAAAGTCTTCTGTAAAATTAGGATTTCCAAAAAATATCCAATTTTTTCCTTTAGATCCATCGTTATCTCTTTGTTGCATAAAAGCACGAAAAGGAGCAATACCTGTACCTGAAGCAATCATTATAATTGGTATATTTTTATCTATAGGCAAACGAAAATTATTATTATTTTCAATAAAAAATTTCACTTTATCATCTGATTTTAAAGACTGTGAAAGATAACCAGAAGCACCTCCTAAATAAACACATCCAGAAATTATTTTTTTTACAACACCTACTGTAATATGAATTTCATCATTCATTTCAGCTTGTGATGAAGAAATAGAATATAATCGAGGTGTTAAAGGGCGTAAAAAACTAATGAGTTCTTGAGAAGATATTTTTGATGAATTATCCCATATCATACTAACCAAGGGGGTTTCAAAAACATATTTATTTAATTTTTTTTCATCAGAAATAATGTTTTTCAAAAATTTACTTTTTGATAAATGAGCGTAGCTTTTTACGATATTTTTTGTATTAACAGTTAATTCAAAACTATTTTTCAATGCATCAAAAATTGTAGTAATATTATTTTTGATATTAACCTGATCAGATATATCGATAGAAAGTGATTTTAATGTTTTTTTTATCAAATCAGTATCATTTTCATACCAAATACCAAGTGCGTCGCCTGGAGTGTAATTAATATTTAAATCATGTATATCAATTTCAATATGATTAATGTCTCTACTAGAATATCGACCCGTTATTTTTTGATTTGTTAATATAATACCTGTAGCAGGATTTTTTTTATTATAAGAAACATTAGAAATAATAGATTTATTTTTTTCATTTGAATATGAAAAAGAAGATTTTAAGATACTAATATTTTTATTTATAGATACTAATAATTTTTGAGACCATTTTTCATAATCATCTTCATATTCAATATCAGCATCAAATCTATCCAGTAACGATTTTGCTTCTAATTCTTTAAATCTATTATCAAAGTCTTTTGCTGCTTGACAAAATAAATTATAGGACGTATCTCCTAATCCAAAAATACTATAATATAAATTATCTAATTTTGGGGCTTTTTTAGACATTAAAAACTTATAAAAAGATACTGCTTCTTCTGGAACTTCACCTTCTCCCTGAGTTGAAATAATCAAAATTAATATTTTTTCATCTTTTATTTTTTTAAATTTAAAATTTATCGCATCAATAAAACGGTTTTTTATATTGTTTTTGTTCAAGTATTCATGAAGACGTTGAGATAAAGACTTTGCATTACCAGTTTGAGAAGCTGAAACAATAGTAATTATTTGATCGTCATTATATTCATTGTTTTCAATGGTCAGTAAATCAGATTTTTTATTTGCAATTTTCCAAAAATAACCTGATAACCAAGCACATTGAATATCGGTACAAGTACTTTCTAATTGTTTTAAATTATTTAATTGTTCTGAATTCAGCGGAAGTAAAACATCAAAAGTTTTTTGATTTTTCATTGTACTAAAAATCCAAATTCCATTATGTTAAATAGGTAATGTTATTAATAAAATACAATTTACAGAAAAAATTAATTTTTATCTACTTATTGAATAGTAAATAATAATATTTAAGTAAATTAATCTTATATTTTTTAAAAATAATGTTTAATACAAAAAAATTATATATTTTCTAATTCTTTTAGTTTTTCTTTTGCATGTTTTATAACAATATCAGGTAATCCTGATAATGATGCTACTGATATACCATAACTTTTTTTTGAAATACCATTTTTGATTTGATATAAAAAAGCTATATGACAATTACTTTCAACAGCAGTAAAATGAAAATTTTTTATAAATTTTTGACTTAATGCTAATTTTGTCAATTCAAAAAAATGAGTAGATAATAATGTCATAGACTTATTTTGACTAATCAAATATTTAGAACACGACCAAGCTAAAGCTAATCCTTCATTAGTCGAAGTTCCTCTTCCTAATTCATCTATTAATACTAAACTATTAGGTGTCGAATTGTGAAGAATATTAGATATTTCTGTCATTTCCATCATAAACGTCGAATACCCATTACTTAAGTCATCTGCTGCACCAATTCTTGTAAAAATTTTATCAATTGAACCAATTAAAGCATATTTAGCTGGAACAAAGCTACCTGTCCAAGCCATTATTACGATCAGAGCAATTTGACGCATATAAGTGCTTTTTCCACCCATATTAGGTCCTGTAATAACAAGCATTTTTTGTTTTTTTGATAAAACAACAGAATTTTTTATAAATGGTGTTTTTAAAAAACATTCAACAACTGGATGACGACTTTCTAATAAAGAAATACCATATTTTTTAGTCATAATAGGACATGTGTAATTTAAAGATATAGAACGTTCTGCTAAATTTACTAATACATCTAATTCTGATAGTGCTAGCGCACTTTTTTGTAAATCCATTAAAAATGGTTCTATCAAATCAAAAATTTCTATATATAATTTTTTTTCTAAAAATAAAGATTGCACTTCTGCATTAACCACTTTTTTTTCATATTCTTTTAATAATGGAATACTATAACGTTCGGTATTTTTTAATGTTTGTATTCTATTATAATGTTTTGGTACCAAATGAATATGACGTTTATGCACTTGAACATAGTATCCAATAATATTGTTATATTTAATTTTTAATGATTCAATCATGAATTGATTTTTTTGTTCTTGCTCAAAATTTTTAATATACGCTTTTGAATTGTTTTTTATAGCTCGTAATATATCAAGTTGAACGTTATAAGACTCAGCTATCACATCTCCATCTCGAATAGATTTAGAAGGATTAACATTGATTGCTTTATCTAATAAAACTAAAATTTCTTCAAAAACACCAATGGAAACATCTATACTTTTAATATGTTTTAATTTTATTTTTTTTAATATGAAATGTAAACTAGGTAAGATTTTTAATGTAGAACGCATACGAATAAAATCATGAGGCAAAGCAGTGCGTAAAGCTAATCGAGAATAAATTCTTTCTAAATCATTAACTTGTTGAAGAATAGGTTGTAATTCTTTATAAAAAAAACGTAAAATTTTAACACTTTCATGACGATTTTTAACTAAATTAAAATTTTTTGATGGAGAATTTAACCAACGATGTAACATTCTGCTACCCATAGAAGTCATAGTTTTATTTAATATTGAAAATAAAGTATTTTTTGTTTCTCCTAAAACATTTTGAGTAATTTCTAAATTTTTACGTGTACTAACATTCATAAAAATGTTATTTTCCACATAATTGTTTTTTAATTGTCGAATATGAGGTAATGTACTCATATGCATCAATTTAACATACTGAAGTAAACAACCAGCAGGACGTATTATAAAATTATCTTTTTCTATACCAAATCCATTTAAACTATGAGTTTTAAACTGTAAATTTAATAATTTATATGAAGTTTCTAAATCAAATTCTAATAATGGACGTTTACGAATACAACTCCTATTAGTAATTAAAAAAAGATCTGAAAAATTTTCTGGATAGAGTATTTCTTTAGGATTTGTACGTTCAATTTCTGAAAGTAAAGAAATACTATCTAAATGTTGAGAAACACCAAAAAAACCTAAAGAAATATCTAAAATAGCATATGCAAATAAATTTTTTTCTTTCCAAATACAAGATATGAAGTTATCTTCATTATCTTCAAGAAACACTTCATCTGTGACAGTGCCTGGAGTTATCACACGAACTACCTTACGATCAATTAACTTGTTTTTAGATAAATTATCTTTAAATTGATCACAAATTACAACAGATTCACCTAATTTCACAAGTTTTGATAAATAATGATTTGCTGTATGACAGGGAATTCCAGCCATTGGTATAATTTTTTTATTTGAATAACCTTTTTTTGTTAAAGTAATTTTTAATAATTCAGAAATACGCTTTGCATCTTCATAAAATAACTCATAAAAATCACCCATTTGATAAAAAAGCAACATGTTAGGATATTCTGACTTTAAAGATAAATACTGTTTTATCATTGGAGTATGATTGTTAAAATTAACTTTAATACTTGTTTTTTTTTTCATAGTAAATAATTCATATTTTATATAAAATATTTTTAAAAATATTTATAGAACTAAAATAGGCATAAAATAAAATTTTATAGTTATGCATTATGTTTATTTAAGAAATATTTTATAATTTCATAAATGTATAATATAAAAATAATAAATAATTAAAATTGGGTGATAAAATGAAAAAAATATTAATTTTTTTATGTAGTATATTTCTATCTTTTAATGTTTTATCGTTTGAATTTACTAATAAAAAAGAATATAACACAAAAAAAAAAGTATACATAACGTTCCTAAAATAATAGAGTTTTTTTCATTTTTTTGTCCATATTGTTATGAATTTGAAAAAACACATAATATAAGAAAATTGATTAAAAAAAATATTAACAAAAACGTTAAAATTCATACATATCATGTTGATTTAATGGGAGAAAAATTAAGTTATATTTTAACAAAATCTTGGATAATAGCTGAACAGATGGGAATTGAAGAAAAAATTATGCTTCCCATTTTTAATGGTATTCAAGACACTCATGAAATCAAAAATATTAGTAGTATAAAAAAATTATTTAAAACAAAAGCAGGAATTAATGAAAATACATTTAATAATTTTTGGAATAGCTTGACAATTGAAATGTTAATTCAAAAACAAAACAAAAACATCAAAAAATGTGAATTAAAACATGTTCCAACAATGCTTATCAATGGAAAATACATAATTGATTATTCCAATATAGAAGAAATTTTTAAAGATAATTTTTCTCAAAAGTACATTAGATTAATTCAATTTTTAATTAAAAAAAAATAGATATTCTTCTATAGAAGATAAAAAATTTTTTTATGATATACAATAATATATATATATAAAAGTTAAAAAATCTTTATATACATTTAATGTAATATCATTTTCACCATAAAAAATACTTTTTTTCTTATTTTAAAAAAATATGAGAAAAATATTAAATTATTAAAATAAAGAGAAAATATGTATCAAACAAAAATACCTATTATTATAATAGATGGAAGCTTATATTTATATACTTCTTATTATGGATTTCGTGATTTTAAAAATGCTATAGGAGAGCCATATGGTGCTATATATGGTATATTAAAAATGATAGATAATATTTTAAAAAAATTTTTTTTTGTTAAACAATTAATTATTATATTCGACTCTTTTAAAACAACATTTAGAAAAAAAATGTTTCAAGACTATAAAAGTCATAGACCTCCTATGCCACATTCACTCTATGTTCAAATTCAACCTCTTTTTAAAATACTAAAAAAAATCGGAATAAAAACATTAAGTATTCCAGGAATAGAAGCAGATGATATTATTGGAAGCTTGTCATCTAAATTAGAAAAAGAAGGAGAAAAGATATTAATTGTAAGTCATGATAAAGACATGTTACAACTTGTAACAAAAAACATTAATATTTTAAATAAAAAAAAAAATATATTATTACACCAAAAATAATAAAAAACGAATATGGTATCAAACCTAAAGAATATATTGATTTTTTAGCTTTAATCGGAGATACTTCAGATAACATTCCAGGTGTTCCTAAAATAGGAATAAAAACTGCATTATTCTTATTAAATAAATTTTCTAATATTAAAAATATTTATGGAAATATCGAGAAAATACCGTTTTTACCATTTCGAAATTCTAAAAATATTGCAATTCAATTAAAAAATCACAAAGAAACAGCTTTTCTTTCATATCAACTAGCAAAAATAAAACTAGACATTCCTATTGATATAACATCAAAAGATATGTTTTTAAAACAACATTGTACTAAAAATTTATTTGATTTCTTTAAAAGTTTTTTTAAAAATCAAGGTGTTTCATAATTTTATTAAAAATTTTTTAAAGTAATATACTTTTCATACCACTGATTTAAGTTTAATTTTAATTCTTTAATACCTATTTTTTTTGAAGAGGAAAATAATTGAACTTGAAATGAATCTTTTAATAAATTCAGTTTTTTACATACTTTGTAAAATTGAATTTTTTGTTGATTTATTTTTAATTTATCGCATTTGCTCAATAACAACAAAATAGATATTTTATTATGTATTGCAACATTAATTATTTTTTCATCAAGTAATTTAAGGGGATGTCTAATATCCATCAACAATACTAAACATTTTAATTGTCTTCGTGTTTCTAAATAATTATATATGATTTTTTTTAATTTATTTTTAATTAATGAAGGCACTTGAGCATAACCATATCCAGGAAGATCAACTATTCTAAAACCCGAAACTACTTCAAAAAAATTGATTAATTGAGTTCTTCCAGGAATTTTACTAAAACGAGCTAATTTTTTTTGGTTAGTCAATGCATTTATGGCGCTAGATTTTCCTGAATTTGAATAACCAATAAATGCAATTTCGACACCGTCTTGAAATTCTATATCAGTAATTTTAGAAAAACTTTTTAAAAATTTTGTTTTATGATAATTCAATATATTCAAAATTTAAATCCTAATTATTAATTCAAAAAAATATTTTTATAAAATATTAATTACCTTAATGTACGAATACCATTTCTTTAAACAATTAATCTTTTCCCATAATTCTATCTATAGAATATCTTTTTTATTTACATAAAAATAATTTTTTAAAGAGGAAAAAATGCATAAAAATATAAGAAATATCGCTATTATAGCACATGTTGATCATGGAAAAACTACATTACTTGATAAACTATTACAACAATCAGGAACTTTTCAAGAACATGAAGAAAAAACTGAACGTATTATGGATTCTAATGCTTTAGAAAAAGAAAGAGGTATTACAATTTTATCTAAAAATACATCTATTCAATGGAAAAATTATAAAATTAATATAGTAGATACTCCTGGTCATTCTGATTTTGGTGGTGAAGTCGAACGTGTAATGTCAATGGTAGATTCAGTTCTTTTAGTAGTAGATGCATTAGATGGACCAATGCCTCAAACACGTTTTGTCACCAAGAAAGCATTTAAATACGGTTTAAATCCTATTGTTGTAATTAATAAAGTAGATAGAATAAATTCTCGTCCAGACTGGGTAGTCGATCAAGTTTTTGATCTTTTCGTTAATCTTGATGCTAATGATCAACAACTTGACTTTCCTATTGTTTATACTTCTGCAATTTTAGGAACTTCAGGCATAGATTATCTAAAAATGGAGGATAGTATGATTGCACTATATGAATCTATTATTAAGTATGCTCCAGCTCCAAACGTTGATCCTAATCAAAAGTTCCAAATGCAAATTTCACAGCTTGATTATAATAATTATCTAGGAGTTATAGGAGTTGGACGTATTAAACAAGGCTCTATAAAACCAAATGATCAAGTAATAATCATTGATAGTTTTGGTAAAATTCGCAATGGAAAAGTTAATAAAGTTTTAAATTATTTGGGTTTGAAAAGAATTGATATAAGTCAAGGAGAAGCGGGAGATATAATTGCACTTACAGGTCTTAATAAATTAAATATTTCTGATACAGTTTGCCATCCAGAAAATTTAAAACCATTGCCTGCATTAAGTATAGATGAGCCAACAGTAAACATGTTTTTTTCAGTAAATACATCACCTTTTTCAGGAAAAGAAGGGAAATACATTACATCTCGTCAAATTTTAGAACGATTAAAAAAAGAAACTATGCATAATGTTGCATTACAAATAAAAGAAACAAAAGATGCAAATATTTTTTCTGTTTCTGGACGCGGAGAATTACATTTATCTATATTAATTGAAAATATGCGTCGTGAAGGATTTGAATTAGAAGTATCTCGTCCTAAAATAATTTTTCGTGAAATTAATGAAATTAAAAAAGAACCATTCGAAAATGTCATTTTAGATATAGAAGAAAAAAATCAAGGAAATGTTATGCAATTTATAGGAGAAAGAAAAGGTGAATTAAAAAATATGACAATAGATAAAAATAGAAGAGTACGTTTAGAATATATATTATCTAGTAGAGCACTAATTGGCTTTCGTACTGAATTTATGAGTATTACTTCTGGAACGGGTCTTTGTTATTCATCTTTTAGTCACTATGATAATTGTCAAAATAGTAATATTGGACAAAGAAAAAATGGAGTTTTAATAGCTAATAGTACTGGTGTAGCTGTTGGTTTTGCTTTATTTAATTTACAAGAAAGAGGAAAATTATTTATCGGACATGGTGCTAAAGTATATGAAGGACAGGTAATAGGACTTCATAATCGTTCTAATGACTTAACAGTGAATTGTTTAACAGGAAAAAAATTAACTAATATGAGAGCTTCTGGAACTGATGAAGCAATAATTTTAACAACTGCTACTAATTTTACACTTGAAGAAGCACTAGGATTTATAAATGATGATGAACTTGTAGAAGTAACACCAAATAGTATACGATTACGTAAACGTTATTTAAAAGAAAATGAAAGAAAAAAATTTTATCGTAATAAAAATATTTAATTTAAGTTGAAATTTATTATAAATACAATCTATTATTAATTATATAATTCTATTGTTCCAATAGAATTATATAAAATATTTTTTAAAAAAACTATTGTTTAAAGAATCAACGTTTTAATAATTTAGCAATTAATTCATTATATTTGTTTTTTTGATGAAACAAACATAAACGTTCAGCAGTAATAATAGTTGTTAAATCATTTATTGCTTTTTTAAAATCATCATTAATTATTAAATAATCATATTCTAAATAATGTTGCATTTCATCTACCGCTTTTTCCATGCGTTTAGCGATAACTGTATCGCTATCTTGACCTCTATTTCTTAATCTTTTATACAATATATCTTTAGATGGTGGTAATAAAAAAATACTTTTTGATTCAGGCATTTTATATCGAATTTGTTTAGCTCCCTGCCAATCAATATCAAGAAAAACATCAATCCCAGAAAGTAACATTTTTTCAATAAATTTACGAGAAGTGCCATAATAATGACTAAAAACTTTTGCGTATTCTAAAAAAGATTCTTGTTCAATCATAATCTGGAATTCTTTTTTAGAAATAAAATAATAATGTTCTCCATGCAGTTCACCAGGTCGTATAATACGAGTAGTATGAGAAATAGATACTTGAATATCACGTGAAAATTGCGACTTTAATAATCCTTGTATTAAACTTGATTTTCCTGTACCACTTGGTGCTGAAATAATAAAAAGGATACCTAGAGACATGATTTTTAAAAAAATTAATTTTAAATAAAAAATAAAAGTAAATATTTTATATTATATATATATAAAATATCGTTCTTATAAAGAACATATTTAAAGAACATATTTAAAGAAATATTTTTTTATACATAACTATATAGTTTTCATGAAAAAAACATTCTCAAATCCACGTATTCTAAACGAATCATTTATATTTACAGGTTTATAAAGCACTACTTGTATTAACATTTCTTGAGAATTAACATGAACTATAGCTAATAAAACACCTATCTTATACCATTTTTTTTCTAATTTAATTTCAATAAAAGAATTGATTTCAGGAAAAATTTTTCCCATTCCAATTAAATAACATAAATAATATTTATTTAAATTTTTAAAAAATATTCGTGCTATTGTTTCTTGTCCATAATAACATCCTTTTTTAAAACTAATAGCTTCAAGCTTGTCTAAATTAATAGCTTGAGGTGTAAATTTTTTAGAACATTTTTCATCAATAATTGGAAAACCGGCTTCAATGTCTAATGCAGTCCATTGTCTACTATCATTTAAAAATATTTTCTTATTAATACTTTTTTTAAAAAACAAAAAATCTGATAAAGGTAAAACTAATAAAAACCGTTCTGATGGTTTTGAAAACCATAATATAGTTTTTTTGCATTCATGAACTACTGGTGAATTTTGATCTGGTATTGTTTCAAAAAAATCTAATAAAAATAATCTAGCATTTAAACCTGCAATTCCTATTAGATAAATATGATCTAATTTATAAATCCTTATTTTTGAAAAAATAGAATATTTTTTTAATTCTTTTATTTGAGTTTTAGAAATACTTGTTCTTTGAATATAACCGTAACCTTTATCATAGTGAAATAAACGCATAGTAGTCCATACTTTTCCATTAAAATTACAGTGGGCACAAAGTGTATGATTTGTTTTTTTTAATAAGTTTATATCAATTGTTAATTGATTTTGAAGATATCTTTGAGCATCAGAACCTTCTGCATAAACAAAAGACCACTCATTTAATAATATCATAGTTAATGATAATTTATTTGATGGATAAATTATCTCTTTTGGTGATATAAATACTGACATTTTTCTATTCCCTTAAAATATAATTAAAATTAATTCTATAAATTTAAAATAAATGAATTTATTTAAAATAATCTATCATATAATAAAAATTACGTAACGTTTTATATGATCAAAAATCATTCATTAAAACTATTTAAAAAAATTTATTAAAAAAATATAAAAACATTGGAAGAAATATGATTACTAATCAAATTGATAATTTAAATAAACGTATACAAGATCTTAAGAGGTATCTTTGAATATAATAAAAAAAAATCACGTGTTTTAGAAATTGATTTAGAATTATTATCACCTGAGATATGGAAAAAACACAAATCTATAAAAAAACTTAATAAAGAAAAATATTCTTTAAATACAATAATTGACGATATTAATCAAGTAGAAATACATATAAAAGAAGCAATTATTTTTTCAGAACTGGCTATAGAAACAACAGATAGCAAGTTATTTGAAGATGTTTTTTTAAAAATCAAAAAAATTGAGAAAAAAATCAAAAAAATTGAGTTTTATCGTATGTTTTCAAGTAAACATGATAATTGTAATTGTTATGTTGATATACAATCTGGTTCAGGAGGAACAGATGCGCAAGATTGGGCGAAAATATTATTAAGAATGTATTTAAAATGGGCTGATAAAAAAGGATTTCAAACAGAAATTATTCATGAATCTATTGGAGAAATAGTTGGAATTAAATCTGCTACTATTAAAGTACATGGAGAATATGCTTTTGGATGGTTAAGAACAGAAACAGGAATACATCGCTTAATTAGAAAAAGTCCTTTCGATTCAGGCAAAAGACGTCATACTTCTTTTAGTTCAGTTTTTGTATATCCAGATATAGATGATCAAATTTATATAAATATCAATTCATCTGAACTAAGAGTAGATGTTTATAGAGCATCTGGGGCTGGTGGACAACATGTAAATCGAACAGAATCAGCTGTAAGAATTACTCATCTACCAACAAATCTCGTTACTCAATGTCAAAGTAGTCGTTCTCAACATAAAAACAAAGAACAAGCAATACAACAAATGAAATCTAAATTATATGAAATGCAAAAAAGAGAAAAACAAAAAAAGAAAAAAGAACTAGAAAAAAACAAATCTAATATAACTTGGGGAAACCAAATACGCTCATATATATTAGATAATTCAAAAATTAAAGATCTTCGTACTGGTATTGAAAAAAATCATATTCAATCTGTATTAGATGGAGATTTAGACGATTTTATTGAACAAAGTTTAATAATAGGATTATAAGGAAAAATAATGTCAGAAACAGAAAATAGTATTTCTAATAATGAAACATTTATCAGAAAACAAAAATTTATAAATATGAAAAAAGAAGGATTTTCTTTTCCAAATAACTTCAAAAGAAATACTACTTCAAAAAAAATCCATCAAAAATATAACAAAAAAGATACTAATAAACTTAAAGAGTTAAAAATTAACGTTTCTATTGCTGGTCGTATGATACAAAGACGTATTATGGGAAAAGCCTCTTTTTTTACATTACAAGACATGGAAGGTCAAATACAAATATATGTAAAAGAAAAAGAAATATCATCTGAAAATTATAAAAACAATTTTAAAAAATGGGATATTGGCGATATTTTAGCAGTGATTGGAACATTATTCAAAACCAAAACTGGAGAATTGTCAATTTATTGCAGTAATATAAAAATACTTAATAAATCATTAAAATCACTACCTGATAAGTTTCATGGATTATCTAACCAAGAAACTCGTTATCGAAAAAGATACTTAGACTTAATTAGTAATAATCAATTGTATAATGTTTTTAAAAATCGTTCTAAAATTATCATGGCAATTAGAAGTTTTATGAAAGAACATGATTTTTTAGAGGTAGAAACTCCAATGTTACAAAATATTCCCGGAGGAGCAAATGCTCGTCCTTTTATTACTTACCATAATGAAATTAATACAAAAATGTATTTAAGGATAGCACCAGAATTATATTTAAAAAAATTAATTATTGGAGGTTTTGAACGTATTTTTGAACTTAATAGAAATTTTCGCAATGAAGGAATATCTAGTCGACATAATCCAGAGTTTACTATGATGGAAGCATATATTGCATATTCTGATTATGAAGATATGATGAAATTTACAGAAAATCTTGTTAAAAGTATTACAAAATTAGTTTTTAAAGATACTAAAATTAAATATCATAATTATTATTTTGATTTTAATAAACCATTTTACAAAATCACCATGAAAAATGCCATTCTTAAATTTAATCCACAAATTACACTATCTGATTTAGAAAATCTAGATAAGATAAAAAAAATTGCTAAATTAATAGGTATAAAAATAGAAAAAACATGGGAAATAGGAAAAATAGAAAATGAAATATTTGAAAAAACTGTAGAAAAAAAATTAATCCAACCTACTTTTATAACTCAATATCCAGTAGAAGTTTCTCCGTTAGCAAGACGTAATAATATTAATGCAAATGTAACAGATAGATTTGAACTTTTTATAGCTGGATATGAAATAGGAAATGGATTTTCAGAATTAAACGATGTAGAAGATCAAAAAATTAGATTTTTAAATCAAATCAAAAAAGAAAAACAAGAAAATAATAAAGATATATTTTACGATCAAGATTATATAGAAGCTTTAAAATACGGTTTGCCCCCAACATCTGGATTAGGTATTGGAATTGATCGTCTAATAATGATACTAACTAATCAAATTAGTATTCGTGATGTAATTCTATTTCCAACACTTCGTCGATCTAGTAAATAATTTTGATAAATTAAAATACAATTTTAAAAAAATAAGAAAATAAATATTTTGATAAACATTCAATAGGAAACAAAATGCCAGAACTTCTAAATAACATGAAAAGTAATTTTAATATAAAAAAAATTAAACTATTAATAAACCAGTATCAGTCTCCATTTTGGGTTTACGATTCTAATATTATTTACAAAAAAATCAAATTGTTAAAAAAATTTGATGTTATTAGATTTGCTCAAAAAGCTTGTTCAAATATTAATATATTGCGCTTAATGAGAAATAAGAATATAAAAGTAGACGCAGTTTCATTAGGTGAAATCGAACGAGCTTTATTATCAGGTTTTAAAAAAAATACAAATGAAATAATTTTTACTGCGGATATCTTAGATAAAGAAACTTTATCTAAGGTAATAGATTATAACATACCAGTTAATGCTGGTTCTTTAGATATGTTAAAACAACTAGGAACAGCATCTCCAGGTCATAATGTTTGGTTACGTATAAATCCAAGGTTTGGATACGGACATAGCAAAAAAACAAATACAGGAGGAGAAAATAGTAAACATGGAATTTGGGAACCTTCCTTAGCAATACCAATTATAAAAAAATACAAATTAAATTTAATAGGTTTGCATATGCATATTGGTTCTGGAGTTGATTATGTACATTTAAAAAAAGTTTGCAAATCTATGGTAGAAAAAGTTATTGAATTAAATCAAAAAATATCATCTATTTCTGCTGGTGGAGGATTGCCAATACCATATAAATTTAATGAAAAACCTATTAATATAAAAAAATACTTCACATTATGGGATACAGCTAGAAAAGAAATATCAAAATTTTTAGGGAAAAAAATCGAATTAGAAATCGAACCTGGAAGATTTTTAGTTGCAGAATCAGGAATTTTAATATCAAAAGTATGGTCTGTAAAAAAAATGGGTAATAAAAATTTTGTTTTAGTAGATGTAGGATTTAATGATTTGATGAGACCAACTATGTACGGTAGTTATCATCATATATCAGTTATTTCTGGAGATAATAGAAACATTGATGAAAAAAACACAATAAACACTGTCATAGCAGGACCTTTATGTGAATCAGGTGATATTTTTACACAAAAAGAAGGAGGTACCGTGCAAACTAGAAAATTACCAATAATAAAAGTTGGAGATTATTTAATTTTTCATGATACAGGTGCTTATGGTGCTTCAATGTCATCGAATTATAATACAAGACCTCTAATTCCAGAAATATTATTAGAAAATAATGATTCCTTTATTATTCGAAGACGTCAAAAAATAGAAGAAATATTAAATTTAGAAATGTAATATTTTTTTAAAAATTATTTTTAATAAAACAAGAGGTTTTTAACAAAAAATGTACATTATGTTTCCTAATTTCAATCCTATTATCTTTAATATTGGTCCTATATCTGCTCGTTGGTATGGTCTTATGTATTTTTTTAGTCTAGTTTTTGCTGTATGGTATGGAAAAAAAAAAGTATTAAAAAACAAAATATATAATATAAAAAAAACAGAAACATTTATATATTCTATTTTTTTAGGTTCTTGTATCGGAGGTAGAATAGGCTACATTATTTTTTATAACTTTCCATATTATTCTAATAATATACTACATATATTTTATATATGGGAAGGTGGTATGTCATTTCATGGAGGATTAATAGGTGGCATCATTACCATATTATATCTTTCTTTTAAATACAAAAAAAAAATACTAGAAATATCTGATTTTATAGTTCCTTTAGTGCCATTTGGTTTAGGTGCTGGAAGATTAGGGAATTTTATTAATAGTGAGCTATGGGGTCGCATATCGCCAAATTTTTCATATGCAGTGATTTTTCCTAATTCTCAATATCAAGATTTAGAAATAATTAAAAAACGTCCAGAATTAAAAATTCTATTAGAAAAATATGGCGGATTACCACGTCATCCTTCACAGTTATATGAATTTTTTTTAGAAGGAGTAGTTTTATTTTTCATAATTTATTTTTTTACAAAAAAAAATAGATCTACAGGTAGCGTTAGTGGTTTATTTTTAATTACCTATGGTGTATTTAGAAGTATTTTAGAATTTTTTCGAGAACCAGATCCTCAAATTGGATTATTTAAAAATATGATCACTATGGGACAAATATTATCAATTCCAATGATTATTTTAGGAATTATTATAATATTTAAAACTTTTTATAAAAAATCGGATTTTTGAAAAAAATGAAACAATATCTTAAATTAGTAAAAAAAATAATTAAGAATGGTAATCAAAAAAAAGATCGAACAGGTACAGGAACATTATCTATTTTTGGTTATAATATGAAATTTAATTTAAAAAAAGGTTTTCCTTTAATTACAACAAAAAAATGTCATATTTCATCTATTATTCATGAACTTCTATGGTTTCTAAAAGGTGATACCAATATTAAATACTTAAATGATAACAAAATATCAATTTGGGATCATTGGGCAGATGATTTTGGAGACGTTGGTCCAATTTATGGAAAACAATGGAGAAGTTGGAATACATTAGAAAACAAAAAAATTGATCAAATAAAAAATATATTAATAAAATTAAAAACGGATCCTGATTCTCGTAGAATTTTAGTCTCTAGTTGGAATGTTGGTGAAATAGATCAAATGAAATTACCTCCTTGTCATGTACTTTTTCAATTTTATGTTTTCAAAAAAACATTAAGCTGCCAACTTTATCAACGTTCCTGTGACGTATTTCTTGGTCTACCTTTTAACATAGCTAGTTATGCACTACTCATACACATGATAGCACAACAATGTAATTTAAAAGTAGGTGAATTTTTGTGGACAGGAGGGGATGTACATTTATATAACAATCATATTGAACAAGCAAAAAAACAAATAACAAGAACTCCTTTAAAACTTCCAAAATTAATGATTATTAAAAAACCAACATCATTATTTCAGTACTCCTTCAAAGACTTTAAAATTATTGGATATAATCCTTATTCTTCTATCAAGGCGAAAATATCTATATAAATATAAAAATTTTTATATAAAAACTTAGGCTGATTATTTACACATATGAAATATATATACATAAAAACTTGGGGCTGTCAAATGAATGAATACGATTCATCTATGATAGTCAAATCACTTGAAAAAAATAATGAATATTTAATTACTGAAAATGTAGAAAAAGCTAGTATCTTAATATTAAACACTTGTTCTATAAGAGAAAAAGCTCAAGAAAAAGTTTTCCATCAGCTAGGTAGATGGAGAAAATTAAAAAAAAATAATCCCGAAATTATTATTGCTGTAGGAGGTTGTGTTGCAACTCAAGAAGGTAAAGAAATTTTTAAAAGAGCTAATTACGTAGATATTGTATTTGGAACTCAAACATTACATAGATTACCAAAAATGATTTCTGAAGTAAAAAAAAACCGTAAATATTTTATAGATATTAGTTTTCCTAAACTAGAAAAATTTAATTATTCTTTACAACCTAAAAAAACTGGATGTACTGCATTTATTTCTATTATGGAAGGATGTAATAAATATTGTTCATTTTGTGTAGTACCATATACTAGAGGTAATGAAATTAGTCGACCATGTGATGATATTTTATTTGAAATATCAATTTTAGCAAAAAAAGGTGTAAGAGAAATTAATTTATTAGGACAAAATGTTAATGCATATCAAGGACCTACTTTTAATGGACAAATTTGCTATTTTTCTGAATTAATAAGATTAGTAGCTGAAATAGAAGGAATTGATAGAATTCGTTTTACCACAAGTAATCCTCTTGAATTTACTGATGATATTATTGAAGTATATCGCGATACACCAAAATTAGTAAGTTTTCTTCATCTTCCAGTACAAAGTGGTTCTAATAAAATACTTAGTCTAATGAAACGATCATATACAATAGAAGACTATCAATTTATTATTGAAAAATTAATCTCTGCTAGACCTGATATTCAAATAAGTTCGGATTTTATCGTAGGTTTTCCAGGAGAATCGGAAATAGATTTTCAAAAAACCATTATGTTTATAAAAAAAATCAATTTTGATATGAGTTTTAGTTTTATATATTCTAATAGACCTGGTACACCTGCATCTGAAATAAAAGACAATATTAATTTAAAAGAAAAGAAAAAACGTTTATATATTTTACAAAATATTATCAACATACAAACTATGATGTGGAGTAGAAAAATGTTTGGGAGCACACAATCAGTTCTAGTAGAAGGAATATCTAATATGAATGTTATGGAATTATATGGTCGAACAGAAAATAATAGAATTGTAACTTTCACCGGAAAATCTAGTATGATTGGACAATTTGTTAATTTAAAAATCACAAAAATACATACGCATTCGTTAAAAGGTGAATTAATTTAAAATAATTAAATAAAAAAATATGAATAATATTATTATAAATCTTCAAGTATGTTGTAAAAAAAATCAATTGATACCAAAAAAATTACATTTTAAACAATGGTTAAAAAAAGTATTTTATAAAAAAAAAACATTAATATCGTAACAATACGTATTGTAGATAAATCAGAAATGAAATATTTAAATTTTACCTATAGAGGTAAAAATAAATCAACAAACATCTTATCATTTCCTTGTAATAAATTTATAAAAATCAACCATAAATTATTAGGAGACTTAGTTTTATGTAAGCAAGTAATAGAATACGAATCTTTAAAATATAAAAAAAAATTAGAATCACACTGGGCTCATATAACAATACATGGAGCTTTGCATTTATTAGGATATGATCATCAAAATAAAAAAGAAGCATACATTATGGAAAAATTAGAAAATAAAATTATGTTATCTTTAAATTATAAAAAACCATATGTTGTTTAAAAATTATCAACCTTTATGTAAAAAATATTTCAACTCAGGCTTTTCTACCATAGAATAGTAAAATAAATTTTAAAAATAGACAATGTAAAATTATGAGTGATAATGATTCACAAAACTACGATAAAATTAATAGAAAAGGGTTTTTTTCTATTTTATTAAATCAAATTTTTCACGATGAACCTAAAAACCGAGAAGAACTATTAGTATTAATTCGTGATGCAGAACAAAACGAACTTATAGATGAAGATACTTGTCATATGTTAGAAGGAGTAATGCATATTGCTAAAAAGAGAATTAAAGAAATCATGATTCCAAGAACACAAATGATAACGTTGAAATTAAACTATAATTTAAATAAATGTCTTGACATTATTATTGAATCTGCACATTCACGATTTCCAGTAATGAATAGTGATAAAAATTATGTTGAAGGTTTTTTAATTGCAAAAGATTTATTACCTTTTATGAGGAGTGAAAACAGTATTTTTTGCATAAAAAATATATTAAGGCCAGCAGTTGTAGTTCCAGAAAGTAAATACGTAGATGGAATGTTAAGAGAATTTCGTTCAAAGAGAAATCACATGGCAATTGTGATAGATGAATTTGGTGCAGTTTCAGGTTTAGTAACAATAGAAGACATATTAGAATTAATTGTTGGAGAAATTGAAGATGAATATGATGAGGAAAAACTCAATATCAGAAAATTACAAAAATGTACATTCTCTATTAGAGCTCTAACAGAAATAAAAGAATTCAATGAAACTTTTAATACTAATTTTCAAGATGAAGAAGTAGATACTATAGGTGGATTGGTAATGAAAGAATTTGGTCATCTACCAAGTCGAGGAGAAAATTTAAACATTGATGGTTATGATTTTAAAGTTTCTATAGCAGACAGTAGAAAAATTATACAACTGCATGTTACTGTACCTGAAAACAAAATACCTGTTTTATTAGAAAAATAATAATATAATTTTTTTACAAATTCACTTTTAAGCATTTTGTTATAGAGATGAGATAATGGAAAAAGAATATTTACCAAAAAAAATAGAATCTTACGTACAAGAACACTGGAAAAAAAACAAAACTTTTCAAGTCGTTGAAGATATTAAAAAAGAAAAATATTATTGTCTTCCTATGCTTCCTTATCCTTCAGGAAAATTGCATATGGGTCATGTGAGAAATTACACTATTAGTGATGTTATCGCTAGATATCAAAGAATGCTGGGGAAAAATGTCTTACAACCAATGGGTTGGGATGCGTTCGGATTACCTGCTGAAGAAGCTGCTATAAAAAATAATACTATCCCATTGTCTTGGACAAATAAAAATATAAAATATATGAAAAAACAGCTTAAATCACTAGGTTTTAGTTATGATTGGAGCAGAGAAATTACAACATGTGATCCAGAATATTATCGATGGGAACAGTGGTTTTTTACTAAATTATATGAAAAAAAATTAGTTTATAAAAAAAATAGTCTTGTCAATTGGTGTTCTTATGATAACACTGTTTTAGCTAACGAACAAGTTGTTAATAATCGTTGTTGGCGCTGTCAAGGAAAAATAATAATTAAAAAAGTTCCTCAATGGTTTTTAAAAATAAGAAATTATGCCGAATCTTTATATCAAGATTTAAATCAATTAGTTAATTGGCCTGAAAATGTAAAAAATATGCAACGTAACTGGATAGGAAGAACAAAAGGATTTGAAATTACTTTAAACATTTTTAACACTAATCAAAAACTAAAAACATTTACTAATAGATTAGATCTAATAATGGGAGTCACATACATTTCAATATCTTTTTGTCATAAATTATCTATAAATTTATCTGAAACAAACAAAAAAATCCAACAATTCATAAAAAAATATCAATATATTTCACATGAAAAAATAGAAAAAATAAAATACGCAGGAATAAATACGAACCTATTTGCTATTCATCCTTTTACAAAAGAAAAAATACCCATTTGGATCACAGATTTTATTATGAAAGAATATGGAATAAATTCCATGTTATCTATTCCAGCACATAACGAAAATCATTGGAATTTTGCAATCAAACATAATTTGACAATAAAATATGTTATTTTAAATTCTAACAATCAAATAAATCATTTATATAATTCATTTATAGATAAAAAAGGAACGTTGATTAATTCACAAGAATTTAATGGTTTGAATTTTAAAACTGGTACAGAAAAAATAAAAAACATACTCATTCAAAAAAAAATATTAGTAAATAAAATTAATTATAAATTACAAGATTGGTGTATATCAAGACAAAGATATTGGGGAACTCCTATACCAATGGCGCAATTAAAAAATGGGAAATTGGTACCAATACCTAAAAATGAACTACCTGTTATTTTGCCGAAAATTAAAGAAAGTACTAGTCTAGCAAGAAATCCTATCAACCCTAATTCTGCATGGGCTAAAATTTCTATTAATAATCAAGATGCTATTAGAGAAACAGATACTTTTGATACATTCATGGAATCGTCTTGGTATTATGTACGATACACATGCCCAAATTTTAAAGAAGGGATGATTGATTTAATAGCATCAAAATATTGGTTACCTATTGATCAATATATTGGGGGGATTGAACATGCAATTATGCATTTGATATATTTTAGATTTTACCATAAATTACTCCGTGATTTCAAACTAGTTAATTTCGATGAACCTGTTAAAAATCTATTATGTCAAGGTATGGTACTTTCTGAAGCTTTTTACGAAATTGGAAATAATTTAGAACGAAATTGGATCCAATCATCATCAGTTTTAACAAAACGTGATTCAAAAGGAAAAATTATTAAATCATATAATCAAAAGGGGAAAAAAGTAATTTATGCAGGTATGATTAAAATGTCCAAATCTAAAAATAATGGAATTGAACCTGAATTGATAGTGAAACGGTATGGAGCTGATACAATCCGTTTATTTATAATGTTTGCTGCTCCTGTAGAATCTTCTTTGGAATGGAAGGAATCTGGTGTACAAGGAATACATCGTTTTCTAAAAAAACTTTGGACACTAATTTTTAATTATGTTCAAGTGCAAAACACACATTCTCAAATTAATTATTCTCTATTAAACAAACAACAAAATCAATTAAGATATCAATTACATAAAACTATTTCTAAAGTATCAGACGATATAGGTCGTCGAAAAACATTTAATACGGCTATTTCTTCAATAATGGAATTAGTAAATCATTTGATAAGAGCTCCAATAAAAGAGGAAGAAGATAAATCTATTATGCGAGAATGTTTGATTTGCGTAATAAAAATGCTATATCCATTCACACCTCATTTTTGTTTTATTACTTGGAGACACTTGCATGAAAAGACATGTATTGACGATGAAAAATGGCCAGTCTATAATAAAAAAATACTTATAAAAAAAAATAATATCATTATTGTTCAAATTAATGGAAAAAAAAGATGTACAATAGAAGTAGATAATAATTTAACTCAAGAAGAAGTACATTTATATGCAAAAAAACAAAATATTATTAAAAAATATTTACAAAATATTACTATAAAAAAAACAATATACATTCAAAATAAAATAATAAATTTTGTAGTATAAGAATAATTTCTTTAAAAATAAAATTACATTTTAATATGAATATTATTAATCCAGAAAAACTTAAACAAAATTTAATCAAAAAATTAAATTCTTGTTATGTATTTTTAGGAGAAGATTTTTGTTTATTAGAAAAGAATCAGAATTTAATTCTAAATTTTGCTAATCAGAAAGGATTCACAGAAATCATTATCATTGATGTAGAAAAAAATGAAGATTGGAAAAAAATTTTTAATTTTTATAAAAAAAGAAATTTATTTTTTAAAAAAACCACTTTAGTTGTTAACTTGATTATTAAAAAATTAAATATACAATTAATTAAAAACATTAATGAAATCCATCAGTTGTTTCATTTAGATATTTTAATAATATTAAAATTCAATCATCTATCTTGTTTTTTTGAAAAAAGTAAATCATTCGATGTATTAAAAAATCATGTAGATATAATCTCTTGCTTTACTCCATACAATGCAAATTTCATTAATTGGATAAAATACGAAATTAGTGAAAAAAACATAAAAATAGAAGAAAAAGCATTTTTTTTGTTATGTAAATATTATGAAGGTAATACTTTATTTATATATAAAACTTTAGATACATTATCAACAACATGGCCAAATACTTATATTAAAGTAGAAAAAATTAAAAAAATTATCATAAATTTTTTAAATTTTCTTCCAATACATTGGATTAATGCGATATTTCAAAATCATAAAATAAAAGCAATCTATATTTTAGATATATTTTGTAAAAAACAGTATAATCCTCTTATTTTAATACGTTCTTTGCAAAAAGATTTATTAATACTAATTTATATAAAACGTGAAAAACAAATTAATATCGATATGTTTTTGAAAAAAAATAATGTTGGGAATATAAGGTATAAATTTTTTAAAAACGCTCTTAAAAAAATTAATAATAAAAAATTTTTAAAAGCAATTAGAATTCTTTTAAAAATAGAAATAAGTATTAAAAAACAATACAATAGTTCCGTTTGGATTCAATTATTTCAATTAACTTTAACATTATGTTAGATAAAAGAATTTTGTCTTAATAAATTAATAAAATAAAAAAAATGAAAAAATTATATGCAATATTTGGAGGAAATTTTGATCCTATTCATTACGGTCACATTTATTCTTCTGAAAAGTTATTAAAAGAAATATCTATTAAAAAAATAATATTTTTACCAAACAATAACCCCCCACATAGAAAAAAAACAAAAACATCTATTGTCGATAGAATTAAAATGATTAAACTTGCTATCAATAAAAATTCTTTATTTCAAATCAGTTATTTAGAAACAAAAAAAAAACAAATTTTTTATACTATAGATACATTAAAAAAAATTAGAATACAAATAGGTTTGTTACAATCTTTATGTTTTATAATAGGAGAAGATAATCTTCAAAATTTACATCTTTGGAAAAACTGGAAAGAAATATTATCATATTCACATCTATTAATTTGCCCTAGAATTCATATAAAAAAAAATAATTATGAATTAGAAAATTGGATTAATTCTCATGTGACTAAAGACTTTAATTTACTTCATCAGAAATCGTATGGACTAATTTTCTTTTCAAAGATAGATACCATGAATATTTCCTCTAGCAAAATTAGAAAAAATTATTTTAATGGTAAAAGTTGTTATAAACTGTTACCAGATCTTGTAAATCAATATATTTTATCAAAAAATCTATATATGCATAAATAATAGTTATATTTTTTATGGTTCAATAATATTACGTTAATTTAAAAAAATACTTTTTTAGTTAAAAATAATGAAAAAAAAACATAATCTTATATTAAATTTAATTGGACTAAGATGTCCAGAACCAATTATGATTATTAGAAAAACTCTTCGTAGTATGAAAAAAAACGAAAAAATATTAGTTTTATCAGATGATCCTTCTACAAAAAGAGATATTCCTAATTTCTGTTATTTTATGGAACATCAATTATTAGAAAATAAAATTAAAACTAAACCTTATTATTATCTCTTAAAAAAGGGATTATAGAAAATAAATATTTAACATATACACTTAAATTTTAATATATCTAAATATATTAAAATATAGTGTATACATGAAACAATTAATTTTGTATTAAAAATATAAGATACTTACATATCAATTAATAAATTTAACATTCTTCTTAAAGGTTCTGCAGCACCCCATAAAAGTTGATCTCCTACGCTAAAAGCAGATATATATTTTTTACCCATATTTAATGTCCTTAAACGACCTACTGGTATATTTAAAGTACCAGTTACAGATGATGGAGTTAACTTTAATAACGTATCTTCAATATTATTCGGGATAATATTAACCCAATGATTATGATTTTTAATCATATCTTCAATAATATCTAAAGATATTACTTTTTTTAATTTAATAACAAATGATTGACTATGACATCGAAGTGAACCTATTCGTACACATAAACCATCAACAATAACTTGATTTTTAAATCCTAAAATTTTATTAGTTTCAAATTCACCTTTCCATTCTTCACGAGTTTGACCATTACTCATTTTTTTATCAATCCATGGTATTAAACTACCAGCTAATGGTACCGAAAAGTTTTTTATGGGAAAATTAGAACTACGAGATATTTGAGTTACTTTATTTTCTATATCTAAAACAGAAGAATTATTTAATAAATCTTTATGAGCAATATTATATAGCATTCCCATTTGTTGTAATAACTCTATTACATGACGGGCACCGGCACCAGATGCTGCTTGATAAGTAGAAACAGAAATCCATTCAATGAGTTCTTTTTCAAATAATCCTCCTAAAGCCATTAACATCAAACTAACTGTACAATTTCCTCCTACAAAAGTTTTAATACCCTTATTGATAGAATTATATATAAGTTTAGAATTAACTGGATCTAATATAATTATAGCGTTATGTTTTATTCGTAAAGTAGAAGATGCATCTATCCAATAACCTTTCCAACCAGTTTTTTGTAATTTTGGATAAACTTTTTCAGTATAAACACTGCCTTGACATGTGATAATAATATCCATCTCTTTTAATAATTCAATATCATAGGCATCTTTTAAATGTTTATCTAATATATTTTTTATTAAAGGAGCATCCTGACCAGATTGAGACGTTGAAAAAAAAATAGCACGAATTTTTGAAAAATCATTTTCTTCTTTCATTCGTTTCACTAAAACTGATCCAACCATACCTCTCCAACCTATGAATCCAACAGATTTTATCATTATAAAATATACGGATTATTTACATTAACAGCAGTTTTATATTAAATCTGATAAATCATTTAGTTAAAGTAAAAATTTTCCGCCTCCAGAAAGTAATAAATAAAGAAAAAATATATGCTTCTATTAATATAGAAATATAAAATTATATTTTTATTTTGAATATACTATAAAATTATAATTTTATATTAGAAATAAAACTTATATATAATTAATTTTTAATTATATTTTATATAAAAACATTGTAACTGAAAAAGGACATAAAAAATTAAAATGAATGAAATAATCTCTACAACTATATTGCTAATTCTAATTATGGATCCTTTAGGAAACCTTCCAATATTCATGACTGTATTAAAGCATCTAGAAGAGAAAAGAAGAAAAGTTATAGTCATAAGAGAGATGATTATAGCGTTAATTGTTATGCTACTATTCTTATTTGTTGGGGAAAAAATACTTATTATTTTAAATTTAAAAACTGAAACAGTTTCTATATCTGGAGGTATTATTCTTTTTTTAATTGCTATTAAAATGATTTTTCCATCTGAAGAAGATAATAATAATATTTCTTCAAATGAAGAACCTTTTTTAGTTCCTTTAGCTATTCCACTAGTTGCAGGTCCATCTTTATTGGCAACATTAATGTTATTATCACATCAATATTTGAATCATATGTCTTATTTGGTTGGATCACTTTTAATAGCGTGGTGTTTTACAGTTATAATATTATTATTATCTGGTTTGTTTTTAAAATTATTTGGCTCTAAAGGTGTTAGCGCCTTAGAAAGACTTATGGGTTTAGTTTTAATTATGCTTTCTACTCAAATGTTTCTTGATGGAATTGAAGCTTGGTTTAAAAATTAACATTAAATTTAAAATAAAAATACAAAATATATTATTGTTTAATTTTTTTAATAAATTTTAAATTAAAATAATTTTTATTTTTTTAATAACCTGTTATTGAAAAAATAGCAGGTTAAAATCAAAATATAAGAAAATTATTATAAAAAAAGGTACTATTATGAATGTCATAAAAATGACTGAATTAAATATAACAGGTAAAACACTACTAATCAGAAGTGATTTAAACGTTCCTATAAAAAATGGAATCATTCAATCTGAAGCTAGAATACTAGCGGCTCTTCCTACTATAGAAATGGCAATAAAAAAGAATGCAAAAATAATTATTATGTCTCATTTAGGAAGACCAAAAGAGGGATACTATGAACAAAAATATTCTTTATTACCTATATTTGAGTATTTGAAAAAAAAATTAAACTATACAAAAATATATTTTTCTAAAAATTATCTTCATGGGATTAAACTTAATCCAAGAGAAATTGTAATTTTAGAAAATGTTCGTTTTAATGTGGGAGAATTAGATAATGATAATGAACTATCTAAAAAATATGCTAATCTTTGCGATATATTTGTAATGGATGCTTTTGGAAGCGCTCATAGAATGCAGTCATCTACTTGTGGTATTGGAAAATTTGTAAAAATTGCATGTGCTGGACCCCTTTTAGTGAAAGAAATTAATTTTTTAAAAAAATCATTAGAACAACCAAACCGTCCTATGGTAGCTATAGTAGGAGGTGCAAAGGTATCAACTAAATTCAACGTATTACATAAATTATCTAAAATTGCAGATACTATAATAGTTGGAGGCGGTATAGCAAATACTTTCTTAGCAATTGATTATAAAATTGGAAAATCGTTATATGAACCAGACTTTGTATTAGATGCTAAAAAATTACGTGATAAATATAATATTATTGTACCTATTGATTCTCGTGTAGGAAAAAAATTTTGTAAAACTGAAAAATCCACAATAAAATTACCTCATAATATTAAAAAAAATGAAGAAATCATGGATTTTGGAGACGAAACTATTAAAAAAATTATCCAAATTCTTGAAATGTCTAAAACAATTATTTGGAACGGTCCTGTTGGAGTTTTTGAATTTCCAAATTTTTGTAAAGGAACAGAAGCAATTGCAAAAACAATTGCAAAAAGTGATGCATTTTCTATTGCTGGAGGCGGTGATACATTATCTGTTATCGATATGTTTAACATAAAAAATAACATTTCCTATATTTCAACTGGAGGCGGTGCTTTTTTAGAATTTATAGAAGGAAAAAAATTACCTGCAATAAATATGCTAGAAGAAAATTACAAAAAATACCAATCAATTAATTAATATCACTTAATTAAACATCATGTAATAGGACAAAAATTGAACATTTTAAATATAATTAAACCTGGTGTTGTAACAGGTGATGAAGCTCAAATAATATTTGAATTAGCTAAAAAGAAAAAATTTGCAATACCTGCTGTAAATTGTATAGGAACAGATTCTATAAATACTGTATTAGAAACAGCTGCTAGAGTTAGATCACCAGTTATTATTCAATTTTCTCATGGCGGAGCTTCTTTTATTGCAGGTTATAAAAAAAGATTTCCAATTGATCAGGAACAAGCAATTCAAGGATCTATATCTGGAGCTAAACATGTACATTTAATAGCAAAATATTACAAAATTCCAGTGATACTTCACACAGATCATTGTTCAAAAGAAATGTTATCATGGATTGATGGACTATTAAAAGTAGGTGAAAATTATTATCAAAAAAATAATAAACCTTTTTTTACATCTCATATGATTGATTTATCTAAAGAAAATTTAAAAGAAAATATATCTATTTGTAGTAAATATTTAAAAAAAATGAAGAAAATAAATATGATGTTAGAAATAGAATTAGGGTGTACAGGAGGAGAAGAAGATGGTGTAAATAATACAAAAATTAACAAAAACTTGCTTTATACAAAAGCAGAGGACGTTAATTATGCTTATGAAAAATTACATAAAATTAGTAAAAATTTTAGTATTGCTGCTTCGTTTGGTAATGTACATGGTGTATATCAACCTGGAAATGTTGATCTTAGACCTATTATTTTAAAACACTCACAAGAATATGTAAGTACTAAACATAATTTAAAAAAAAATCCATTAAATCTAGTTTTTCATGGAGGTTCAGGATCAAATTTAAAAGAAATAAAAGAATCTATTAAATACGGAGTAGTTAAAATGAATATTGATACTGATATGCAATGGGCTACATGGAATGGTGTACTAAATTTTTATAAAAAAAATAAAGAATTTTTACAAAATCAATTAGGAAATAATAATGATCAGCATAAACCTAATAAAAAATACTATGATCCAAGATCATGGATAAGAAAATCTCAAGAATCAATGTCAATCAGATTAGAACAGTCATTTAAAGAATTAAATGCTTTTAATATCTTATAAAATGTTTTTATAAAAAATTTTAATTTTATTCCGGGGAATAAGTAAAAATATTCTCCGAAATATTATTTTATTGAAAAATGTTTATATAATGAATTTTTATTTAATTTTTTAAATTAAAATTAAAAAATTATTTTAATATTTTAAAAAAACTACTAAAAAAATACACAGAGATAATAATGGATGAGTTAAACGTAGTAAATGATATTAATCATGCGGGAAATTGGTTAATGCGTAATCAAGAATTACTTCTTGAATATACAGTAAATCTAACATCTGCAATTATTATTTTGATTGCTGGAATGTTTATAGCAAAGATAATATCAAATGGGGTGAATCAAGTATTAATCACTCGTAATATTGATGTAACTATAGCTGGTTTTCTTTCAGCATTAATGCGATATATTATTATTACTTTTACACTTATTGCTGCATTAGGTCGAATTGGAGTACAAACAACATCAGTAATTGCTATATTAGGAGCAGCTGGTATGGCAATAGGCTTAGCATTGCAGGGTTCATTGTCTAATTTTGCAGCTGGTGTTTTATTGGTAACACTAAGACCATTAAAGACAGGAGAATATGTTGATCTAGGAAGTGTTGCAGGAACCGTTTTAAATATTCATATTTTTTATACGACACTGCGTACATTAGATGGAAAAATTGTAGTTGTACCAAATAATAAAATTATCTCTGGTAATATTATCAACTATTCTAGAGAACCAGCTCGTCGTAATGAATTTATCATAAGCGTATCATATAATGCTGATATTGATCTAGTTATAAAAGTTTTAAGAACTGTAATAGAAAATGAAGATAGAGTAATCAAAGATCGGGATATAATTATCGGACTTAGTGAATTAGCACCCTCTTCTTTAAATTTTATAGTACGTTGCTGGAGTAATACAAATGATTTAAACATAGTATACTGGGACTTAATGGCTGAATTTAAAAAAGCACTAGATAAACATAATATTAATATTCCTTATCCTCAAATAGATGTTCATCTTTACAAGAAAAAATAATATACAAACAAAAATTATTTTAAAATTTGTTATATTTTTTAATATTTATTTAAAAACAATTAGGTATTCATATTTATGTTTATCATTTATAAATCAAATAAACTTGATGTATTATTATCGAAAGCATGTCAAATTATTCAAAAAAAACCACTTTCCAATATTTTTGAAAAAGAAATTTTTATTCACGATAGTAAAATATTATTTCAATACTTAAATGTATTCTTTGCTAATAAAATAGGAATATCTACAAATCTTGAATTATATCATCCTAAAAATTTTATATGGAAAATTTTTGAAAAAATTTTATACAAAAAAAAAATAAAAAATAGATTTACTAAATCTAGTATAACTTGGGATATTATGAATATTTTAAATAATAAAAACTTTTTTAAATATATTAGAAAAAAAGATAATATATCTAAAAAATTTAAATTTTCATATTTAATGGCAAATATATTTGAAAAATATCTTATTTATCGTCCTAATTGGATTAATGAATGGGAAAAAAATGAAAAAAGATTATTTATTGATAAAAATGAAAGATGGCAAATTAAATTATGGCAAGAAATAAAAAATCATAGAAAAAAAAATCATCAATCAATCTATCATTTTTCAAATTTATTTAATAAATTTCAATCCTTAGAAAACGAAAAAAAAATACAAAAAAAAGATTTTCCCAATCGTTTCTTCATCATTTCTTCTTTTGCATTAAACCCTTCATATATAAAAATTTTTAAAATAATTAGCCAGTACACAAACATTTACTTTTTATATCTCACACCTTTTAAAAAAAATATATTTCACTTTGATTTAATTCAAAACAGTAATATTTTATCAAAAGAAAAAACAAGAAAAGAAAATATCTTAAATCATACAATATTATCGTTATGGGGAAAATATGAAGAATATTACATTCTAAAAATTATTTATTCTAAAAAAACGAAAAAAATCAATTACTTTCAAAAAACAGAAAACACTAATTTACTAAATAATATTAAAAATAATTTTCTTGAATTTAATTCCTTAAAAAATAACAAAACAAAAAGAAAAATGTTATCTTTAACAGATGATTCAATTTCTATAAATATTTGTTATAATATACATAACGAAATTGAAATTTTATATGAAAAACTATTGATATTTTTTAATAAAAACAAAAATCTTAAACCTAATGATATAGTAGTTACATGCTATTCAATTACTAAGTATGTTTCATCTATCAATTCAATATTCAAATCAAAAAATATTAAAGAAAACATTCCATTTTTTATTTCTACAAAATTTTCTAAAAAAACAGAAATAATATTATTATTCTTTAATAAAATATTAGATTTACCAAACAGTCGTTTTGAAAATGAAGAAATATTAGAATTTTTTGATATTCCAGAAGTGGCAAATAATTTTAATATTTCAGAAGAGGATATAAATATTTTATATTATTGGATAGAAGAAGCTAACATTCGATGGGGTATCGATTGTAAACATAAAAAAAAATTATTTTTTCCTGAAAACGAAGAAAATACGTGGAGTTGGGGTATCGAAAAATTACTTCTTAGTTATGCCACTAATCATACAAAAGGTATTTGGAACGATGTTTTATCGTGTAGTATCATCAATGGTTCTAGGGCAGAACTAATAGGAAAACTAATTATTTTTATAAACACACTTAAAAAATGGCAAAAAAAAACATCTAAATTAAAATATCCTTCATCTTGGCGTTCATTATTTAAAGACTTAATTAAAGATTTTTTCGAAAAAAAAAATAGAATAACAGAAGATATTCAAATTCTTTATAAAAACTGGATAGAAATGATTGATGATATTTCATCATGTAATTATAACAACAAAATTTCAATTAAAATATTAAAAAAAAATTTTACTCGTAAAATAAACTATAAAAATCAAAAATTCTTACCTGGAGTAATAAATTTTTGTCATCCATATGATGTATGCTATATACCTTTCAAAATAATATGTATTATTGGCGCAGACTCCCAAAATATTCCTAAAAAAAACAATGTAGATAGTTTTATTAATTTATTACATAAATATCCATGTATGGGTGATACAGACGTTTATGAAAAATATTGTTATTTATTTCTTCAAAGTATTTCTTGCACTCAAAGATATTTTTACGTAAGTTATGTTGGATATTCTATTAAAGATGAAAGTAAAATACATCCTTCAATATTAATAGATCAACTATTAAATTACATAACATTAAATTTCTT
This sequence comes from Buchnera aphidicola (Brevicoryne brassicae), assembly GCF_005082825.1. Taxonomy (NCBI): domain Bacteria; kingdom Pseudomonadati; phylum Pseudomonadota; class Gammaproteobacteria; order Enterobacterales; family Erwiniaceae; genus Buchnera; species Buchnera aphidicola. The sequence continues at coordinate 502,047 of NZ_CP034882.1, forward strand.
TATTTTTAATAGTCATCGTCTAAACATAGAAGACAATAAAAAGAAAATTACTAATCATTTATGTAAAACATATAAAAAACAATATTTTTATAGAAAGAAAAAAATAAAAAATACTCAAGATGTATTTAAAAATATAATTATTAAAAAAAATAAAAACGAAATATGTAATAAAAAATTATCAAAAAATAATTTTTTTAATCCAATCACTTTAAAAGATTTAATTTATTTTTGGAAAAATCCCATACGTTATTTTTTTAATAATTATTTAAAAATAAATTTTATTTCTAAAAAAGAAAAAATTAATAACACTGAGCCCTTTTCAGTAAAAAAACTAGATTCTTTTAGAATAAAAAAAATTTTATTAAATAAAATAATTAAGAAACAAGATACTAAAGAATTCTTACAATATTATACTCTTTCTGGTAAATTACCTTATGGTTTTTTTGGACAATGTTTTCTTAATAAAATAAAAACAGAAATGGAATCTATAGCTAAATTAGTTATAAAATATAAATCATTAACAAAAGAAAAAAAAATTGATTTAACTTTAAAAAAATTTCGAATAAATGGTGTTTTAGATGAAATACAAAGTAATGGTTTACTACGTTGGAAACCAAATGCAATTAATTATAGTGATCGCATTGGTTTATGGATAGAACATTTAGTTTATTCTTTAATAGAAGGTTTTGGAGAGAGTAAAATCATAGGTTATAAAAATCAAATATGGTCTTTTTCTCCTCTTGATCCTCAAACAGCATATAATTATCTTTATCAGTATATCCAAGGATATATAAAAGGTTCAAAAGAAATTATTTTATTAACAAAATCAGGTTCATCATGGCTTGATCAAGTTTATGATATAAAAAATAATTTTATTAAAAATGATGATAATACAAAAACAAAAGGATACAAAAAATTATTAGAAACTTGGATCGGAAATAATTATATTGAAGGAGAAAAAGAAGATTTATATGTCAAAAAAACAATTGAAGCGTTAGATAAAAATAATATAGAAAAAATTTGTCACACAGCTAAAACATGGTTGATTCCATTATTAAAAAATAAAAAATAAATAAAAATATATGAATTCTTATACTCCACAAAAACTGAATATTTTTAAAATACCACTTCATGGAGTTAATTTAATAGAAGCATCGGCGGGAACAGGAAAAACTTTTACCATTATATTATTATATTTACGTTTATTATTAGGTATAGGAGAAAAAAATAATAAAGTAAAAAAACTTTTAATACATGAAATACTAGTAGTTACTTTTACTAATGCTGCAAAAGAAGAATTATACTTACGTATTAAAGATGCCATTCAAAATTTATATTTAAATTGCATCAAAAAAACACAAAAAAAATCTTTTTTTAGCTTTTTTTTAAAAAAAATACATAACATAGAAGAAGCAATTGATGTACTAAATGAAGCTCAAAAAAATATAAATAATTTATCAATTTATACAATACATGGATTTTGTCAAAAAATATTACAATCATATACCTTTGATTTTAATTTTATTTTTGAAGAAAAAATTGTTGAAAATGAAGAAAATTTATATTTACAAGCTACACAAGATTTTTGGCGACGTTTTTTTTATAAATTACCAAAAAATATAATTAATATAATTAATAAAGATTATAAGAACCCAGAATGTCTTTTAAAACAAATCAAACCATTTTTAAATATAAAACCACTAAATTTTAAAAAAAATATTTTTAAAAATGAAACATTAATTGTATATCACGAAAAAAATATACAAGAAATCAATGATTTTAAAAAAATTTGGTTAATTCATCATCAAAAAATATTACAAAAAATTAATAAATTAATAATAAATAAAAAAATATATAGTCAATTTAATATTAATAGATGGGTTAATGATATTACAAAATGGTCAAAAAATACTACTAAAGATTATATCATTCCAAATTCATTGAAATATTTTACAAAGCAATATATAGAAAAAAACACAATAGGAAGCATTAATTTACAACATGTTTTTTTTGATGAAATCAGAAATATACTAAACAAAAATTTTTCACTAAAGAATATTGTTTTGTTTTATGCGATAAAAAATATCCCTAAAATTTTATCTAAAGAAAAAGAAAAAAAGTCATTACTAGGATTTAACGATTTATTAAGCTTTCTTTTAAAAACTATAAAGAAGGAAAATATTTTAAGAAATGTAATCAGTAAAAAATATCCTGTAACGTTTATTGATGAATTTCAAGATACTAATATTGAACAATATAAAATATTTGACTTAATATATAAAAAAAAAGCAAAAACAGCATTATTTCTAATAGGAGATCCAAAACAAGCAATATATAGCTTTAGAGGAGCTGATATTTTTTCTTATCTATATGCAAAAAACAAAATAAAAAAATACTATTATTTAAATACAAACTGGCGTTCTTCAATTAATATGTGTAAAGGTATTAATTATTTATTTTCTAAAAATAACAACCCATTTATATTTGAAAATCTTTCATATATACCTGTTTTACCTGCTTATGAAAATTCAAAAATGGATTTTAAAATTAAAGGAATTTCTCAAACTTCACTAAGTTTTTTTTTACAAGAAAAAAAAGAAGTAAATATAGAAAATTATCAAATTTGGATTGCAAAACAATGCGCAAATGAAATTAATTATTGGTTACATTGCGCAAAAATAGGAAAAGCTAAAATAACTACTAAAAAAGGAGAAAAAAATTTAAAATCTAGTGATATTGCTATATTAGTTAGAAATGGAAAGGAAGCAGATATTATTCAAAAAGAATTAAATAAATTAAATATAGTTTCTATTTACTCCTCTCATAAGAATAATATATTTCAAACTTTTGATGCTCAGGAATTTCTATGGATATTAGAATCTATTTTAGAACCTACTAATGAAAAACTATTGCAACAATCTATTTCAACAAATATTTTAAATACAATATTTTCTAGAAATAAAAAAAAATCAAGAAATGAATATTTACATTTTATAATAGAAAAACTATATAAATATCAAAGCATCTGGAATAAAAAAAATATATTTCATATGACTAAAACCATAATATTAGACTATCAAAATACTTTAAGTTCTTTAAAAATGGATGTAGTAAACTATCAAACAATTTTAAATTTTTTACATATAGCAGAATTATTAGAAGAAAAATTTAGATGTTTTGTAAAAAAATTTTTTTTGGTAAAATGGCTAGAAAAAAAAATACAGAAAAAAACACAACCTTCGTACAGTGAATTAGTTAAATATTTTAATCAATCTCAATCAGTTAAAATTATTACTATACATAAATCAAAAGGATTAGAATACCCTCTTGTTTGGATACCTTTTAGTATAAATTTCACTCAATCAACATTACCTTTATATCACAATAAAAAAACCTTTAAAATGTTTTTTGATGAAACAAAGCACAATAAAAGTGTAGCAAAATCAGATAAAGAAAGATTAGCAGAAGATATTCGGTTTTTATATGTGGCAATTACAAGATCAATTCTTCATTGTAGTATTGGAATAGCATGCTTAAAAAAGAAAAGAAAAAAAAATATTAATAATAATGATCTTCATTTAAGTGGTTTAGGATATATTATTCAGAATGGCAATCCTATGAATTATGAAAATTTATTTAATAAACTAAGTGAATTAAAAAAAAACAATATTATAGAGATTAAAAGCAAAACGATTGATTTCAAATCAACTTTAGAAAAAAAAGAGAATATTTCTTTAATACAAGATCCTATTTTATTAAATAGAAAAATTGATAATGTTGAAAAAATAACTAGCTTTACTAAACTAAGTCAAGAAAATAAATTATTCGTCTATAATAATCAAGAAATTATTTTAGCAAATTTTTCAATAGAAAAAAAATCAAATAAAAATCATTTAGAAATACATAATTTTCCTAAGGGAAATATGTCTGGAATATTAATCCATGATATATTAAAAAATTTAAATTTTTCAAAGGAAAAAAAAATAAATTGGTTTGTTAAAATTTTAGAAAAATATAATATATCTCAAAAATGGTCTTCAATATTAATGTCTTGGACATATGAGATTATAAATACTCCTTTACATAATCAAAAAATTATTTTATCAAAGTTAAAAGAAAAGTCATATACAAAAGAGTTAGAATTTTTTTTACCTATTAAAAATATTTTATGTTGTAAAAAATTAAACAAAATCATTCAAAAATTTGATCCTATATCTACACTTGCTCCAAAAATATTTTTTAATCCTGTTTCAGGAATATTAAAGGGATTTATTGATTTAGTTTTTTTTTGGAATCACAAATATTACATAATAGATTATAAATCTAATTGGTTAGGAAAAAATGAAAGTTTTTATTCTTATGAATATATAAAAAAAGAAATTATAAAAAAACGATATGATATACAATATCAAATATACACTATAGCAATAAATCAATATTTAAAAACAAAAATAAAAAACTATGATTACAAAACTCATTTTGGTGGTATATTTTATATTTTTTTACGAGGTATAAAAAATAAAAAAAATAATGGAATTTTTTATATTTTTCCAGATAATTTATTAATAGAAGAATTAATTGTTTTAATTTCATAAACAATAGGTTATAAAACAATGAGTATATTTATATTAATGAAAGAAGCTCTACAAAAAAAAATGATACGGCCAATTGATTTTTATTTTGGAGAATTTATTTCACAAAAAAATAGTATTTTGATGTTAGTCGCAACCTGTGTAAGCTATGAAAACAGCAATGGTCATATTTATTTGCCAATTAAATATTTTAAAAAAAATTATTTTTTTTCTGTTTTTAATCAAAAACTAGTTGAAAAAATTTTAATTATTTTAGGAAAAAAAGCAAAATGGGAAGAAGAATTACTAAAACATTCATCTGTTGGTAACGGTTCTATTTTAACCCCTTTGGTTTTATTTAAAAAAAAAATATATCTTTATAAAATGTGGAAAGCTGAAGATAATATTTTAAAAATTTTAGATAAAGAATATAAACCAAAAATTAATAAAAAAATATGTTCTAGAATATTAGATAATTTATTTCCTACTAATAAAAAAAATATACAAAAAATAGCAGTAGCATTAACTTTAATAAATAATATAACATTTATTGTTGGTGGTCCTGGAACTGGAAAAACTACTACTATATTAAAAATAATTATTGCATTAATAAAAAGCTCAAAAAAATCAATAAAAATTCAATTATCTGCACCTACTGGAAAAGCAACAACGCATTTAAATGAAATTGTAAAAAATAATATTTTTAATCTTTATCTTTCCGAAAAAGAAAAAAAAAATATCCCTTATAATGCTTTAACAATACATAACCTGCTAGGTATTCAAAAAATATCCCAAAAAAGTTTTTTTGAAAGAAATAGTGTATCACGTTTAGATGTACTAATTGTTGATGAAAGTTCAATGATAGATATTTTAATGATGGAAAAAATATTTTGTTCAGTATCAGAAAATACCAAATTAATTTTTATAGGTGATCATAAGCAATTACGTCCAATAGAAGCAGGTTTTATTTTAAAAGATATTTGTTACTATGCTAATTATGGATATAATTCAAAAACTTTAGATTATATTAAAGAACTAACAAAGTATATTTTTTTAAAAAAAAGTAATAAAAAAAAATCAAATTTTATAAGTAATAAGATATGTACATTAAAAAAAGTTTATAGATTTAATAAAAATTCAGGAATTTATTTTTTATCAAATGCTATTTACAAAAAAAATAAAGAAATTATTGCAAATTTATTTAAAAATACTATAAAAAACATTTTTTTTCATGAAACAAATTCTATTAAACAATACAAAAAAATGATCGAATATATTACTTCTAATTATAAAAATTTTTGGGATAAAATACACAAAAAAACTAAAATAAAAGAAATAATAAAAACTTTTCAAAGTTATCAAGTATTATGTATGTTAAACCATAGCCCATTTGGTGTATATGCTTTAAATCAACAATTAGAACAAGACATGCATAAAAAAAAAATGATTAAATATTTTTACGTTAATGATAAAACATGGTACATCGGAAAACCTATTGTAATTACTAAAAATAATGAATGCTTAGAAGTATTTAATGGGAATATAGGTATCACAAATGTCAGTGAAAAGGGTATTTTACAAGTATCTTTTTTACAGGCAAATGATAATATTCAAAATATTCCAGTAAAAATTTTAAGAGATTATGAGACGGCTTGGACTACCACTGTCCACAAATCTCAAGGATCTGAATTCACTAACACAATTTTAATATTACCAAATTTTTATTCACAAATTTTAAACAAAGATATTTTATATACTGGCTTAACAAGATCTCGAGAAACATTAAATATTTTTTCAACAAAAGACATTTTTCTAAAAACAATTGCAAAAAAAATAGATATAAAAAATAGTTTAATAGATAGAATTAATGATTTTTAATCATACTTAAAAAAACTTTTAATAAAATCTTTGAAAAAGATATTTTAAAATACATCAGTTATTAAAATTTTAGAACCACGCTGATAATTATACATTTTCTTTTTGCTTTCAGGAAGTGTTTCAATATTAGCTAAAACAAAACCTTTCTCTTGAAACCAATGAATACTTTTAGTAGTCAATACGAAAATTTTCTTTAAATTCATTTTTTGAGCACGAATTTTTATTTTTTTTAATAAAAGATTTCCTCTAGAAGAATTTCGATAGTCTGGATGAACTGCTACGCAAGCCATTTCTCCTATTTTTTCTTTTATAAAAGGATATAATGCTGCACAAGCAATTGTTAAATTATCACGTTCAATAATGGTAAATTTATCTATTTCTATTTCTAACTGTTCTCTTGATCTGCGAACTAAAATTCCTTTTTTTTCTAAAGGACGAATTAATTCTAATATACCCCCAATATCATTAATACTTGCTTCTCTAATTTTTTCTGCAGATTCCATTACTATTTGTGTACCAATACCTTCACGTGAAAATAATTCTTGTAATAATGCTCCATTTTTATGATAACTGATTAAATGACTACGATTTACTCCACTTTTACATGCCTTTATCGCTCCTCTTAAAAAACGCACGGTTGAAGAAATATAATCACCTAAATTTTCTAATTTTTTAATTTTACTTCTAATTTCATCTGGAAGTAATTCAGAAATAGTTTTACCTTTATCATTTATAACTCCTTGTTTACAACAAAAACCTATCATTTTTTCTGCTTTTAAAATAATACTAACTTGAGTTGCTATTTCTTCAGAAGTTACATTAAAACTTTCTCCTGTAACCGAAACTGCAACAGGACCAATTAAAACTATAGATCCATTTTTTAATTGACAATCAATTGCATTTTTATCGATTCTTCTAATTCGACCACTGTGACAATAATCTATACCGTCATCTACACCTAATGGTTGAGCAATAATGAAATTACCACTTACTACATTAATGTTTGCTCCTTGAAGAGGAGTGTTATTTAAACTCATTGATAAACGTGCTGTAATATCTAGTTGCAATCTTCCTGCTGCTTGTTTTACTTGTTCTAAAGATGCTAAATCAGTTATACGTATATATTTATGATAAATAATTTTAATGTTTTTTTCACTTAAAATAGCATTAATTTGAGGGCAAGAACCGTATACGACTACTAAACGAATACCTAAACTATGTAATAATCCTATATCATTAATGATACCAGAAAAATTTCCATATTTAATTGCCTCACCGCCTAACATTATTACAAACGTTTTACCACGATGAGCATTAATGTAAGGAACACTGTGACGAAAACCCTGAACTAATTCAGTAGTACGTTCTTTCATGACAATCCTCTTGCATTTTTACTGCAACCTATATATTATTTTTATACACATATAATTGAAATAGTAAGAATTTTAAAAATAAATAAAAATATTAATTTATATAAAAAAATTTGGAAGGTTTTTAAAAAAAGATGGGATTTAAGTTAAATTAAAAATTTTAAAACTTGACTGGTAATAAATTGGTTGCGGGGGCTGGATTTGAACCAACGACCTTCGGGTTATGAGCCCGACGAGCTACCAGACTGCTCCACCCCGCGTTTATAAACAGAATAATACACCTTTATAAAAAATAATACAACATTTTTTTATAAAAAAATCATTTTTATTTAAAATAAATATTACTAAAAAAATATATTTTATATATAATAAAAAAATGAATAAAATAGAAAAAATAATATTTTTAATCTTGTTGTCTATATTTTTAATAAGTTGTAAAAATAAATCTTTTAACCGAGGACAACAATATAAAAAAATACTAGTAAAAAATGTAACAAAAATTAAAAAAATAAATATTACAAGCAAAATAATCAATCAAGAATCATTTCTTATTCAAATTAAAGCTATTAAAAAATCATCTCCATCTTTATATTTAAAAAATAAATCTATATATAATAAAATTACATATTGGCTAAAAAAAAACTCTAATATTAATGAATTTAATAAATTCGGTATTAATTCATTTCAAATGAAAGGTATAGATAACTATGGAAATGTTAAAATAACCGGTTATTATACTCCAATAATAGAAGCTAGAAAAATCAAAAAAGATAAATTTAAATATCCGATATATTCTATGCCTTATGATATTAAAAAACATCAATTTTTACCGAAAAGAAAAGATATATATAATGGAATTTTAGATAAAAAGTATATTTTAGCTTATAGCAATTCTTTAATAAATAATTTTATCATGGAAATTCAAGGAAGTGCTTTTATAAATTACGGTAATAAAAAACCATTAACTTTTTTCAGTTATGCAGGAAAAAATGGTTGGCCTTATAAATCCATTGGTCAAATTTTAATTAATCGGGGTCAAATAGAAAAAAAAAATATGTCTATGCAAGAAATTAAAAAATGGTGTAATAAACATACACAGAAAGAAATACAAAATTTATTTGAAGAAAATAAATCGTTTGTATTTTTTAAAGAAACAAAAAGAAAACAAGTATATGGCGCAAGTGCTATTCCATTAATATCTAAAGCTTCGATAGCCGCAGATAGTTCTATAATAAAAAAGGGTAGTGTGATCTTATTACAAATGCCTATATTAAACAAAAAAGGTATATTTATTAACAAATATGAGATGCGTTTAGTTATTGCATTAGATGTAGGAGGTGCCGTTAAAGGACAACATTTTGATGTTTACGAAGGAATTGGAGAAGAAGCAGGAATATTAGCAGGATTTTATAATCATTATGCATATGCTTGGATATTAAATACAAAATAATTAAAAAAAATTATATCATTCACATACTTAAAAACTAACTATAAAAATATGAACATAATTCAATCAGGAATTACAGCAAAAAATGCTTCTGTTGCTATAATCATTGCTCGATTTAACGAATTGATTAATAAATACTTATTATCAGGAACAATAGATACATTAACAAGAATAGGCCATATAAATAAAGAAAACATCTTAAAAATCTATGTTCCTGGAACATATGAAATACCTGTTGTCGCTAGTTATATTGCAAATTCTAAAAAATATGATGCAATTATTGCAATAGGAACAATTATAAAAGGAGAAACTGATCATTTTAAATATATTTCTGGCGATACTAGCAGTAGTCTTTTAACTATTAGCACTAAATATTTTATACCTATAACATCAGGAATATTGACAACAAAAAACATTGAACAATCTCTTGAAAGATCAGGGGCAAAAATGGGTAATAAAGGTTCTCAAGCTGCTTTCGCTGCATTAGAAATGATTAACGTCATGAAAAATTTAAAAAAATCACTGAAAATATAGCATATTTTATGTTTTTAAAAATTGATTATAAATTATGAAATTTACCGAATTTGAAATTATCTCTCAATATTTTCAACGTAATCAAAAAAAAGATTTCAATGAAATTCAAGGAATTGGAGATGATAGTGCTTTGTTAAAAATACCAAAAAACTACGTTCTTGCAATTAGTACTGATACATTAGTTAAAGGAATTCACTTTTTACAAAACATCACCCCTGAAGATTTAGCATTTAAAACAGTAGCAGTAAATTTAAGTGATCTTGCTGCGATGGGTGCTCAACCAAAATGGATAACTTTATCTATTACATTACCAAAAGCTAATAATATATGGCTGGAAAAATTTAGTAATAGTTTTTTTAACATATTAAATCAATACAATACAAAATTAATCGGTGGCGATACAACACGAGGTCCTTTAAGTATTACATTAAGTGTATATGGAATATTAAAAAAAAATACGGGACTATTAAGAAGTAATGCCAATATAGGAGATTTAATTTATGTTACTGGAAGTCTCGGTGAAAGTGCAGCAGGTCTTTTTTTGCTTAAAAAAAAATTTTTTATAAAAAACTCAATTATACGAAATTATTTAATAAACAAACATCTTCGTCCTACTCCGAGAGTTTATGAAGGAATAGCTATCAAGGACGTTGCCAATTCTGCTATTGATATATCAGATGGATTAATTTCTGATTTAGGTCATATATTAAAAAACAGTCAATGTGGAGCAAATGTTAATTTAAATAAAATACCAATTTCTACAATTTTAAAAGACAATTTTCAACATCAAAATTACTTAGATTGGGCATTAAACACAGGAGAAGATTATGAACTGTGTTTTACTATATCTAAGAAAAATATTAAAAAACTAAATATAATCATTAAAAATTTTTCGATAGATTTTACATGCATTGGTTATATTACACCTTTCGAAAAAGGTTTTAATTTGTTATATAATAACAAAAGAGTTGTATTTAAAAAAACAGGATTTAATCATTTCGATTAAAAATCATTTTAAAATAATATTTTTTTAAAAATATATTTCGGTTAAAAAAATGAACGATATATTTTATATGAAAAGAGCAATAAAAATTAGCAAATTAGGTCAATTTACTACTTCACCTAATCCTAATGTAGGATGTGTAATAGTAAAAAATAATAAAATAATTGGAGAAGGATGGCATAAAAAATCAGGAGATCATCATGCAGAAATAAATGCATTAATGATAGCCGGTAATAAAGCAAAGGGAGCAGATGTTTATATAACACTTGAACCATGTAATTATTTTGGAAAAACACCACCATGCTGTGAAGCGCTAATCAAGGCTGGCATCAATCGTGTCATCATATCAAACATAGATCCTAATCCTAAAGTTTCTGGTCGGGGAGTCTTATACCTTAAAAAAAATGGTATTGCTGTTACAACAGGTTTATTATCAAAAGAATCAGAAAAATGTAATAAAGGTTTCTTTAAAAGAATGAAAAGTGGATTACCATGAATACAACTTAAATTAGCAATGTCTATAGATGGTAGAATAGCCATGCAGAGTGGTGAAAGTAAATGGATTACTTCAAAATATGCGCGTCAAGATGTTCAAAAATTTCGAGCAAAAAGTTCAGTAATTTTAACTAGTAGTTCTACTATACTAAAAGACAATTCTTTATTTAATGTACGTCATAATGAACTTGACAAAAATACATTGTCAATGTTCCCTAAAAAAATATTTCAACATCCAATTAGAGTAATTATAGACAGCAAAAATCGTCTAACACCATCATATAAAATTTTTAATACAGAAGGAAAAATTTGGTTGATGCGTTTAAAATCAGATAAACGTTTATGGCCTGAAAATACAAAGCAAATCATAACAAAAGAATATAATAAAAAAATAGATATTTTATCTGTTTTAAAGTTTTTAGGAAAATCAGAAATCAACAATGTATGGATAGAAGCAGGAAGTACTTTATCTGGATTCTTATTAAATAAGAATTTAATAGATGAGTTAATTATATATATAGCACCTAAAATACTTGGACATGAAGCCAAACCATTGTGTTTTATTTATAATAAACTTAAATTAATTGATTCTCTTCAATTTCAATTCCAAAAAATTTGCAAAATAGGTCCAGATATAAGATTGATATTACATCCTAAATAATTTTAATTAATAATTAAGAGATTTTTTGTTTATGAAACCATCTTCTCGAAGAAAAGCTCGAGCACGTGCTTTACAAATACTATATTCTTGGGAAATATCTCATAATAATATTAAAGAAAGTGCTATACAATTTTTAAAAGAAAGAAATCAAAAAAATATTGATATCACATATTTTTATGACTTAATCTTTGGAATTACACGTAATTGCAAAAATATAGATAATTTAATGAAACCCTATTTATTTAGATCATTAAAAGAATTAGGACAAATTGAAAAGGCAATTCTTAGAATTTCTTTCTATGAATTATATAATCGAAAAGATATACCTTATAAAGTTTCTATTAATGAAGGAATAGAATTAGCAAAATTATTTGGTTCTAAAGATAGTCATAAATTTATAAATGGTGTTTTAGATAAAGCAGCAATAAAAATAAGATATAACAAGACCAATATTATTATATAATATTTGTTTGTTAATAATTTTGTTTTATAAAATGTAAAACAACAAAAATTTATACTATTGTCTTAACCAATAAAAAATTTGTTTATGGATTCCTTCTTTATCCAATTGATAATCATGTCTAATTTCTTCTTGAGTACCCTGTGGAATAAACGTATCTGGTAATCCAATATTTAACACTGGTAATAGAATTTTTTTGACCATAATAAATTCGTTTACCGCACTGCCTGCTCCACCAGAAATCACGCCTTCTTCAAGAGTAATAAAAAACTGATGATTAGAAGAAAGTTTTAAAATCATATTTTTATCTAAAGGCTTAACGAAACGCATATCAACTAATGTTGCATCTAGACTGTTTGCCGAAAAAAAAGCATTTTTCAATAAAGTACCAAAATTTAAAATTGCTATTTTTTTTCCCATTCTTTTTATAAGAGATTGTCCTAATGGAATTTTATTCATTGGCATTAATAATGCTCCAATACCATTTCCTTTAGGATATCTTACTACACTAGGTCCCTTATTATGCATATAACCAGTATAAAGCATTTGTCTGCATTCATTTTCATCACTAGGCGTCATAATAACTATTCCAGGAATACATCTTAAATACGCTAAATCAAAAATTCCTTGATGAGTTTCTCCATCGTTGCCAACAATACCACCTCTATCAACTGCGAATAAAATAGCTAATTTTTGCAATGCAACATCATGTATAAATTGATCGTAAGCTCTTTGTAAAAAAGTAGAATAAATAGAGACAATAGGTTTATAGCCACTAATCGAAAGACCTGCAGCAAAAGTAACTGCATGTTGTTCAGCAATAGCAACATCAAAATATTGATTTGGAAAAAGACGAGAAAACTTAAGTATACCAGAGCTTTCACACATTGCAGGAGTTATAGCTATTAACTTTTTATCTGATTTAGCTATTTCACAAAGCCAAGATCCAAAAACATCTGAATAACTGATAACAGATTCCGAAACTAATGGACTACGAGGAGGAATAGAATGCCACTTAATAGGATCTAATTCTGCTGGAAGGTAACCTTTTCCTTTCTTAGTAACAAGATGTAATAAATAAGTACCTTTTTTACATTTGATTTTTTTTAATATATCAATAATAGAAAAAATATTATGTCCATCAAATGGACCTAAATATTTAAAACCCAAATTAGAAAATATTGAATTAAAAGAAAAAAAATTACTATTAATATTTTTTTTTTTAAAAAATAATTGTTTTTGAAAAAAATCTATTTTTTTTCTATTATTTTTATTTTTTCTATAATTTCTCAAAAATTCTAAATGATTACTTAAAGCTCCGACATTTTTTGAAATAGACATTTGATTATCATTTAATATGACTAACAAATTAGATTTAATTGTACCAGCATGATTCATCGCTTCAAATGCCATACCTGCTGTCATTGCACCATCACCAATGACACAAATAGTTTTTCTGTTTTTACCTTCTTTTAAAGCAGCAATAGACATTCCTAAACCTGCGCTAATAGAAGTAGAAGAATGACCGACATTTAATATATCATATTCACTTTCTTCTCTACAGGGAAATGAATGTAAACCATTTTTTTTCCTAATACTTTTAATTCTTTTACTTCTTCCAGTTAATATTTTATGAGGATATGCTTGATGTCCTATATCCCATATTAGATTATCAAATGGAGTATTATAAATGTAATGTAATGCTACAGTAATTTCGACTACACCTAATCCAGAAGCAAAATGTCCTTTAGAAAATGTAACAACTTCTAATAAATATTCACGCAATTCAAAACATAATTGAGGTAACTGATCAATGGGCAATAATCGTAAATTTTCTACTGAACTAGCAAAATACAAAACTGGATATTTTTTAGAATTAAAATTCATTACATACTCTTTAGTGAATTTATTTAATGTCTTTAATTATAAATTTTGTCAATTGTTCTAAAAAACTAACGTTAAAACCTTTTTTCTTTAAATTATTCAACGCTAAAAATGCTTTTTCATATAACTCATTTATTTTTATTTTTGATTTTTGTATATTTTGTATTAAAGGATAAGTGTCATTTTTTAAATCTGAGATATCATCTTTAATTTGAAATGCTAAACCGACACAAATTGAAAAAAAATCTAAAATTGATAAAATAGATTTAGAAAAATTATATGAAGAAAAATATGCTAAACGTACAGCAGAACGTATTAAAAATGCTGTTTTATATAAATTAATGCTTTCTATGTTATGTAAATTAAGTTCTTTTTTTTTTCTAAATCTAACATTTGACCAATACACATTCCAGATGAACCAATCGCACTAGATAATTCAGTAATCATATTTATACGTTTAAAATTAGAAACTCCTGGCATAAAACTTTTAGATAGAATATTAAAAGCAAGACTTTGAAAAGCGTCACCAGCAAGTAAAGAAACATTTTCATTATACTTAATATGACAAGAACTTTTTCCTCTTCTTAAATCATCATTATCCATACAAGGTAAATCATCATGAATTAAAGAATATATATGAATACATTCAATAGCTGAAGATATTACATCTAATGTAATCAGATTTACTCTAAACATTATTCCAGTTCCATATACTAAACAAGGACGCAATCTTTTTCCACCTGGAAACATACTATATTTCATAGCTTTTAAAAGATTATATTTTTGAAAAGGCAACTTATTTAATACATGAGATAACTTCTTATTTACACGATATTTATATATATTATATAGATGAAGAAAATTCATTTTTAAACACCTAAAAAATCAAAAAATAATTATTTTATAAACAGTCTATTTCTTGAATAAAAACTACAAATAAACCACACAGAAACAATAAAGATTTCAAATAAAAACATCTGTGAGATAGTTAAAAAACTATACAACCATCCACTTATAATCCCGCCAAATGATATACCTAAAAATTGACTAGTAGAATAAATACTCATTACACTTCCTTTATAACAATTTAATTTTTGTTTTCTTAAATTTTCAGGAAGAAAAACTTCAAGAAAATTAAAAGAAATAAAAAAAACTTGTAAAGCAATTATAAAAAATAATAAATTATTTTTAGAAATAATAAAAATAATTTCTGATAAAAAAATAAAAAAAATACAAATTTCAATAATATTTTCTAAAATAGTTTGTAATTTACAGTAAAATATAAAAAAAAACAAAAGAAAAAAAGAAATTAATATGGTAATTAAGTATATTTTCCATTGATCATTTACATTACAACCAGATATTTCAAACTGATCAGGTATTATCATAAAATTCATCATCAATAAGAAATGCAAAAAAAATACACCTAAATAAGATTTAAAAAAAGTTTTATTAAAAATAAATTTTAATAATTCTTGATATGAACTTTTTTTCTTGGATTTTAAAATGTTTTTTTCTGAAAGCGGTAACACAAAAAAAACAAATATTATAGATATAATGGATAAACATGAAGATATCCAAAAAACAGAAAAAAAACCAAAATTGTGAACAATTATAGGTCCAGTAACCATAGAAATTAAAAAAGAACATGCAAAACTTAGACCTATACAAGCAATTGATTTGATATAATTTTCTTTACGAATTAAATCAGATAAAAAAGCCATACATACACCAGAAATTGCACATGAACCTTGCAAAAATCTACCAATAATTAATCCCCAGATAGAATGAAAATTAGCAGATATAATATTCCCAATTAAAAATATGAATAAACCTAATATAATTATTTTTGTTCGACTGAATTTATCCGATAAAACTCCAAATGGAATTTGAAAAATAACTTGAGCAATTCCATATATTCCCATTGATAAACCAACTAAAAATTTATTACTACCATCTAAAAGAATACCATATTTACTCAAAACAGGAACTACCATAAACATTCCTAACATACGTAATAAAAAAATCATACAAAAACTAAATGTAACTTGTAATTCTAAAAAGTTCATTTTATAATTTTCCATACTTAATTTTTTAATTAAATTTCATATTTAATAACAATATTTTTTTCTAAAAAAATAATGAATACTCAAAATAAAACTTCATATACATATCAAGAAGTCGCAAAAGATCAAGAAGGTTATTTAAAAAGAAGTAAAGATTGGACTATAAAATTAGCAAAAGAAATTGCAAAAAAAGAAAATATTCACTTAAATTCTGATCATTGGAAAGTGATAATATTCATACGAAATTTTTATAATCAGTTTAATATTACACCATCAATGAGAATGTTAATCAGTAGTATAAAAGAAGAAATAGGAGAATCTAAAAGCAACAGTATCTATTTGTTTACACTTTTCCCTAAAGGACCAGCTGAACAAGCTAGTAAAATTGCTGGAATACCTAAACCTGTAAGGTGTTTATAAAAAAACTCATGAGATATTATTAATATTTAAAATAAAAAATCTATTGATATTAAAATGTTAAATATAATAACTACTAAAATAGAGTAATAAAATAATTGAATTGCATTTTTTTTATTATTATCTTTTTTAAGATTAAAAAAAGATAAAAACAACCAATAAAAATTAAAAATAGAAGAAAATAATAAAAATATAAAACTTGTATATCCTAAAAATGTCAATGATGAACTAAAGAAAGTAAAACTAAAAATATAATAAAAAATATGTCTTTTTGTAATAAAAACACCTTTAATAACAGAAAAAACGGGAATATTAGCTTTTTTATAATCCTCTATTCTAACAATAGAAATAGAATAAAAATGAGCCATTTGCCAAAATATAAAAATAGAAAACAATAAAACAGAACATAAATCAATAGTATTAGTGACTGCAGTATAGCCAATTATAGATGGTGTAGAACCTGAAAAACTTCCAATAAATGTTGAATAAATTGATTTTCGCTTATATAAAAGGGTATATAAAACTATATAAACAAAAAATCCAAAAATAGACAAAATCATTGATAAATAATTTACTAATAAACCTAATATAAATATTCCTGAAATCCCCAAAAAAATAGCAAAGACTAATACTAATGTAGAAGAAAGTATTTCTTTTGGTAAAACTCTGTTACTTGTACGTTTCATTTTTTGATCTATATCACGATCAATTAAATTATTAAAAATACAAGCAGATGAAATTACTAAAGATGTACCTATAACAGTATAAAAAAATAAACATAAACAAAAAAATGAACGGCTAGAAGCAAATAAAAAACTTCCTATTATTAAAATAACATTTCCAAAAACAATTCCAGGCTTTATTATCTCCAAATAATATTTAAACATAAATAATATATTCTTATTTTTAACAATTCAACAAAACATGATGATTTAAATTAGACATAATCCATACAGAACCAAACAAAACAATGAATATTATCATTATTACAAACAATAACGTTATTATATTCCATATTCCTTCTGAAGAACAATTTAAATGTAAAAAATAGAAAAAATGAATAACAATTTGAATTATTGCTAAAATTAAAATAATTAAATAATTTACTTCACTGGAAAAAATTTTTTCTGTTGCTATAAAAAAGGATAATACAGTTAATATTATAGAAAACAAGAACCCTAATAAATAAGATGTTACTTCTTTGTCAATATTTAACTTGATGGAATTATACATTAAATAGCTCCATTTAAATAAACAAAAGTAAAAACACAAATCCATATAATATCTAAAAAATGCCAAAAAATACTAAGACATAAAATTCTAGTACAAATAGAATTGGTTAAACCTAGTTTTTTTATTTGACAAACAATTGATATTATTAAAATTAAACCAAAAAAAATATGAACTCCATGAGTTCCTACAAGAGTAAAAAAAATAGAAAAAAATGCATGTTGATCAGGACCAAAATTATTCACTAAAAGATCATAAAATTCATTGAATTCTATCAACAAAAAAATTAAACCTAAAATAAAAGTTATTATTAAATATGAATAAATCATCTTAATATTTTTTTTATTCATAGCTAATACGACAAATCCACAAGATAAAGAACTTAATAATAATAAAAACGTTTCTAAAAAAACAGAAGCTAAATTAAAAATTTTATTATAAACTAAATTAGTTGATATATTCGAAGAAATAATAGCATAAACAGCAAATAACACTGCAAACATAATACAATCACTCATCAAATATATCCATAGACCAAATAATTTATTACTTTCTGTTTTTTTTTCTTCCACGTTTAATTTCCTAGAATTTAAATTTATACTATTTTTTTTATCTTCTATCATTTTAAACCTGCTTTTCGAATATTTTCCCAATATTGATCTTCAATTTTTTTTATTTCTTCTACTGATACAGTACGTTCGGTTTCTTCATCAATGCTTTTTATAAATAAAGCAATAATAATCGCAAAAAAAGACGAAAAACACAACCAATTAATATGCCATACTGCTGCAAAACCAAATAATAATGAAAACACACTGATCAAAAAACCTAATCCTGTATTTTTAGGAATATGAATTTCATGATAATTAAAATTATTTAGTATTGTTTTTCTATCTTGTTTTTTTTTCATTTCCCAAAACTCATCTCTAGAACTAACTCTAGGAATAATAGCAAAATTATATACTGATGGAGGTGAGCTGGTAAACCATTCTAGAGTTCTACCATTCCAAGGATCTCCAGTTAAATCTAAATTATCATAACGATCTCTTACTGAAACAAAAAACTGAATGATTTGACATACAATTCCTATTGCAATTAAAACAGCTCCAACAGCGGCAATACATAATAAAACATGAAAATTAGAATCAATATTTTGACTTAAACGACGAGTCATTCCCATAAGTCCTAAAAAGTATAAAGGTATAAAAGCTACAAAAAAACCTAAAATCCAAAACCAAAAAGCACGTTTACCCCATACTTCATTTAAAGTAAATCCAAACAATTTAGGAAACCAATAATTAATTCCAGAAAAACATCCAAAAACAACACCACCAATAATTACATTATGAAAATGTGCAACTAAAAATAGACTGTTATGTAAAATAAAATCAGCAGGAGGAACTGATAAAAGTACACCGGTCATTCCACCAATAGAAAAAGTTACTAAAAACCCTAAAGTCCATAAAACAGAAGAATGCATATATATACGACCTTTATACATAGTAAATAACCAATTAAAAATTTTTACTCCAGTAGGAATAGCTATTATCATAGTGGTGATGCCAAAAAAAGCATTTACATTTGCTCCTGCACCCATAGTAAAAAAATGATGAAGCCAAACAATAAAAGATAAAATTGTGATAGATAATGTTGCCCATACTAAAGAAACATATCCAAATAGACGTTTTTGAGAAAAAGTAGCAACTACTTCAGAAAAAACTCCAAATACAGGTAAAACTAAAATATATACTTCTGGATGACCCCAAATCCATATTAAATTAACATACATCATTGCATTTCCACCTAAATCATTAGTAAAAAAGTGAAAATTAAAATAACGATCTAAAGTTAATAATATAAGAGTAATAGTTAAAACTGGAAATGAAATTACAATAAGAATATTGGTGCATAAAGCAGTCCAAGTAAAAACCGGTATTTTAAAAAAAGACATACCAGGTGCTCTCATTTTTAAAATTGTTACTAAAAAATTAATCCCTGTTAATGTAGTTCCAACACCTGCAATCTGTAAACTCCAAATCCAATAATCTACACCTACACCTGAGCTATATTGTATACCAGATAAAGGAGGATAAGCCAACCAACCAGTTTGAGCGAATTCTCCTATTCCTAAAGATAAAGTGAGTAATACAGTACTGCTTACATTTAACCAAAAACTCAAATTATTAAGGAACGGGAAAGCTACGTCACGAGCTCCAATTTGCAATGGTACAACTAAATTCATTAAACCAATAACAAGTGGCATAGCTACAAAAAAAATCATTATTACACCGTGAGCTGTAAATATTTGATCATAATGATGGGGTGGCAAAAAACCTTTATGACCTGATGATGCAATCACTTGTTGAGTACGCATTAATATTGCATCTACGAACCCCCGGAATAACATAATAAATGCAAGTATTCCATACATAATAGATATCTTTTTATGATCAACTGTAGTAAACCATTCAGACCATAAATATTTCCATTTTTTATAATAAGTAATACTTGATGCAATTAAAAATCCAATTAAAATAATTGCAGTGTATGTCACCATAATAATAGGTTCATGATATGGTATAACATCAAATGTTAATTTCCCAAACATTTTCTTAATATCTCCATATTAATACTTTTTATTAATAGTATATTTATTCAAAATACTCAAATTTTTTAAAGAATATTGATTAACAATCTGATTAAATAAATCTTTTTTAACATAGGAAAAATACTCTACTGAACAATTTTCATTGGGTATAGATATTACGTTAAACATTTTTGATGTGTTTAATTTATTAGGTGATTTTTGTATTTTTTTTATCCAATTTTTAAATATAACATCATTTAACGCAGAAATTACAGTAAATTTCATATTAGAAAATCCTCGACCACTGTAATTAGAGGATATACCTTTATATTTTCCTGGACTATTAGAAATTAAATTTAATTTTGTCACCATTCCTGGCATAGCATATATTTGACTTCCAAGAGATGGAATAAAAAATGAATTCATAACAGAATTAGATGTAATCTCAAAACTTATAGGTCTATCAACAGGTAACATAATTTCATTAATTGTGGCAATATGGTAATCTGGATAAATAAATAACCATTTCCAATCTAGTGCAATTACATTTATTTTAATAGGTTTATAAAAAGATACTATGGGTTTTTTTGGTTCTAATTTATGAGTATAATCCCATGATAAAAATGCTAAAAAAGAAATTATTAAAATAGGAACGCTCCATATAACTATCTCTATTTTTTTTGAATCAGACCAATCAGGTTCATATGTTTGATTTTTATTTTTTGAGCAGTATTTAACTGGAAAATATATACTCATAAAAATTACAGGAATGATGATAAATAACATCATTATAAATGATATTAATATTAACGAAGACTCTTCTACAGCAATTAATCCATGAGGATCTAACAATAAAGTATTACATCCATTCAAAGAAAAAAATATTATGATTAATGATAATTTTTTAAAAAAATTATTATAAGTGAAACATGTCATTCAAAACCTCAAAATAATGTAATATTTATTAGCAAAAATTTTTAAAAAAATATTTTTTCATTAAAAACTTTATTAAAAAAATCTAAAAAACCAATTTTTTATAAAAGTTAATAATTTGCGAAATAATTGAATTATTTTTTAAAAATTGATAAAATTTAAAAAACAAAAACATATTTATAAAACAGTTAAAAATATTTTTTCTGAATTTTTTATAAAAAAATTATAATAAAAAAACAGGATATAACATTAATTAATGATTTTAAAAAAAATAAACCAATATCTCATATCTAAGTTAAAAATAAATTTTATTAAAATTTATGACGATAGCTTATTCCATAATCGTTCAAAAAAAAATATTACGCACGTAACAATAATTATTGTTAGCAATGATTTTATTAATCGACCAATTATAACTAGACATCGTATGATTTTTTCTATTTTATCAAAAATAACAAAAGAAAAAATATATTCAATAACATTGAATACTTATACTTCTGATGAATGGAAAGTTAAAAAATACAAAAAAATTAGTATTTCTAAGTGTTTTAAAAAAAAATGATATTTTATCCGATTACTAAAAAATTATTATACGATATATTAAAATTATTAAAAAATAAAAAAACAACTATTTTTAATAATAACTTTATAAAGAAAATATTTCTAAAAATTTTAAAAATACAAAATATCTACAATAGATTAATAAAAATAATCGTTTGAGGTAATTAAGATGAAATTTTCTATGGAAAAAAATAAAAATGCAGGTCATCGTGTTACAATTCATATTCCAAATAAAACAGTGAATAATGCAATTTTTACAGAATTTATAAATATTAGAAAAAAAACAAACATCAATGGTTTTAGAAAAGGAAAAGTTCCTATACATGTTATCAAAGAAAAATATGGTAATACAGTTTATTATGATGTATTTAAAGATCTAATGCAAAAATTTTTTTATGAATTTATACATAAAGAAAAAATAAACATTATTGGTATTCCAAAATATTATATGAATCAAAATATAGATAAAAAAAAAGAATATTTTGAATATTTTGTAATATATGAAACATATCCAAAATTTGAAATAAAAGATATAGCATCTATAAAAGTAAAAAAAATAATTGTAAATATCACAGATGAAGACATTAAAAAAAGTATAGAAAAAAACAAACCCACAAAAATAAATTGGAATAAAGTTGATAAACCCATTAAAATTTATGATCGTGTAACAATTAATTATAGTGTTTATAATGAAAAAAATCAAAAAATAGAAAAATTCAGCAGAGAAAATATTATATTTATTGTATTTAAAAATAAATTAGTTACTCAATTAGAAAATAAAATAATCAATCATTTCGTTAATGATATTTTGTTTTTTAAAATTAATTTTCATGAATTTCATCCCGAAAAAGAACTACAAAATAAAGATATAACATTTAAAATTCAAATAAAAAAAATTGAAAAATTACAAGAAATAGAAGAAAAAAATACCAAAAAAGATAATGAAAAAATAAATAAATTAGAATATCAAACCTTAAAAAACAATCTTAATAATGAAATACACAAAATAACTGAAAAATATCTAGAAAATCAAATTATAGAAAATATAATTAAAAAAAAACTCATAGTAATACCTCCAATTTTACTTCAAGAAGAAATTAAAAACTTATATCAGCAATATAAAAAAGATTACAAAAACAACAATCATAGTATCTTAGAACAAAGATACCATTTCAATATACATTTAAAAGCAAAAAAAAGACTATACCTAAGAATTATTATAGAAAAAATTATTTTTGAAAATCAATTGGTTCCAAATGAAAAAAATATAGAATTACTAATAAAAAACATATCTTCAAATTATAAAAAATCATTAGAACTTATTGATTTATATAATCAAAACAACGATTTTAAAAACACAATAAGATACATAGATTTAAAAAATCAAGCTATCTCTTTATTAAAAAAAGAAATAGAAATCGTTAAAACAAAATGGAATTTTGATCAATTCATAAATTACAACTGGAAGATTCATAAAGAATTATTTAACTAAATTTATAGTTTGATATTAATTATTTAAAATCAATATTTTTAGGAATAAAAAATGTTATATACTGAAAACAACAATAGTCATAAAAATTTTTGTACAACATTAATCCCTATGGTTGTTGAACAACATTCTAGAGGAGAGCGTTCATATGATATATATTCAAGATTATTAAAAGAAAGAATAATTTTTATCACCGGTGCTATTGAAGATAGTATGGCAAATAATATTATAGCTCAGATATTATTTTTAGAGGCTGAAAATCCAAAAAAAGATATATTTTTATATATTAATTCTCCAGGAGGTGTTATTACATCTGGTATGTCTATTTATGACACAATGCAATTTGTTAAACCAGATATTAATACTATTTGTATTGGCCAAGCATGTTCAATGGCTGCTTTTTTACTAACATCTGGAACTAAGGGGAAAAGATTTTCTTTGCCTAACTCAAAAATTATGATTCATCAACCATTAGGAGGGTTTCAAGGGCAAGCTTCAGATATTGCTATTCACGCTCGAGAAATAATACAAATGAAAAAAAAATTAAATAAATTAATGTCATTTCATACAGGACAAAGTATAAATAAAATAAATAAAGATACAGAACGTGATTGTTTTTTATCAGCAAATGAATCAATTAAATACGGTTTAATTGATGTTATTTTAACTCAACGTCAATAAAAAAATAAAATTTATAAACACATGTTAATTGCTAAAAAATTTATAGAATCTATTTACTCAAAAAAAATAAAAAATATAAAAAAAGAGGTTAAAACATGACTGATAAGAGTAAAGATGATTCTAAGAAGTTTCTTTGTTGCTCTTTTTGTGGAAAAAACCAAAAAGAAGTACGAAAGTTAATAGCGGGTCCAACAGTATATATATGTGACGAATGTATTAAACTATGCAATGATATTATAACTGAAGAACTAAAACAAATAAAAACAACAGAAACTGAAAACCAAATAAATTATTTACCTACACCTCATGAAATAAAAAAATATCTTGATAATTATGTTATTGGACAAGATTACACAAAAAAAGTTTTATCTGTTGCAGTATATAATCATTATAAACGTCTACGTAATTATAGTAAAAATTTAGATTCAGTTGAATTAGGTAAAAGTAATATTTTATTAATAGGTCCAACTGGTAGTGGAAAAACATTATTAGCAGAAACACTTGCTAAATTATTAGACGTACCTTTTATTATTGCTGATGCAACAAGTCTTACAGAAGCTGGATATGTTGGAGAAGATGTAGAAAATGTCATACAAAAATTATTGCAAAAATGTAAATATAACGTAAAAAAAGCAGAATTGGGTATTGTCTATATAGACGAAATAGATAAAATAGCAAGAAAATCCGATAACCCATCTATTACTAGAGATGTGTCTGGAGAAGGAGTTCAACAAGCCTTATTAAAATTAATCGAAGGAACACTAGCATCTGTTCCTCCTCAAGGAGGAAGAAAACATCCTCAACAAGAATTTTTACAGGTAGACACCTCAAATATTTTATTTATATGTGCAGGAGCATTTTTAGGGTTATCAAAAATTATTTCTAAAAGACTCAATACAAGAACAGCAATAGGTTTTAATGCCAGTGTTAAAAAAAATGAAAAAAAAACATCAGAAGATGCAGTATTAAAACAAGTTGAACCTAAAGATTTAATAAAATTTGGATTAATCCCTGAATTTATTGGTCGCTTACCTATAATCACTATATTAAATGAATTAAATGAAGATGCATTAATAAAAATATTATATGAACCAAAAAATGCTTTAATTAAACAATATAAAACTCTATTTAACTTAGAAAACGTAAAATTAGAATTTGATAAAAAGTCTGTTATAGCTATTGCAAAAAAAGCAATGCAAAAAAAAACAGGTGCTCGAGGATTAAGATCTATTATTGAAAACATTTTATTAGATATAATGTATCAATTACCGT
Source organism: Buchnera aphidicola (Brevicoryne brassicae) (assembly GCF_005082825.1). Taxonomy (NCBI): domain Bacteria; kingdom Pseudomonadati; phylum Pseudomonadota; class Gammaproteobacteria; order Enterobacterales; family Erwiniaceae; genus Buchnera; species Buchnera aphidicola. Next base: position 527,586 of record NZ_CP034882.1, read on the forward strand.
CTATGATTAATACAGAAAAGGTATTAATCAACGAATCAGTTGTAAATTACAATTCATTACCAAAAATAATATATGGAAAAAACAAATCAAAAAAAGCATCAGGTGAATAAAAACATATAAAACGTCTGATGATCTAAAAACAAAAGTAATTCCTATTTATTTTATCAAACGCTCTTAGCGTTGAATATCAAGCGATAATCCCGATATACTTTAACTGATTATAGATATAACTGCATATTTTACTTTTAACTTGCAGTTTTTAAATAAATAGCGGAAATTCAACTAAGAGAGAGCTCTATGAATTCTGAGCGTTCTGAACGCATTAAAATCCCAGTTTTACCGTTAAGAGATGTAGTTATATATCCTCATATGGTGATTCCATTATTTGTAGGTCGTAAAAAATCAATTAAATGCATAGAAAATTCTATGGATAATGATAAGAAAATCATGTTGATTGCACAAAAAGAAGCTTCTAAAGATGAACCGACCAAAAACGATTTATTTAATATAGGAACTATTAGTTCAATTTTACAAATGTTAAAATTACCAGATGGTACAGTAAAAGTATTAGTAGAAGGATTACAACGTGCCTGTATTGTAAATTTAACAAATAATGGACAGCATTTTATTGCAGAGGTTGAATTAATTGTTTCATCTACTATTTTAGACAAAGATCAAGAAATATTAATTCGCACAACAATTAATCAATTTGAATCTTATATCAAATTGAACAAAAAAATTCCATCAGAAATATTAAATACTTTAAATAACATTAAAAATTCTGAAAAACTAGCAGATACTATTGCTGCTCATATGCCATTAAAACTAAATGATAAACAGTCAATTTTAGAAATACGCAATGTTAATGAAAGATTAGAATTTTTAATGGCAATCATGGAGACTGAAATAGATTTGTTACAAGTAGAAAAAAGAATTAGAAATCGTGTTAAAAAACAAATGGAAAAAAGTCAAAGAGAATACTATTTAAACGAACAAATTAAAGCTATTCAAAAAGAGCTTGGTGACATGGATGAAATTCCAGATGAAAACAAAATTTTAAAACGCAAAATTAAAGCTTCAAAAATGCCAAAAGAAGCAAAAGAAAAAACTGAATCAGAACTTCAAAAATTAAAAATGATGTCTCCTATGTCAGCAGAAGCAACAGTAGTACGAAGTTATATTGATTGGATGATACAAGTTCCTTGGAGCACAAGGACAAAAACAAAGAAAAATATTGAAGAAGCTAAAAAAATTCTTGATGTTGATCATTTTGGACTTGAAAAAGTAAAAGATAGAATATTAGAATATTTAGCAGTACAAAGCAGAAAAAATAAAGTTAAAGGACCTATTTTATGTTTAATTGGACCACCTGGTGTGGGGAAAACATCATTAGGAAAATCTATTGCTAGATCCACAGGTAGAAAATATGTAAGAATGGCTTTAGGAGGAATAAGAGATGAAGCAGAAATTAGAGGACACAGACGTACATATATAGGTTCGATGCCTGGAAAATTAATTCAAAAAATGGTGAAAGCAAAAGTTAAAAATCCTTTGTTTTTACTAGACGAAATCGATAAAATGTCTTGCGATATAAGAGTAGATCCAGCATCTGCTTTACTAGAAGTACTAGATCCAGAACAAAATATGACATTCAATGATCATTATCTAGAAGTAGATTATGATCTTTCAGATGTTATGTTTGTTGCTACATCAAATTCTATGAATATACCTGCTCCATTACTTGATCGAATGGAAATTATTCGTCTTTCTGGTTATACTGAAAATGAAAAATTAAATATAGCAAAAAAATATTTATATCCAAAACAAATAGAGAGAAATGCTTTAAAGAAGAACGAATTAACAATAACTGACTGTGCGATAATAAATATTATTCAATATTATACTCGTGAAGCAGGGGTTCGTAATTTAGAACGTGAAATATCTAAAATATGCAGAAAAGTAGTAAAAAATCTATTATTAAATAAATCTTTAAAACAAATTGAAATAAACAGCAAAAACATAAAGAAATATTTAGGAATAAAACGTTATGATTATGGAAAAATTAATAATCATAATCAAATTGGACAAGTTATTGGATTAGCTTGGACAGAAGTAGGTGGAGAATTACTAACAATTGAAACAGCTTGTGTCTCAGGAAAGGGAAAATTAAATTATACGGGTTCTTTGGGTGAAGTTATGCAAGAATCTATTCAAGCAGCTTTAACAGTTGTTCGATCTCAAGCTGATCAATTAGGCATAAAAAAAGATTTTTATGAAAAACATGACATTCATGTCCATGTTCCTGAAGGAGCAACACCAAAAGATGGACCAAGTGCTGGTATAGCAATGTGTACAGCTATAGTTTCATCTTTAACAAAAAACCCCGTAAAATCTAATGTTGCAATGACTGGAGAAATTACATTACGTGGAAAGATATTACCTATTGGAGGATTAAAAGAAAAATTATTAGCTGCACATCGTGGAGGTATTAAGATAGTATTAATACCATATGAAAACAAACGTAATGTAGAAGAAATACCTAAAAATATTATTGAAGGATTGCTAATACATCCAGTTAAAAATATTAAAGAAGTATTAAATTTAGCATTAGAAAAAAAACCTTATGTTTAAATATAGATAAAAAAATAATACCAAGATAAAAAACTTGGCTGACAAAAAATTGTCAGCCTTTTTTGAAAATTTAAAATTATATTTATATTTTACGTAATATTAAAAATATTTAGGATCGTTATATTATGACAAAATATGCAAAATTACGATCAACTCATATCATAGTTAAATGTATTTTAGGAATGATTATTTTATCTTTGATATTAACTACAATGAACACTTATACAAATCAAAATATCAAAAAATATATCGCAACAGTAAATGGTGAAAAAATTAGTTTTAATGTATTTCAAAACATGTATTCTATTGAACAAGAAAAACAAAAAAAAATATTAGGAGAAAAATTTTTTCAATTAAATAAAAATAAACAATTTATAAAAGAAACATACAATTATATTTTATCTCAACTTATTAATAATGTTCTTTTAGAACAATATGCAAAAAAAATAAAATCAGAAGTTGACGATGATCAAATCAAAGAAATAATATTAAATTCTAACTTATTTCAAAAAAATAAAAAATTTAATAAAGGAAAGTATTTTGATTATCTTGCATCTGTTAATTTAACTCATAATGAATATATAGATCTACTCAAAAAAAAATTAAATACTGAACACTTAATCAATGCTATTATTGATAGTAATTTTATTTTAGAACAAGAAAAATTAGGTATAATAAAATTATTATCTCAAAAAAGAACTATTAAAAAAGCAACTGTAAATCTAGATTTCTTGGTTAAAAAACAAAATGTAAAAAATTTAGAAATACAAAATTATTTTTATAAACACAAAAACGATTTTTATATTCCTAAAAAATTTAAAGTTGATTTTGCTCAAATAAAACTTAAAGATTTTAAAATCAAGTGTAATGAAAATGAAATTACTCAATGGTATGAAAAAAATATTAAAAAATATTCAACAAAAGAAAAAAGAAGATATAGTATTATTCAAATAAAAAATAAAAATGATGGATTATTAATATTATCTCAATTATATAATGAAAATAAAGATTTTTCAAAAATAGCTGAAAACAATTCAACTGATCCAATTTCATCTAAAAGGGGTGGAGATATTGGATGGATATATAGTGACTCGATTCCAGATGAAATTAAAAAATCAAATTTAAATCAAGAAAATCAAATATCTGATATTATCCCATTTCATAATGAATTTTTAATTATTAAATTGAATAAAATTAAAAAAAGTCACCAAAAAAAGTTATCTGAAGTATATGAAACTATTAAAAAAGAAATACAAGTTCAAAAATCTTTATACCTATATAATAAAATACAAAAAGAAATATCTAATGTTTCTGAAAAAAACTCAAATGAACTTGATCAAATTCTTAAAAAAAATAATATACCTATTCAAAACACAGATTGGTTTGATAAAAATTCAATTCCTGATGTATTAAATATTTCTGCTTTAAAAAAAATTATTTTTAGTAATAAAAAACAATCATATTCACATTTTGTTATTTTAAAAAACAATCAATCATTTTTAATCAGAATTAAAGATTTTAAAAATAAGAAAATGCAAGTTCTTAATGATGTAAAAGAAGAAATAAAAAACAAACTGAAAAATATAAAAGCAATAAAAGAAGCAAAAAAAATATCAAAAAAAATTATTTTAGAATTAGAACAAGGTAATATGAATTTATTTAAAAAATTCAATCTACATTTTAACAATTCAGAAACTATATCTCGTTATGATGATAATCCAATTACATCAATAATTTTTTCTTTACCACATCCAAAAAATGAAAAAAAAATATATACTTTATACCAAGATCAAAATAACAAAATTGTAATTATATTACTTGATAAAGTTTATGATAAAAATTTTTCTAAAAAAGAAGAAAATATTATTACTGAATACTTAGAAAAAAATTACATTGAATCAATATTTAATTGTATTCTTAATAATCTTCGTGAAACGTCAATAATTAAATATGAAAAAATAGAGGGAATATAAATTTATTTTAAAAGTTATTCGATATATTAATTATTTATCAATACGAATAACTTTCTAAAAAATTTAATTCTTTAAAAAAATATATTATAATAATTTCATCTTTGTTTTCATACTATTCATATAATAAGAACGATTAGATTTCCATTCATCAAATCCTTTTTTACGAATAGTACATGATTTACATTCACTACAGCCTATTCCTTTAATACCATTATAACAAGTAACTGTATCATTTAAAATAATATCAGTAATATTACAATAATCTGATAAAGCCCATATTTCTGGTTTGTTAAGATTCATCAAAGGTGTTATAAAACTGATATTGCAATTCATACCTATTTGAATAACATAATTCATATTTTTAATAAATTCGTTCCTGCAATCTGGATATCCAGAAAAATCAATTTCATTTACACCTAAAATTACTGAACTAATTTTATTACTGTAAGCATATATAGAAGATAAAGTTAAAAACAAAATATTACGACCAGGAACAAATGTACTGGGAAACAAGTTATCTAAAGGATGATTTCTATGAATTGAAATATTTTTATTTGTCAAACTACTAAAAGAAATTTTTTGTAAATACTGAACATCCAAAATTATATGATTTTTTATTCCTAATTTTTTTGAAATCAAAATAGCAGAGTTAATTTCAGATTTATGCAATTGATTATAATCGAAAGTTATACAATGAATTTCTTTATATACATGCGTATAATACGCTAAACAAGTTGTCGAATCTTGTCCACCACTTAAAATTACTAATGCTTTTTTCATTTTTTTATAAGTTGTCATTATTTGAAAAATATATTTTTAAAAAAATCAACAATATGTAGTATAAAATATTTCTAAAAAAATTGACTTTTATATTGAATATAGATAAAAAGAATGTTTTGTAAAAAATATTTTTTATATTATCACAGAAAATAATTTTTTTTTTATTAAAATTTTTTATAATTTATACAAAGTACTGCAATATTCAAAAAAACATTTATAAAAATTTAACTTTTAGGACTTTTTTGTGAAATTGTTTAACCAATTAAGATGGTTTTTTATAAGAGAATGGAAAAGATATTTAGGAGCTATTGTACTATTAATAATAATTTCTATTTTACAATTATTACCTCCTAAAATAGTTGGTATTTTAATAGATTTAATTATAAAAGAAAAAATGCATGGTATGCAAATATTACCTTGGATTTGTATTATCTTTTTAATAGCTCTAATTGTATATACATTACGATATTTATGGAGAATATTGTTGTTTGGAGCTTCTTATCAACTAGCTACAGAACTTCGAGTAAAATTTTATTCTTATCTTAGTCATCAAAGTCAAAAATTTTTTTTAGAAAACAGAACTGGAGATTTAATGGCAAGAGCTACAAATGATGTCGATCGTGTAGTTTTTGCTGCAGGAGAGGGTGTTTTAACATTAGTAGACTCATTATTTATGGGTTTTTCTGTTTTAATTATAATGAGTACTCAGATTAGCTTTTTTTTAACAATGATTTCTTTAATACCAATGCCTATTATGGCAGTTTTAATCAAAAAATATGGACAAGAACTTCATGAAACTTTTCGTCATGCTCAAGCTTCTTTTTCTTTATTAAACAACCAAACACAAGAAATTTTAACCAGTATTAGAATGATCAGAGCATTTGGTTTAGAAAAAAATCAGTCAAATAAATTTGATATTATTGTAAATAAAACTGGAAAAAAAAATATGGAAGTAGCAAAAATAGATGCTCGTTTCGATCCAGTAATTTATCTATCAGTCGCTTTTTCTAATTTATTTTCTGTTATAGGCGGGGGTTATTTAGTTTGGAATAACAAAATTACTATAGGACAACTTACCAGTTTTATCATGTATCTTGGATTAATGATTTGGCCAATGTTAGCACTAGCATGGATGTTTAATATAGTTGAAAGAGGGAGTGCGGCTTGGGACAGAATATATTCTATTATCAATAAAAAATTGTATATTAACGATGGAGACAAAAAAATTCCACATTCTCCTGGTAGATTAAATATTAATATTAATCTATTTTTCTATCCAAAAAATAAAATTCCATCATTAAAAAATATAAATGTTGTTCTAGACCCTGGAAGAACATTAGGTATTTGTGGTCCTACAGGATCTGGTAAAAGTACATTATTAAAACTAATTCAACGCGAATTCAAAATTCAAAAAGGAGAAATATCTTATCATTCTATACCATTATCAGAATTAAAAATTGATGAATGGAGAAGTCGAATTGCAATTGTAAATCAAAATTCTTTTTTATTTTCAGAAAGTATTGCCAATAACATTGCTTTAGGTAAACCAAACGCATCTCAAAAAGAAATAGAATCAGTTGCAAAATTAGCTGACATACATAAAGATATTATTTCTTTAACAAAGGGATATAAAACTCAAGTTGGTGAACGTGGCGTAATGTTGTCAGGAGGTCAAAAACAACGCATTGCCATCGCTCGTGCATTATTATTAAATTCAGAAATATTAATATTAGATGATGCATTATCTGCTGTTGATGGTCAGACAGAAAATAATATATTGAACAATATTAATAAATGGAAAAAAAATGGACATTCTTTAATTATTACAGCGCATCGTTTATCTGCATTAATTAACTCGGATGAAATTATAGTAATAAAAAATGGTTCAACTATACAAAGAGGAAATCACTTAAAATTAACTAAAGAAGAAAATTGGTATAAATCTATGTATTCATATCAAAAATTAAAAATGGAACTTGAAGATAATTAAAAAAAATAGGTGAAAAATTTATAACATGGATCATTTAATCGAATTTTGGCCAATTTTAAAACGTTTATTAGTTTATTTAATACCTTTTAAAAAACAGTTGATCTTAGCATTTATCTTACTTTTAAGTGGGTCAATATCAGAAGTAATAGGACCAATTTTAATAAGTTATTTTATTAATAATATTTTATCTAAACATGAATTACATTTCAAAATAATATGTATTATTATTATAATATATATAATATTACAAATATTATCAGTTTTTTTTAATTATTTTCAAAGTATTTTATTTAACAAAATAGCAGTAAAAGTTATTAGTAAATTACGTCAAGATGTTATGAATGCTGCATTGAGACAACCTATTAGTCAATTTGACTCTCAGCCTATTGGACAAATGATTTCTAAAGTAACTAATGATACTGAAGCAGTAAAAGAACTATATGATACTGTTGCACCTACGTTATTTAAAAGTATTACATTAATTTTTATTATATTATTTGCAATGTTTACTCTTGAATGGCACATGGCAATGATAGCTCTGCTCATTTTACCATTAGTAATAACAATAATGTTAATTTATCAAAAACATAGTACTCCACTTTTAAGAAAAGTACGATATTATTTAGCTGATATTAATAATAAATTCAACGAAACTATTAATGGAATAAATGTAATTCAACAATTCCGACAACAAAATAGATTTAAAAAATCTATTCAAAATAGCAGTGAATTACATTATATAGCACGTATGAAAATATTAAAATTAGAAGGTTTTTTATTAAGACCTCTTCTTAGTTTATTATCTGCTTTAGTTTTATGTAATTTTATTTTGTTGTTTAGTTGTTTTAAAATTGGAGCTTTTGAAGTAGGAGTTCTTTATGCATTTATTACTTATCTTGGAAGATTAAATGAACCTTTAATTGCAATTACCATACAACAATCTGTATTACAACAATCTATTGTTGCAGGAGAGAGAATTTTTACTCTCATAGATTCACCAAAACAAAAATATGGAAACAATAAAACAATACTAAAAAGTGGAAAAATTAATATTAAAAATGTTAGTTTTAACTATGATAACTGTAAAAAAAACATACTTAAAAATATTAATATATGTATTCCTTCAAAATATTTTGTTGCATTCGTAGGACATACAGGTAGCGGAAAAAGCACTTTAGCAAATTTGTTAATGGGCTATTATCCTATAAAAATGGGAAAAATATATTTAGACGATAAACCCATTAATTCAATTAGTCATTCTAGTTTAAGAAAAAATATATTAATGGTACAACAGGATCCAATAGTTCTTTCAGATACTATTTTTGCTAATATTACATTAGGAAGAAAAATTTCTGAAAAAAAAATATGGCAAATATTAGATACAGTTCATCTTTCATCTTTAGTAAAATCTATGCCAAATGGAATTTACTCTCGATTAGGAGAAGAAGGAAATAACCTGTCTGTAGGTCAAAAACAGTTGTTAGCTATTGCTAGAATATTAGTTATGCCTCCAAAAATACTTGTATTAGATGAAGCCACCGCAAATATTGATTCTGGAACAGAACAATTAATTCAAAAAACATTATTATCAATAAGAACAAAATCTACTTTGGTAGTAATTGCTCATAGATTATCCACTATTATTGAAGCGGATTTAATTGTAGTTTTAAAAAAGGGAGAAGTTATTGAATTGGGTACACATGAGGAATTATTAAATAAAAAAAATTGTTATTGGAAAATGTATAAACTTCAATTATCTAGATCTTAGGAGAATCTGTTAGCTATATCATAACACCTGTATTAGCTGAATTGGCTGCTTCTTTCCAGATCTGACCAAGTGTTCAATTTTACAGTGTTAGAGGCTAACAGAAAACTCCATTTTATTTTTTATAATAAAATTATAAATTAAAATGAGAATACTATTGTATAGATCAAATTTAAAAATTACAACTAATATTTACAATCAATAGCTATAATAAAAAAATCATTTATAAAATAAATAAGAATTCTTTCATAATACAACAAATATTGTTAGCATAGTCTTTTGATAAAATATTATAAAATTTTATATGAATCATCAAATATTAGCACGAAAATGGCGACCACAGTCCTTTGAGGATGTAATTGGACAAAAACATATTATATCAGCTTTATGTAACGAATTTTCTCTAGGGCGTATTCACCATTCATGGTTATTATCTGGAACAAGAGGAATTGGAAAAACAACAATTGCTCGATTAATTGCTAAAAGTTTAAATTGTAAAACAGGTATCACATCACATCCCTGTAGAAAATGCATTATTTGTCAAGAAATAGAAAAAGGATTATGTTTAGACGTTTTTGAAATAGATGCAGCTTCTCGAACAAAAGTAGAAGATATGAGAGATATGTTAGATAATATTTATTATGCTCCTACGAAAAGTCGTTTCAAAGTATATTTAATTGATGAAGTTCATATGCTTTCTCGGAATAGTTTTAATGCGCTTCTTAAAACACTTGAAGAACCTCCTAAACATGTTAAGTTTATTTTAGCGACTACAGATATAGAAAAAATCCCTAAAACAATTATTTCTCGTTGTTTATGCTTGAAATTAAAAACACTTTCTGAAGAAAAAATATTTAATTTATTAAAAAAAATTTTAATAAAAGAATGTATTGATTTTGATAACGATTCTTTAAAAAGAATATCTTGTCATGCTAAGGGAAGTATACGAGATGCTCTTAACTTATTAGAACATGCTATAAATCTAGGAAATAATTGTGTCAATATAAAAAATGTAATGGAAATGTTAGGAATTCCATCTGAACACTATTCTTTTTTATTAACTAAGGCAATATTAAAAAAAGATTCAAAAAAAATAATGTTATTATTAGATGAAATTAGTAATATGGGAATAGAATGGGAAGAAATTTTAACAGAAATTTTACGTTTTTTACATCACATTTCTATGTCACAATCCTTTCCCTTAATATGGGCAAAAAATATTATAGGAAATTATAAAAATGAAATTCAAATGTTAGCAAAAGATATTGATAAAAAAAACGTACAATTATGTTATCAAATATTAATAAATGGAAAAAAAGAATTAAATTTTTCACCTAACGCTAAAATGGGAGTAGAAATGACGATATTACGTGCAATTGATACAGTATAAAAAATATTTATAAAAATAATATATATATAAAATTTAATAACAATAATACATAAATAATGTTTACAAAAATATTAAAATATAAAAAAAAGACCATACATATACTAAAATTTTTATAAAAATTGTAATAATATATCAAAAAACAATATTTCATTATATGAAATTCCTAAAATTTCACTCTAAAAAAATACATTTTTTTAAAAAAATTAATTTTAATATTATTTCAATGAAAAAAATATTATATAATTTAACATAACGAGATAAAAATATATGTTTACTAAAAATGGATTAGGTAATTTGATGCAACAAGCACAACAAATGCAAGAAAAAATGGCAAAAATTCAAGAAGAAATTGCTCAAATAGAGGTTACAGGAGAATCTGGTGCTGGACTGGTTAAGGTAACTATTAATGGTGCTCATAATTGTAGACGTGTGGAAGTAGATCCCAGTTTACTTAAAGATGATAAAGATATGTTAGAAGATTTAGCTGCAGCTGCTTTTAACGATGCAGCAAGAAGAATTTCTGAAGTGCAAAAAAAGAAAATGTCTGCAATATCTACAGGAATGCAATTTCCAACAGGTTTTAACATACCTAAATAAAAAATAAAAAATTTATATTAAACATAAATTTATTTAAAAAAATTATAAATATATATTATATAAAGAGATATCTGTATGACAACACAAAAAAAAGAAGTATATAATTTTCAATCCGAAGTAAAACAATTATTACACTTAATGATTCACTCATTATATTCTAATAAAGAAATTTTTTTACGAGAATTGATATCCAATGCATCAGATGCAATAGATAAATTACGATTTGAATCAATATCATCACCATTATTATATGAAAATGACAGCCAAACAAAAGTTCAAATATCTATTAATAAAGCCCAAAGAACTCTAATTATTAGTGATAATGGAATTGGAATGACTCGAAAAGATACAATAGAAAATCTTGGTACAATTGCTAAATCAGGTACGAAGTCATTTCTTCAATCTTTAGAAAAACAACAAAGCAAAAAGAACGAACTTATTGGAGAATTTGGCGTTGGTTTTTATTCATCATTTATTGTATCAGAAAAAGTATGTGTTAGAACTAGATATGCTGGTACAAAACCTGAAGAAGGAACATTATGGGAATCTTCAGGAGAAGGAGAATATAATGTAACAAATATTATAAAAAAAACAAGAGGAACTGAAATTACTTTATTTTTAAAAAAAGAAGAAGAAGAATTTTTAGAAACATGGCGTATTAAAAACATAATTAGCAAATATTCTGATCATATTACCGTACCAGTAAACATACAAAATTATGATGAAAAAAATAAAACATATTTTTGGGAACAAATTAATAAAGCTAAAGCATTATGGACACTAAATAAGTCTTCTATTACTAATGATGAATATAAAGATTTTTATAAACACCTTACTAATGACCAAAATGATCCATTAATATGGAGTCACAATCATGTAGAAGGTAATCAAGAATATATTAGTTTATTATATATACCTAAAAAAGCAGCTTGGGACATATGGAATAGAGATAATAAACATGGTTTAAAACTGTATGTAAAACGTGTTTATATTATGGATAATTCTCAAGAATTTCTTCCTAATTATTTACGTTTTGTAAGAGGACTAATAGATTCTAGTGATTTACCCTTAAATGTTTCTCGCGAAATATTACAAGATAATTCAATTACAACTAATATCAGAAAAGCATTAACAAAAAGATCTTTAAAAATTCTAGATAAACTATCAAAAGATTCTAATGAAAAATATAAAACTTTCTGGAATCAATTCGGACTTGTTTTAAAAGAAGGTCCCGCAGAAGATAATGAAAATTTATCAAAAATTGCCAATCTTTTACGTTTTGCTTCCATTAAAAATAATAGCGCTGAACAAACATTATCTTTAGAAGAATACATATCTAACATGCATGAAAAACAAGAAAAAATATACTATATTACTGCAGATAGTTACATATCAGCAAAAAATAGTCCACATTTAGAGTTGTTTAAAAAAAATAATATCGATGTTTTATTATTATCGGATAGAATAGATGAATGGATGATGAATTATCTTGTAGAATTCAAAGGAAAAAAATTTCAATCTATTAGTAAAGAAGATATATCACTTAATAAGCTAACAGAAGACAAAAAAATAAAAAACAATGAATTGTCGAAAGAAATGATTGAATTCTTAAAGAGAGTAAAAAAATTTCTTGGAAATCAAGTAAAAGACGTAAGATTAACATATCGATTAACAGAAACTCCATGTGTTCTTCTTAGTGATTCTAATGAAATGACTACACAAATGGCTAAACTTTTTTCTGCGGCGGGACAATCTATTCCAGAATTAAAATATATTTTTGAAATAAATCCAAAACATTTATTAATAAAAAAAATATGTTTAATCAATGATGAAATTGAATTTAAAGAGTGGATTAAATTATTATTAGATCAAGCTTTTTTAGCCGAAAGAGGAAATTTAGAAAATCCACATGAATTTATTTCTAGAATGAATAAATTACTTATTCAATAAAAATATTATGATTACTACTATAATAGTAGTAATCTCGAAGCGATTTATAAATTAATATATAATAAGAAAAAAATTATGCGTATTATTTTACTAGGTGCACCTGGTACAGGAAAGGGAACACAAGGGAAACTTATTTCAGAAAAATACAACATTCCACAAATATGTACAGGTGATATGTTACGAGAAAATATTTATTTAAAAAATGAAATTGGTAATATCATAAAAAATACAATTAAAAAAGGAAAATTAGTTTCTGATACAATTGTATGTGATTTAATAAAAATAAGAATTAAAAAAAAAGATTGTAAAAATGGTTTTTTATTAGATGGTTTTCCAAGGAGTATTGAACAAGCTTATTACCTATCTAAAAATAAAATAATTATAGATTATGTGTTAGATTTTATAATGCCAAATAAAGCAATATTAGAACGTATATCCGGTAGACGAACACATCTTCAATCAGGCCGAATTTATCATATAAAATTCAATCCACCAAAAATTCATAACAAAGATGATTTAACTGGAGATACTTTAATTGTAAGAGAAGATGATAAAAAAGAGATTTTAGAAAAAAGACTAAGAGAATATGAAAAAATAACTCATCCATTAAAAAAATACTATTTGAATCAAGCATCACAAAGAAAATTACAATTTTTTACAATTAATGCTATGGATTCTCTTCTAAATATTAAAAATAAAATAGAAAATTTTTTAAAAAAATAGTTTTTTGCGTTCTACAGGATTTGAACCTGTGACCTACGGCTTAGAAGGCCGTTGCTCTATCCAGCTGAGCTAAGAACGCATAAATTATTAAATTAAAATCTAACACTAATATAATATATATACAAGTAAAATGTTATTAATATTATCATATTTTATAATCTAGATGTTTATTATAACAATAATTTAGTATATGATTTGAAATAATTCAAAAATTAATCGAGTTAATTAATAATGCCAGCAATAATTATAGATGGTAATAAAATAGCAAATAAAATACAATTAAATATTTTAAAGAAAGTTAATCAAAGAAAAAAAAATGGTAAAAAAATTCCCGGATTAGCTATGATCTTAATTGGGAATAATATTCCTTCTCAAATTTATTTAAAAAAAAAACAAATAGCATGTAAAAATGTTGGTTTTTTTTCGGAATTTTGGAACTTTCCTGAAAATACAAATGAAATAAAAATTTTAAATTTAATAGAAAAATTGAATAATAATACAAAAATAGATGGAATTTTAATACAACTTCCACTTCCTAAACATATCAATCATATAAAAATTTTACGAAGTATTACTCCTAACAAGGATGTAGATGGATTTCATCCCTATAATACAGGTTCCTTGTGTCAGAGAAGCCCAACATTAAGAGCATGTACACCTAGAGGTATTATTACAATGTTAAAACATAATAAAATAAAAACTCATGGATTAAATGCAGTAATGGTTGGAGCTTCTAATATAGTTGGAAGGCCTATGAGCTTAGAATTATTACTAGCAGGATGTACAACTACCGTGACACATAGATTTACTAAAAATTTAAAGAATCACGTCAAGAATGCCGATTTATTAATTGTGGCTGTAGGAAAACCAAAATTCTTAAAAGGAGAATGGATTAAAAACGGTTCTATAGTGATAGATGTTGGTATTAATCGATTAGAAAATGGGAAAATAGTAGGTGATGTAGATTTCAAAACAGCGTATTTAAAAGCTTCTTACATAACTCCCGTTCCAGGAGGCGTTGGTCCTATGACTGTTGCTATGTTACTTCAAAATACATTAGAAGCATGTGAAAAAAAGAATTATTTTTTTTAAAAAATTTTTTTATTTTTTACGCCATATTGTTTTATCAGGTAAATCTTCTAAAACTACGTCTAAAGATGTTAATTTTTTTCTTATATCATCTGCTTCTTTCCATAATTTAGAATTTCTTGCAATATTTCTTTTTTGTATCAGTTTTTCTATTCTTTGAAACATAGATTCTTCTAAAATATGTTTTTTTTGCAAAAAATCTTCAGGTGTTTGTGATAAAAAACCTAAAAAATTTCCTAAAGATTGTAATCTAAAAGCAAATTTATTTGCTTTTAATATATCCTTTTTTTTGAAAAAATTAATTTTTCTCGCTATTTTAAAAAAAATAGAAAATACCTTAGGTGTATTAAAATCATCATTCATTGCATTATAAAATTCAAATTCAAAATTCATACCTTCTTCAATGTTAGGAAAAGGTTTAGTATTAGATAATGAAGTGTATAAATATTTTAATGATACATATGCTTGTTGTAAGTTTTTTTCACTATAATAAATAGGATGACGATAATGTGTTGATAGAAAAAAATAACGTAGAACCTCAGAATTATAATTTTTTAAAACTTCTTTTAAAAGAAAAATATTGCCTAAAGATTTAGACATTTTTTGATTGTTAGTAATGACTACTCCTGTATGCATCCAATAATTTACTATAAATTTATTATTTAAGCATGCAGACTGAGCTCTCTCATTTTCATGATGAGGGAAAAGAAGATCAGAACCACCTCCATGAATGTCTATAGAATTTTTAAAAAAAACATTATTAATAGCACTACATTCAATATGCCATCCTGGACGACCTTTACCCCATGGAGAATTCCAATAATATTCACCTTTTTTAGAAGCCTTCCAAAGTAAAAAATCTAACGGGTTTGCTTTAGTATTGTTTAATGGAATACGGCATCCAGATTGTAATGATTTTAAAGATTGACCAGATAAAATCCCATAATTATCACAACTATTTATAGAAAAAAAAACATCACCATGTTTATTCATATATGCATGTTGATTGTTAATCAATTTTATTATTATTTTAATAATATCATCAATATAATCTGTAACACGAGGTTCTTCATCAGGAGGAAAAATGCCTAACAGAGAAAAATCTTTATGCATGGCATCAATCATGTTAGTAGTTAAGGTATTAATATTAATTTTTTCTTTAATTGATTTGAAAATAATTTTATCATCAATATCAGTAATATTTCGCACATATTTTACTTGAAATCCACAAAGTCGTAAATAACGAACTATCATATCAAAAGCAACAAAAGTACGACCGTGACCAATATGACAAAAATCATATACAGTAACACCGCATACATACAAATTTACTTTATTTTTATTAATTGGTTTAAAAATTTCTTTTTCTTTGGTTAATGTATTAAAAATTTTTAACATAATTCGCATCCTATGGAAATACACTTAAAGAAAATAACATAAAATATGTTATTTTCTATATTATCAATATGATAAAATGATAAATTATTATTTATTAAAAATATCAAAAAAATTTTTTAATATTTCCTTAATATAAAATATATAAAAAAATATTTTTTTAAAATTCATAATTAAAAAAAATAATAGAATATTTTATTATAAAAAAAATTGGAATTAATAATGAAAACAAAATTGAGAGAAATGTTAAAATTCCCTTGTTTTTTTACTTATAAGATTATCGGTTTGGCACAACCTGAACTTATTGATCAAATAATAAAAGTCATTCAAACCCAAATTCCTGGAGATTATACACCTCAAGTAAAATCAAGTAATAGGGGTAATTATCTTTCAGTTTCAATCACAATATGCGCTAAAAATTTTGAGCAAATTGAAATTTTATATCATGAAATTAGCAAAATTAATATAGTTAGAATGGTTTTATAAAAAATTGTATCTTTAATATAGTACAGCCCTATTAAAGAGCCGTACTATAAAAAGTATACTTATGTTTTTTTTAGAAAAAACATTTAAATAACTTTACAAACTAATAACATTAGCGGCAGATGGTCCTTTCGCTCCTTCGGTAATTTCAAATTCAACACTTTGACCTTCTGCTAAAGTTTTAAATCCATTACTTTGTATTGCTGAAAAATGAACGAATACATCTTTGCTTCCATCTTCTGGAGTAATAAAACCAAAACCTTTAGATTCATTAAACCATTTAACATTACCTTTAATCTTGGACATCTATATTACCTTCACATGAAAAAACATACTAAATTAAAAAAAGAGATCAATTATCAATTATATTTTTATTTTAAAAATTCAAAATAAAAATTATGATAAAAAAAGTTTAAATTCTAAATAGATTAACATGTAAATCTATTTTTATCTAGAAAGTAATTTATTTTAAATATAAAAAAACCCGAAAAAAGATATTTCGGGTTTTTTTTACCTGGCTTTTACCTACTCTTACACGGGGAGACCCCGTACTACCATCGGCGTTGAAGCGTTTCACTTCTGAGTTCGGAATGGATTCAGGTGGTACCACTACACTATTTTTGCCAGGCTTTTTAATAAAAGTTGTGTTATTAAAACATAATTATTAATTCAGTAAAACAAGCTTTTTATTAAATTTATTTTAAAAACACCTCTGGTGTTGTAAGGTTAAGCCTCTTGGGTCATTAGTACTAGTTAGCTCAACATATTGCTATGCTTACACATCTAGCCTATCAACGTTGTAGTCTTCAACGTCCCTTCAGTAAACATTTCTGTTTCAGGGAAGACTTATCTTGGGGCAAGTTTCGTGCTTATATGCGTTCAGCGCTTATCTTTTCCGCATTTAGCTACCGGGCAATGCCATTGGCATGACAACCCGAACACCAGTGATGCGTCCACTTCGGTCCTCTCGTACTAGAAGCAGCCCCCCTCAATCTTCCAACGCCCACGGCAGATAGGGACCGAACTGTCTCACGACGTTCTAAACCCAGCTCGCGTACCACTTTAAATGGCGAACAGCCATACCCTTGGGACCTGCTTCAGCCCCAGGATGTGATGAGCCGACATCGAGGTGCCAAACACCGCCGTCGATATGAACTCTTGGGCGGTATCAGCCTGTTATCCCCGGAGTACCTTTTATCCGTTGAGCGATGGCCCTTCCATACAGAACCACCGGATCACTAAGACCTGCTTTCGCATCTGCTCGCGTTATCACGCTCACAGTCAAATTGGCTTATGCCTTTACACTAACCTCACGATGTCCGACCGTGATTAGCCAATCTTCGTGCTCCTCCGTTACTCTTTGGGAGGAGACCGCCCCAGTCAAACTACCCACCAGACACTGTCTCTGTACCGGATTACGGCACTAGGTTAGAATACCGAATTTTAAAGGGTGGTATTTCAAGTTTGGCTCTATTAAAACTGGCGTTTTAATTTCATAGCCTCCCACCTATCCTACACATTAAAATTTAGAATTCAGTGTCAAGCTATAGTAAAGGTTCACGGGGTCTTTCCGTCTTGCCGCGGATATACTGCATCTTCACAGCAATTTCAATTTCACTGAGTCCCAGGTGGAGACAGCCTGGCCATCATTACGCCATTCGTGCAGGTCGGAACTTACCCGACAAGGAATTTCGCTACCTTAGGACCGTTATAGTTACGGCCGCCGTTTACCGGGGCTTCAGTCTAGAGCTTTAAGTTTCCTTTGACTCTTTCGATTAACCTTCCGGCACCGGGCAGGCGTCACACCGTATACTTCCACTTTCGTGTTTGCACAGTGCTGTGTTTTTAATAAACAGTTGCAGCCAGCTGGTATCTTCGACTAGTTTCAGTTAGAGGAGTAAATCCTTTCGCTTAATACTAGCGTGCCTTCTCCCGAAGTTACGGCACTATTTTGCCTAGTTCCTTCACCTGGGTTCTCTCAAGCGCCTTAGTATTCTCTACTTAACCACCTGTGTCGGTTTAGGGTACGATTTAATTTTACCTGATGCTTAGAGGCTTTTCTTGGAAGCGTGGTGTTAATTACTTCATCACCTTAGTGATTCGTCATCATGCCTCAGATTAAAGATAACCGGATTTGCCTAATTATCATACCTACACATTTAAACCAGGGCAACCGTCGCCTGGATAATCTAACCTTCTTCGTCCCCACTTCGCAGTAATATTAAGCACAGGAATATTAACCTGTTGTCCATCGACTACGCTTTTCAGCCTCGCCTTAGGGGTCGGCTTACCCTGCCCCGATTAACGTTGGACAGGAAACCTTGGTTTTTCGGCGAGCAGGTTTTTCACCTGCTTTATCGTTACTCATGTCAGCATTCGCACTTCTGATACCTCCAACATATTTTACAATATATCTTCACAGGCTTACAGAACGCTCCCCTACCCAGCAATAAAAAAAATTTATGCTGCCGCAGCTTCGGTACATAGTTTGAGCCCCGTTACATCTTCCGCGCAGGCCGACTTGACCAGTGAGCTATTACGCTTTCTTTAAATGATGGCTGCTTCTAAGCCAACATCCTGGCTGTTTATGCCTTCCCACATCGTTTCCCACTTAACTATGATTTTGGGACCTTAGCTGGCGGTCTGGGTTGTTTCCCTTTCCACAACGAACGTTAGCACCCGCTGTGTGTCTCCCGTGATAGCATTCTACGGTATTCGGAGTTTGCATCGGATTGGTAAGCCGGGATGGCCCCCTAGCCGAAACAGTGCTCTACCCCCGTAGATGAATTCACGAGGCGCTACCTAAATAGCTTTCGGGGAGAACCAGCTATCTCCCGGTTTGATTGGCCTTTCACCCCTAGCCATAGGTCATCCGCTGATTTTTCAACATCAGTCGGTTCGGTCCTCCAGTTAGTTTTACCTAACCTTCAACCTGCCCGTGGCTAGATCACCGGGTTTCGGGTCTGTACCCTGAAACTTAACGCCTATTTAGGACTCGGTTTCCCTTCGGCTCCCCTATTTGGTTAACCTTGCTACAGAGTACAAGTCGCTGACCCATTATACAAAAGGTACGCAGTCACATGTTTATTTGAAAACATGCTTCCACTGCTTGTACGTACACGGTTTCAGGTTCTATTTCACTCCCCTCGCCGGGGTTCTTTTCGCCTTTCCCTTACGGTACTAGTTCACTATCGGTCAGTCAGGAGTATTTAGCCTTGGAGGATGGTCCCCCCATATTCAAACAGGATTTCTCGTGTCCCGCTCTACTTTTCGAACCCACAATAAAAATTATTTTGTATACTGGGCTATCACCTTGTATCGCTGAATTTTCCAAATCATTCTACTGTAATTTATATTGATTATGGTTCTGGGCTGTTCCCCTTTCGCTCGCCACTACTAAGGGAATCTCGGTTGATTTCTTTTCCTCAAGGTACTTAGATGTTTCAGTTCCCTTGGTTTGCTTTATTAACCTATTTTATTTAGTTAATAATGATGTATTAAATACATCGGGTTTCCCCATTCGGAAATCGACGGTTATTGCGCTTCATATCAGCTTACCGACGCTTTTCGCAGATTAGCACGTCCTTCTTCGCCTCTGACTGCCAAGGCATTCACCATGTACGCTTACTTGCTTAACCTTACAACCCACAGGTGTTTTAAAAAATAATTTATTTATGCTTGTTTTCCGAATTTTTAAAGAGCATTTTTATATTTTAAACTTTTTTAAAGTTATAAGCTAAAGAATAACACAATAATTTCAATTAGTATATATTATTTTTTAATTTTTTTTATCGTCCCCTAGGGGATTTGAACCCCTGTTGCCGCCGTGAAAGGGCGGTGTCCTAGACCTCTAGACGAAGGGGACATTTAAAAAAATACAGAAAACTATTTTTTTAAACTATATTATAAATAATACAGATCGAAAAAAAAGAGTCAAGTATTTTCTTCATTATTCATTAAATATTAAAAAAATTATTATAAAAACATTAAAATTATTTTATTTCTATTTCATATTTCTTTTTAAAGAATTTATAATATAATTTGTTTCTGGAAAAATATTATGCCATAAAAAAAAAGAATGAGCTGCTTGAAAAACTAACATTCCTATACCATTAGATCTTTTTTTAATATATGAACTAAAAAAAGGTGTGTCATACTTGTGATAATTCATATCATAAAAACAAGTTTTAGATGACACAAAAGATACATCTATATTATTTTCGTTATTTTTATCATATTTTGATGTTGCGTTAATAATTAGATCAAAATGCTTCTTTTCTGATGAATTTTTATCAAAAATATTAATTTTTCCATATTTACTAAATTGAACAACTAATTTTTCAGCATTTGATAAAGTTCTATTTAAAATAAACACAGAACATCCAAATGACAATAGAGGAAAAAGAATTCCTCTAACTGCTCCGCCAGCACCAAGTATTAATATTGAATTATTTTTTTTTATAAAATTTAATCTAATTAAATCAGATAATAATCCAATTCCATCTGTATTATCTCCTAAAATATATTTATTATTGACTTTTTTTAAAGTATTAACAGATTGAGCAATTCTAGCTCTTTCTGTTAATTTATCACAAAATAAGTACGCTTCTTGTTTAAAAGGTGCAGTAATATTCGCACCTTTACCATGTTTTTTAAAAAACTTAAGTAAAAAAGAAACAAATTCATCTAATGGCACATTAACAGATTCGTAAGTATGAAAAACATTTGTTTGATTAGAAAAAAAACCATGAATTTCAGGTGATTTACTATGATTAATAGG
This sequence comes from Buchnera aphidicola (Brevicoryne brassicae), assembly GCF_005082825.1. Taxonomy (NCBI): domain Bacteria; kingdom Pseudomonadati; phylum Pseudomonadota; class Gammaproteobacteria; order Enterobacterales; family Erwiniaceae; genus Buchnera; species Buchnera aphidicola. The sequence goes on from NZ_CP034882.1 coordinate 549,132, forward strand.
ATTACCAAATACAGCATAATTAAAATTTTGATTTTTAAACATGACGAATTAATTTTCCGTTAGTAATATTAATAATCTTAGAAGGATTTCTTTCATTACCTATTTCTCCATGTAATAGTGGAAAATCTTCACCAAAATATTTAAAAACTTCTTTATAAGTAATACTTGGAGTCATATTAGTAATATTAGCACTTGTAGATACTAAAGCTTCACCAAAAGCATCACATAACTTTATTATACTTGTATGTGCACTGATACGTACAGCTATAGTATCAAATTTCCCTGTTAACCAAAAAGGAACCTTAGAATTTGCTGGAACTAAAAAAGTAAAGGGTCCCGGCCAAAATGAAAAAATTTTTTTCTTTTGTTCTTTTGATAAAAGATTTTCATTAATATACTTTTTGATCTGATGAAAATTTGAACCTACTAATATTAATCCTTTTTCTATATTTCTTTTTTTTAAACGTAGTAATTTTAATACAGCTTCTTTACTATTAGGATCACAACCTAGTCCAAACATCGATTCTGTAGGATATGCGATCACATTTTTATCACGTAACATTTTTATACAATACAAAAGTGAATTTGAAAAACAATCTTTATTCATTAAAATCTTCTCACTATAAAAAAATATTATAATATTTTTCATAAACATAAAAAATATTTAATGAATAATTTCTTCTTTAAAATTAAATAATAAATTTTCAAGTTTTCTATAAACTAATTCACATCCAGGAACTGTAAATAATACAATTAATATAATCCATTTTAAATCTTCAAGATTAATTTCATTAATATCTAATTCCATAATTCTTTCAATAATCATTTCGCGTGTATCTAATGTTAATATTTCTAATTGTTCTAAAAAAAGTATAAAACCACGACAATCAGAATTTAATTTAAGAGATTCTTCTTGAGTATAAATTCGAATAGACATTTTTTTTGATAATGAATTAATAGGTGAAATAATATTCTTTTTATAACAAGATAAATTTTTTAACCAACGTAACGTATTATAAATATCTCTTTGTTGAAAGCCTATATCTGATAAATCATTTGTCAAACTATCGTAATCAATAGAAATTTTAGATTTACTATGTACATAAGTTTCAAACAAGTATATTAATATATCAAACATTAGATCCTCGATTACATATTAAAAAATTTAAATATTTAGTAATATATTTTTACATGCGTATAAATTTATTATATTTATATTAATGTATAAATAATACACAAAATTAAATAATGCAATATCAAATAAATTTTACTAAAAAATTTTAAATAAATAATAAAATTATTTTTTTAAAAAAAATATAAAAACAATATAAGTAAACTTTTAATTATAATAAAAAAGTCTATACTAATACATAAAATTCAAAAATTTTAAATTTAAATCTATGTCCTTTTTAAAAATATTATATTATCCAGATAAACGTTTAAGACTCAAAGCTAAACCTATAAATAAAATAGATACAAATATAAAAAATATTGCAAAAAATATGATTGATACAATGTATCGAAAAGAAGGAATTGGTTTAGCTGCAACTCAAGTTAATATTCAATTACAAATTATAGTCATAAAAAAAATGGAAGAACAAAACAACAACTTGATACTTATTAATCCAGTCATTCTTAAAAAAGAAGGTCAAATTAGTATTGAAGAAGGATGTTTATCAATTCCGGAATATCGTGCTATTATTCCCCGATCAAACTATATAAAAGTCCAAGCTATAAATATAGATGGAAAAAAAATAGAAATAGAAGCACAATCAATAGTATCTATTTGCATACAGCATGAAATAGATCATCTTCACGGTAAATTGTTTATTGATTATTTATCAAAATTTAAAAAAGATAGAATTCAAAAAAAATTCAAAAAAATAGAAAAACAAAAAACGTTTTATTAAAGGAATAATATAAATTTGAAAAAATTAAAAATTATATTTGCCGGGACAGCACATTTTTCTGCTGAACATTTAAAAATATTAATTAATTCTTCACAAACAGTAATCTCAGTAATCACACAACCAGATCTTCCTTCTGGAAGAGGCCAAAAAATTATTTTTTCTCCTGTAAAAACAATATCTATAAAAAACCAAATTCCTGTTTTACAGCCTTTAAATTTAAATGATCAAATATTTCAAGATAAAATATCAAAACTTAATGCAGATATAATGATAGTTGTATCGTACGGAAAAATCATACCAAAGAAAATTCTAGGTATGTTTCCCAATGGTTGTATTAATGTTCATGCCTCACTGTTACCTCGATGGAGGGGTGCAACTCCGATTCAATCATCAATTTCACATGGTGATAAAAAAACGGGCATTAGCATAATCAAAATGAATGAAAAAATTGATACTGGTAATATACTGCATTCTGTTGAATGTAGTATATCCTCAAAAGACACATATGAAAGTTTATCTTTTAAACTAATGAAAATAGGAGTTCAAGCATTATTAGAAGTTTTAAATAAAATCTCTAAAAATACAATTATTGAAAAAAAACAAAATGAAAAAGACGCTATTTTATCAAAAAAAATTCATAAAAAAGACGGTCTTTTAAATTGGAATTTAAAAGCATTAGAATTAGAGCGTTTAATACGAGCATTTAATCCATGGCCTGTCTGTTATTTTATTTTAAATAATCAAACAATTAAGGTATGGAAGGCAGAAGTGATTCCTATTTCGCAAACTAATGCTTCAATAGGAGAAATTATATTTTGTAGTAACGATGGAATTAAAATAAATACTTCTGATAAAATATTAAACATTCAAAAAATACAATTACCTGGGAAAAAAATTATAGATGTGAAAAGCTTACTTGCTTCAAAAAAAAATTTTTTTAAAATAGGTATGATTATATAAAAAATTTTTACTATTCCAAATGTGAATATCAAAAAAAACAGCAAACGGTAAGTTTCCGTTTGCTTTAGACGAAAAAATTTTTTATTTCTCTACAATTACTTCTTTTTTATTTTTTTTAACGCGATCAACTAATTCAATATAAGCCATAGGAGCTTTATCTCCGGATCGAAAACCACATTTTAAAATACGTGTATACCCTCCTGATCTACTAATAAAAGAAGGTCCTAATGTTGTAAATAATTTTGCTACTATTTCATTATCACGAATACGAGAAAACACTAATCGTCTATGTGCAATAGTATCTACTTTAGATAAAGTTATAAGTGGTTCTACAATACGTCGTAATTCTTTTGCTTTTGCAAGTGTAGTTTTAATAATTTCGTGTAAAAATAGTGAACAGGCCATATTTTTTAACATGGCTTTAAGATGACTGCTATTACGATTTAATTGGCGACCGCTTTTTCTATGACGCATAAATTTATCCCTTATATCAAAATATTTTTAAAATATATAAAATTATTCATCTAAAATACTCGAAGGTGGCCAATTTTCTAATCTCATCCCAAGAGATAAATTTCGAGAAGCTAATATATCTTTAATTTCAGTTAAAGATTTCTTTCCTAAATTAGGTGTTTTTAAAAGTTCTACTTCAGTTCTTTGTACTAAATCACCAATATAATGTATTGCTTCAGCTTTAAGACAATTAGCAGAACGTACTGTTAGTTCTAGATCATCTACAGGACGTAATAAAATAGGTTCAAATTCAGGTTTTTCTTCTTTTACTTCAGGTTCACGAACATCTCTTAAATCAACAAAAGCTTCTAATTGTTCTGCTAAAATAGTAGCAGCCCGACGAATTGCTTCTTCTGGATCAATTGTTCCATTTGTTTCCATTTCAATAATTAATTTATCTAAATCAGTCCTTTGTTCTACACGAGCTGCTTCTACGTTATAAGAAATTCGATCTATTGGACTATAGCATGCGTCTACTAGCAAACAACCTATAGGACGTGAATTGTCTTCTATATGAACTCTAGAAGAGGCTGGAATATAACCTCTTCCACGTTGTACTTTTATCCGCATTTTAATAGAAGCTTTTTCATAAGTTAAATGACAAATTACATGTTCTGGTTTAATAATTTCTACATCACCATCATGTGTTATATCTGCTGCAGTGACACAACCAATACCAGATTTATTCAATGTAAGAAAAACTTCATCTTTACCATATACTTTTACAGCTAATCTTTTTAAATTTAATAATATTTCTAAAATATCTTCTTGTATTCCTTCTTTAGTACTATACTCATGAAGCACACCATCGATTTCAACTTCAGTTACAGCACATCCTGGCATAGAAGAAAGAAGAATTCTTCTTAATGCATTGCCAAGTGTATGACCAAATCCTCTTTCTAAAGGTTCTAAAGTTACTTTTGTATGAGTCATACTAATTTGTTCAATATCTACAAGTCTTGGTTTTAAAAACCCTATAATAGCATTCTGCATATAATCCTCTATTTAATATTAAACTTTACTACTTAGAATAAAGTTCAACAATCAAGTGTTCATTGATCTCTGCAGATAAATCAGAACGTTCAGGAAATCTTTTAAATACACCTTCCATTTTTGTTGAATCAACGTCTAACCAAATTGGTTTTTCTCTTTGCTCAACAAGTTCCAAAGATGCTTTGATACGTGATTGATTTTTAGACTTTTTTCTAATAGATATTCGATCATTAGGTGATATTTTATATGAAGGTATATTTACAACTATATCATTAACCATAATAGATTTATGACTAATTAATTGTCTTGACTCAGCACGTGTACAACCGAAACCCATACGATAAATTACATTATCTAATCTACTTTCTAACAACTGTAATAAATTTGCACCAGTATTACCTTTTAAACTAGCTGCAATTTTATAATATATTTTAAATTGACGTTCTAAAACACCATATAAACGACGTACTTTTTGTTTTTCACGTAATTGAATGGCATAGTCAGATAACCTAGGTTTTCGAATACCATGCTGTCCAGGAGGTTGCTCTAATTTACATTTTGATTCTATTGGACGTAATCCTGATTTTAAAAACAAATCAGTACCTTCACGTCGACTTAACTTTAATTTCGGACCTAAATATTTCGCCATTTTATTCTCCAAAACTTCCTAAAAAAATTATACACGACGTTTTTTAGGAGGACGGCATCCATTGTGAGGGATTGGTGTTACATCAGTTATATTTGTAATACGAAATCCAGCAGCATTTAACGCTCTAATAGTGGATTCTCTTCCTGGACCAGGACCTTTAACCATAACTTCTAAATTTTTTATACCATAATCTTTAACAATTTCTGCACAACGTTCAGCAGCAATTTGTGCAGCAAAAGGAGTGGATTTACGAGAACCTCTAAAACCAGAACCACCAGAAGTCGCCCAACCTAAAGCATTTCCTTGTCTATCTGTAATAGTTACAATAGTGTTATTAAAAGAAGCATGAATATGAGCTATTCCATCTAAAATTTGTTTTTTAGCACGTTTCCGTGTACGAATTACTGAGTTTTTTACCATTATTAAAATTACCTAAATTATTTTTTTATTGGTTTTCGAGGGCCTTTGCAGGTTCTAGCATTAGTTTTAGTTCTCTGTCCATGTACTGGAAGATGTCGTCGATGACGTAAACCACGGTAACAACTTAAATCAATCAAGCGTTTAATGTTTAAAGTTTTTTCTCTTCTTAAATCACCTTCAATAACATATTTTGCAACATTAGCTCTTAAAAGTTCAATTTGTGCTTCACTTAAATCTGTAATTTTAGAGTTTTCAGGAATTTTTGTAATAGAACAAATTATTTTAGAACGTTTTTTCCCGATGCCATATATTGCAGTCAATGCAATTATAGTATGTTTGTTTTCTGGAATGTTGATTCCTGCAATACGTGCCATATAATAAAACCTCATCTATTTGATTATAGATTTACATCTTATAAATAATAGTTAGTTTTTCAAAAAATTATGAAAAATTTATTATTATTTAGTAAAAAATTAACCTTGACGTTGTTTGTGTTTAGGATCATTGCTACAAATTACTCGTACAACATTATGTCTTCGTATAATTTTACAATTTCGACAAAGTATTTTCACAGAAGCTTTTACTTTCATGATAAACTCCTTAAATATTTTTTCTAAAAATTTTTTTAATTTAAGTTAGATTTTTTTAATATAGAATCATATTGATTAGACATCATTAATGTTTGAATTTGAGAAATAAAATCCATAATAACCACAACAACAATTAATAAAGAAGTACCACCAAAATAAAATGGAACATTCATAATACTCCTCATAAATTCCGGCATTAAACAAATAAATGTAATATAAAGAGAGCCAAAAAATGTTAGTCTTAACATTATTTTATGAATATATTTAGCAGTTTGTTCACCAGGTCTAATTCCTGCAATAAAAGCACCTGATCTTTTGAGATTATCTGCTGTTTCACGAGGATTAAACACTAATCCTGTGTAAAAAAAACAAAAAAACACTATAGCAGATATATATAGAATTAAATACAACGGTTGATTAGGTTGTAAACAAAAAGAAACAGTCCTTAAAAATTCCCATTTATGACTTACTTTAAACCACGATATAATAGTTACAGGAAAAAGAACTATGCTAGAAGCAAAAATTGCAGGTATAACACCTGACATGTTAATTTTTAAAGGTAAATGAGTACTTTGGGCAGTGTAAATACGTCGACCTCGTTGACGTTGAGCATAATTTACAATAATTTTTCTTTGTGCACGTTCAATAAAAACTACAAAGAAAATAACTGAAAACATTAATATTAAAATAAATAAAAATAATAAAAAATGTAAATTTCCTTGTCTTGTTTGTTCAATAGTATTACCGATAGCTGCTGGTAAACCTGCTATTATTCCTGCAAAAATAATAATTGAAATTCCATTACCAATACCACATTCTGTAATTAGTTCCCCTAACCACATTAAAAATATAGTACCAGTAACTAAACTGACAATTGCTGTTAAATAAAAATAAAAATCAGGATTTATTATAATAGTATGCATTCCTAAAATATTAGGCAAACTTGTAGCAATTCCAATAGACTGTAATAAAGATAATATTAAAGTAGCATATCTAGTATACTGATTTATTTTATGACGTCCAGATTCTCCTTCTTTTTTAATTTCTGCCAAAGTTGGATGTACTAATGTTAATAATTGAATAATAATAGAAGCTGATATATACGGCATAATACCTAAAGAAAAAATAGAAGCACGACTTAAGGCACCACCGGAAAACATGTTAAACATATCAACAATAGTACCTTTTTGTTCATTTAATATTTTTGATAAAATTGTAGTATCAACTCCAGGAATTGGGATAAAAGAACCAATACGAAAAACAATTAGAGCTATTATTAAAAAGATAACTCTTTGTTTTAGTTCACTAATATTTTTTTTAGTATTTTTTAAATTCAATCCTAATTGTTTTGCCATATCTTTATTTCTTATCCTTCAATTTTACCACCAGAGTGTTCTATTGCAGTCCGAGCACCTCTAGTCACAAGTAAACCTCTTATGATTAAAGGAACTTTTAATTTTCCTGTAAAAATAATTTTTACATGTTTAATGTTTTTTTTGATGATATTTTCTTTTTTTAATATATCAAGATCAATGACATTTTTAGATAAATTTGATATATCTGTCAAACGAACTTCAGAAGTGCTCTTTTTTTTTCGAGAATTAAAACCAAACTTAGGAAGACGTCTATATAAAGGCATTTGACCTCCTTCAAAACCCCGACGAATACTACCCCCTGATCTAGATTTTTGACCTTTATGACCTCGACCTGAAGTTTTTCCTAAACCAGAACCAATACCTCGACCTAACCTTCTACGATTATGACGTGCTCCATATGCTGGAGAAAGAGTGTTTAAATACATGATTTTATTCCTCTTGTATTTTTAAAATATAAGAAACTTTTCTTATCATACCTTGAATAGCAGGTGTATTTTCACGTATTACAGTATGTCCAATGTAACGTAATCCAAGTCCTATCAATGTTTTCTTATGTTTAGGCAATCTTCCTATAGCACTTTTTATTTGAGTAATTTTTATATTTTTCATAAAGTAAAATTTATCCCAATATATCTTCAATACGTTTATGTCTCTTAGCAGCTATCATTTCTGGAGATTTCATATTCATTAAACCATTCATAGTAGCTCGAACCACATTAATTGGATTAGTAGAACCATAAGTTTTAGCTAATACATTATGTACTCCTGCTACTTCTAAAACCGCACGCATGGCACCACCTGCAATAATCCCAGTTCCATCAGAAGCTGGTTTCATAAAAATATTTGATCCAGTATGAGCCCCTTTTAATGAATGTTGTAAAGTTTTATTTACTAACGGTATAGTAATCATATTACGTCTAGCTTTTTCCATAGCTTTTTGAATAGCAGCAGGAACTTCACGTGCTTTTCCATAACCAAATCCAACTCTACCATTTCCATTCCCAACTACAGTTAATGCTGTAAAAGAAAATATACGACCACCTTTTACAGTTTTCGAAACTCGATTTACTGTAATTAATTTTTCTTGTAAATCACTATTATTTTTTTTTTCAATATTAGCCATTCTGTATTTTTCACCTTAAAACTTAAGTCCAAATTCACGTGCAGATTTTGCTAATTCTTTTATACGACCGTGATATTTAAAACCAGATCGATCAAAAGAAACATTAGATATTCCTTTTGATAAAGCTCTTTCTGCAATAATTTTTCCTACTATTTCTGCAGCTTTTTTATTACCTGTATATTTTAAACCACTGCTTATATTTTTCTCTAAAGTTGAAGCGAATACTAATACTTTAGACTTTTTAGAAGAAATTATTTGGGCATATATATGGCGTGAAGTACGATGTACAACTAATCGAGTTGCACCTAATTTTTTAATTTTACAACGTGTTTTCATGGATCTACGTATACGAGAAGTAATTTTATTTTTACTTACAACAATCATATTATTTCTTTTTAGCCTCTTTTATACGTACAATTTCATCTGAATAACGAATACCTTTTCCTTTATAAGGTTCTGGAACGCGATAAGAACGTAGATTAGCAGCGATTTGACCAACTAATTGTTTATCAATTCCTTGAATTATTATTTCTGTAGGTGAAGGATTTTCTATACTAATACCTTTAGGTAAAGCATAAATAACAGGATGAGAGTATCCTAATGACATATTAATTATATTATCTTTTGTCATTGAAACTCGATATCCAACTCCAGAAAGTTGTAGTTTTTTGACAAATCTTTTAGAAACTCCTATAATCATGGAATTTACAAGAGCTCTTGACGTTCCAGCCTGTGCCCAACTATCAGAAAAACCTGAACGCGGTAAAAAAATTATTTTGTCTTCTAAATATTTAATGCTAACTGAATTGTGAATAGTACGTGAGAGCTGTCCATATTTACCTTGAATTGATATTGTTTGTGAATTTAATTGTACATTAATATCAGAAGGAACTACGATTGGACGTTTAGCAATACGAGACATTTTTCCTCCATTGTATATTAAGATACATAACAAACAATCTCACCGCCAAGACCTACTTCACGAGCTTTACGATCTGTCATAATACCTTTAGAAGTAGAAATTACAGCAATACCTAGATTATCCATTACTTTAGGTAATTTGTTCTTTTTTTTATATATTCGCAAACTTGGACGACTGACACGTTGAATGTTTTCTACAACAGGTTTTCCTTTGAAATATTTTAAAATTATTTCTAATTCTAATTTAGATGTACCTGTAATATTAAAATCTTTAATAAAACCTTCCTTTTTTAACAATTCAATAATTGATTTTTTTAATTTAGACGAAGGCATTTTTACTGAATATTTATTAGATAATTGACCATTTCTAATACGGGTCAACATATCTGATACTGGATCTTGCATACTCATTTGAAAACTCCAAAATTGAAAAAAAGTATATTTTACCAACTTGCTTTTTTTAAACCAGGGATTTCACCCCTCATAGCAGCTTCTCTAACTTTAATTCGACTTAATCCAAATTTACGTAAGAATGCATGAGGTCGTCCAGTTTGACGACATCTATTTCTTTGACGTGATGGACTAGAATCGCGAGGGAAAGATTGTAATTTAAGAACAGCATTCCAACGTTCTTCTTCTGATAAATTAATATTAGAAATAATATTTTTTAATTCAATACGTTGTGTGTAAAATTTATTAGCTAATTTTACACGTTTTACTTCTCGTGCTTTCATTGATTGCTTAGCCATTGAATAACCTTAATATCACTTACGAAAAGGAAAATTAAAAGCAGATAATAATGAACGCCCTTCTTTATCATTTTTAGCTGTAGTAGTTATAGTAATATCTAATCCACGCACTCGATCAATTTTATCATAATCAATTTCAGGAAAAATAATCTGTTCTCGTATTCCTAAACTATAATTTCCTTGACCATCAAAAGAATTACTTGATAAACCACGAAAATCACGAATACGTGGAATCGCAATAACAATTAAGCGCTCAAAGAAATCCCATTTTCTTTGACCACGTAATGTCACTTTACAACCAATAGGATAACCTTGACGAATTTTAAAACCCGCAACTGATTTACGAGCCTTAGTAATTAATGGTTTTTGTCCGGATATTGCTGTTAAATCTAAAATAGCATTATCTAAAATTTTTTTATCAGTAGCGGCAGATCCTACACCCATATTTAAAGTTATTTTATCAATTTTAGGAACTTGCATTGTAGAACTATAATTTAGTTCAAACATAAGTTGTTTTATTACTTTTGATTTATAATAATTATACAGTGTTGCCATTATATTTATATAACTCCGTTTGATATTACTCCAAATTATTTAATGATTTTACCATTAGATTTAAAAAACCTAATTTTTTTCCCTTCTTCAAATCTAAAACCAACACGATCTGCTTTATTAGATTCAGGATTAAAAATAGCAATATTTGATATTTGAATAGGTGCTTCTTTTTCTATAATACCACCACTTTTATTTTGAGAGGGAACTGGTTTTTGATGCTTCTTAATTAAATTTAAACCATTTATAATTGCTTTATTTGAAGATAAAATACTTTTTATAATACCTTTCTTTCCTTTATCTTTTCCAGTTAATATAATAACTTCATCATTACGACGTAATTTTGATGCCATTTTTCATTCCTTTAAGACTAAAATATTATTTTCAAAGAACTTCTGGAGCTAATGAAATAATTTTCATAAATTTTTCTGTTCTAAGTTCACGAGTAACAGGTCCAAAAATACGAGTTCCAAGAGGTTGTTCGTTATTATTTAATACAACACAAGCATTAGTATCAAAACGGATAATAGAACCATCAGATCGTCTTACTCCTTTTTTTGTTCTTACTATCACAGCTTTTAATACTTCTCCTTTTTTTACTTTACCTCTAGGTATCGCTTCTTTAATCGTAATTTTAATAACATCGCCGATACCTGCATATCGACGATGAGAACCACCTAATACTTTAATACACATAGCGGAACGTGCACCAGAATTATCTGCTACGTGTAAAATTGTTTGTTCTTGAATCATATTTTTAACGCCTCAGTTATTCTAATTGATCTACTTAGAAGACAATAATAAAAACAATTTCATTCTAACATTAGTTATCATTTATTAATATAAAACACAGACAAACCAAATGATTTTTAATTGTTTACAAAATAGCTTTTTCAACAATACGAACTAAAATCCAAGATTTTGTTTTAGAAATTGGACGAGATTCTCTAATTTCTATCAAATCACCAATAGAACACTCATTTTTTTCATCATGAATATGTAATTTTGTAGTTCGTTTTATAAACTTCCCATAAATATCGTGTTTTACAAAGCGTTGAATAGCAACAACAGCAGATTTTTGCATCTTATTCCTTAAAACACGTCCTTGCAAAGTTCGAATTTTTTCCATTTTTAATTTCCTTCCTTTGCAGTCAATAAAGTCTTTACTTGTGCGATATTTCGTCTAACTTTTCTTAATAAATGAGGTTGTTTTAGTTTTCCAGAAACAGACTGCATTCGCAGATTAAATTGTTCTCGAAATAATTGTAAAAGTTCTATATTAAGATCTTTTTTATTTTTTTTTCGAAATTTTACTATTTCTTTCATTACATCACCATTTTAGTTACAAAAACAGTTTTAATCGGTAATTTCGCTGCTGCTAACTTAAATGCTTCACGTGATTCTTCTTCAGTAACTCCATCTAATTCATAAAGGACTTTTCCAGGCTGTACTAAAGCCACCCAATATTCTACATTACCTTTTCCTTTTCCCATTCGTACTTCTAATGGTTTTTGAGTAATAGGTTTATCAGGGAAAATACGTATCCACATTTTACCTTGTCTTTTAATACAACGAGTGATAGCTCTTCTTGCGGACTCAATTTGACGAGCTGTTAAACGTCCTCGATCAATAGCTTTTAAACCAAAAGAACCAAAATTAATGTTAGTACCAGAAGCTAAACCACGATTTCGTCCTTTATGCATTTTACGAAATTTAGTACGTTTTGGTTGTAACATTATCAATCCTCCCCTTCTCTCTTTTACTTACGATTTTTGCGATTTTGCTTTTTTTTTTGAACAGAAGGTTTTTCTAATTTTTCAATTGCTGCCATACCACCTAATATTTCACCTTTAAAAATCCATACCTTTACACCTATGACACCATATGTTGTATGAGCTTCTGAAGTGCTATAATCAATATTTGCACGAAGAGTATGTAAAGGTACTCTACCCTCTCTATACCATTCTCTACGAGCTATTTCAGCCCCACCTAAACGTCCACTAACTTCAACTTTAATACCTTTAGCCCCTTGTCGCATAGCATTTTGAACAGATCTTTTCATTGCACGTCTAAACATAACTCTTCGTTCTAATTGAGAAGTAATACTATCGGAAACAAGTTTTGCATCTAGTTCTGGTTTGCGTACTTCAGAAATATTTATTTGCACTGGAACACCAGTAATTTGAGCAATAGTAACTCTTAATTTTTCTACATCTTCACCTTTTTTACCAATAACAATACCTGGTCTTGCGGTATAAATAGTAACTCGAATACTTTTTGCAGGTCTTTCAATAATAATCCGAGAAATCGACGCTTTTGATAATTCTTTCATTAAAAACTGACGAACTTTATAATCGCCATCTAAATGATCAGCAAAATCTTTAGTATTAGCAAACCAAACTGAATTCCATTTTTTTATTATACCTAATCGCATTCCATTAGGATGTACTTTCTGACCCATTATTATTCTCCCCAATATTAACGATCAGATACAATTACAGTAATATGACTAGTACGTTTTAAAATACGATCTGCACGTCCTTTAGCACGTGGCATCATTCTTTTCATTGTTGAACCTTCATTAACAAAAATTTTTTTAACTACTAATTGATCTATATCTGCACCGTTATTGTGTTCTGCATTTGCTATGGCTGACTCAAGAACTTTTTTCACTAAAATAGCAGCTTTTTTTCTGGTATAAATTAAAATATTTAATGCGTGAGGCACTGTTTTACCACGAATTAAATCTGCGATCAAACGTACTTTTTGTGCAGAAGACTTTGCTTGACGATGTTTAGCTAACGTTTCCATTTATGCTTCCTCTTTTTTTTAACGTTTTTTTACTTTTTTATCGGCAGTATGTCCTCTATAAGTACGAGTTAAAGAAAATTCTCCTAATTTATGTCCTACCATTTCTTCAGTAATAAATACGGGAATATGTTGACGACCATTATGTACAGATATTGTCAATCCAACCATATTAGGAAATATTGTTGAACGTCTTGACCAAGTTTTTATAGGTTTTTTATCACTTATTTTTACTGATTTTTCTACTTTTTTAAATAAGCTTAAATCAATATAAGGACCTTTCTTAAGAGAGCGTGGCATATTAAAATGATCCCTTTTAAAATTATTTAACACGATGACGTAAAATAAATTTTTCGGTACGCTTGTTTTTACGAGTTTTTTTACCTTTAGTTTGAACACCCCAAGGAGTTACAGGATGTTTACCAAAATTTCTTCCTTCACCACCTCCATGAGGATGATCAACAGGATTCATGGCTGTACCACGAACAGTAGGACGTATACCCATCCAACGAGAAGCACCTGCTTTACCTAAGACTTTTAACATATGTTCTGAATTACCAACTTCACCAATAGTGGCTCTGCAAGTAGATTGTATTTTCCGCATTTCACCGGAACGTAATCTTAAAGTAGAATATTCTTTATCACATGCAACTAATTGTACATAACTACCTGCAGAACGAGCTATTTGACCACCTTTTCCTGGTTTCATTTCTACATTATGAATAAAGGTACCGACAGGTATTTTTTTAATTGGCAAACAATTTCCTATTTTTACAGGAGAATGCAAACCAGATATAATTTTATCTCCGATACTTAAATTTTTTGGAGCTAAAATATAATTTCTTTCTCCATCTTTATATAATATTAAAGCAATATTAGAAGAACGATTAGGATCATATTCAAATCTTTCTACAATAGCTTCTACTCCATCTTTATTTCTTTTAAAATCTATAATACGATATGTTCTTTTATGTCCACCACCGATATGACGGGTTGTAATCCTTCCTTTGTTATTACGTCCTCCACTTTTACTTTTCTTTTTTAAGAGTGAAGAATAAGGTTTTCCTTTATATAATTTTGTGTTGACAATTTTAATAACGTGACGACGACCCGGAGATGTTGGTTTGCATTTAACAATTGCCATTGTTATTTTTCCTTCAATTACTCTGCATTGCCTATGAAGTCTAAATTATACCCTTTTTTCACTTTAATGTAGGCTTTTTTCCAATTGCTTTTCTGAATAATACGATTAGATTGACGCTTTTTTTTTCCTTTTACTTTTAAAGTTCTTACACTATCAACTTCAACATCAAATATTTTTTTTACTGCATATTTTATTTCATGTTTAGTAGCATTATTTAATACTTTTAAAACAACAGTATTACATTTTTCTATTGATATCGAAGACTTTTCAGACACATGTGGAGAAAGCAATATTTTAAGTAAACGTTCTTCAGAAATCATGAAAGCATTTCCTCTACTTTTTTTACGGCATCAACAGTAATAATGACATGTTCACAAGCAATTAAACTAACAGGATCTATAGAATAAACATCTTTGACATCAACAGAATGTAAGTTTCTAGACGCAAGTAATAAATTGTTATCTATTTTATCAGTAATAATAAAAACACTTTTTAAATTTATATCTTTTAACTTTTCTACTAAAAATTTTGTTTTTGGTAGATTTAATGAAAAATTTTTAAAAACAATTAATCTTTTTTGACGTATTAATTCAGAAAAAATACTTTTTAATGCACCACGATACATTTTTTTGTTAACTTTCTGACTATATTCTTGCGGTTTTGCAGCAAAAGTTACACCGCCTGATCGCCAAATCGGACTTCTAAAAGATCCTGCACGTGCACGACCTGTGCCTTTTTGACGCCATGGTTTTCTACCTGACCCAGAAACCTCTGCACGACTTTTTTGGGCTCTCGTACCTTGACGCGTAGATGCTGAATAAGCAATAACGACTTGATGGATTAGAGCTTTATTAAAATCACGACCAAAAATGATTTCAGAAACATTAAGAACACTTTGTATGTCTTTAACTACTAATTCCATTCTTTACTCCTCACTGCTCAAATCTTAATAGCTGGTTTAACGATAAGATTACCACCAGTAGCACCAGGAACAGCGCCTTTTACTAAAAGAAGATTTCTATTTTCATCAATTTTTACTATATTTAAACTTTGTACTGTTACACGGTTATTACCCAGTTGTCCTGCCATTTTTTTTCCCTTAAATACTCTACCAGGAGTTTGATTCTGACCAATAGAACCAGGAACTCTATGAGATAAAGAGTTTCCATGAGTTGCATCTTGAGTATGAAAATTCCAACGTTTCACTGTTCCAGAAAAACCTTTTCCTTTAGAAAAACCTGTAACGTCTACTTTTTTTACATTTTTAAAAATGTGAATGTTAATATTTTGTCCAACTTGAAAAACTTCATTTTTATTAATTCTAAATTCCCATAAACCCCTACCAGGAACAACCCCAGATTTTAAAAAATGACCCGCTTTCGGTTTAGTTAATTTATTTGTTTTTTGCACACCAGTTGTTACTTGAATAGCAGAATAAAGATCAGTATTAATATTTTTTACTTGTGTAATTCGATTTTCTTGAAGTTCAATTACTGTAACAGGAATTGAAGCTCCCTCTTTAGTAAAAATACGAGTCATACCAAGTTTTTTACCGACTAAACCAATCATTGTTTTAATACCTTAATCATATACATATACATTTTACAATTAGCCTAAACTAATTTGTACATCTACACCTGCAGCAAGATCTAAACGCATAAGTGCATCAACAGTTTTTTCAGTAGGTTCTACTATATCAATCAAACGTTTATGTGTACGAATTTCATATTGATCACGCGCATCCTTATTTACATGTGGAGAAACTAAAATAGTAAAACGTTCTTTACGAGTTGGAAGAGGAATTGGTCCACGTACTTGTGCACCAGTTCTTTTTGCTGTTTCAACAATTTCTGTTGTTGATTGATCGATTAATCTATGATCAAAAGCTTTTAAACGAATACGAATTCTTTGGTTCTGCATTAGCTCAGAACTCCAGTTATATACACATTAGAAATTTTATCTTTTCTGAATTAATGTATGTATTTCAGAATAGATGTCATTAGTTATTACTAATATAACTCCTATATCAGGAGTATTTTTTTAAAATATATAAAAAATGCTAATTTTTTATAAAAATTTTTTTTTAAACATATTATATATAGTTACTTTTAAATCAATTAAAATAAAAAAGAACTTATTATATAAGAAAGTTAGTATAATAAATTCTAATCAAGAAAAGAGCATTTTATACTCTTTTCTTAATAAATTCAACTAGATATCAAAATAAAAAACATTTTAAATAAAAAGTTATTAATTTAAAACTTTAGAAACTACACCAGCTCCAACAGTACGACCTCCTTCACGTATAGCAAATCGCAATCCATCAGCCATAGCAATAGGATTAATTAAAGTAACAGTCATTTTTATATTATCCCCAGGCATAACCATTTCAACACCTGAAGGTAATTCAATAGAACCTGTTACATCAGTAGTTCGAAAATAAAACTGAGGACGATATCCTTTAAAAAATGGAGTATGACGCCCGCCTTCTTCTTTGGATAAAACATAAACTTCAGACTCGAATGTTGTATGTGGATGAATACTACCTGGTTTTGCTAAAACTTGGCCTCTCTCAATTTCATCACGTTTTGTACCACGAAGCAAAACACCTACATTTTCCCCAGCACGACCTTCATCTAATAATTTTCTAAACATTTCTACACCTGTACAAGTAGTTTTTGTGGTTTTTTTAATTCCGACAATTTCTACTTCTTCACCAACTTTTATTACACCTTTTTCTACTCTTCCAGTAACTACTGTACCTCTTCCTGATATAGAAAAAACATCTTCTATTGGTAATAAAAAAGGTTGATCAATTGCTCGTTTCGGTTCAGGAATATAACTGTCTAAAAATTTAGATAAATCAATAATTTTTGATTCCCATTCAGGATCACCTTCTAGTGCTTTAAGAGCTGAACCACGAACAATAGGAGTATCGTCTCCAGGAAAATCATATTGCGTTAATAAATCACGAACTTCCATTTCTACTAATTCAAGCAATTCTTCATCATCTACCATATCACATTTATTAAGAAAAACAACAATATAAGGTACTCCGACTTGTCTTCCAAGTAAAATATGTTCACGAGTTTGCGGCATTGGTCCATCAGTTGCAGCTACTACTAAAATAGCACCGTCCATTTGAGCTGCTCCGGTAATCATATTTTTTATATAATCAGCGTGTCCTGGACAATCTACATGAGCATAATGTCTAAATTCTGTATCATATTCCACATGTGAAGTATTAATTGTGATGCCTCTAGCTTTTTCTTCTGGAGCATTGTCGATTTGATCAAAAGCACGTGCAGAACCACCATATTTTTTAGATAAAACAGTTGTGATAGCTGCAGTCAAAGTAGTTTTTCCATGATCTACATGACCGATAGTTCCTACATTTATATGAGGTTTTAAACGCTGAAATTTTTCTTTAGACATTATTTTATTCCTTAGATAATATATTTTTTTATAAATAAAAAATATTGTATACATTATAGAAAAAAACTTCTACTTTTCTCTTCTTTCAATAATAGCTGAGGAAATATTAGATGGTGCTTCTACATATTTTAGAAATTCCATAGAATATGATGCTCTTCCTTGAGTTTGAGAACGTAAATCAGTAGCGTAACCGAACATTTCAGATAAAGGAACGCATGCTTTAATAATTTTACCTATTGCTAAATCCTGCATACCTTCAATCAGACCTCTTCTACGATTCAAATCACCAATAACATCACCCATGTAATCATCTGGAGTTTCTACTTCTACTTTCATAATAGGTTCTAATAAAACTGGCTTAGCTTTCTTAAATCCATTTTTAAATGCAATAGAAGCAGCTAATTTAAATGCTAATTCAGAAGAATCAACATCATGATAAGAACCAAAGTAAAGGCGTACACCTATATCTACTACAGGATATCCTGCTAGCGGACCATATTTTAATTGTTCTTGTATGCCTTTATCAACCGCCGAGATATATTCATTAGGTATTATTCCTCCCTTAATGTCATTAACAAATAAATATCCAACACCTCCTGGTTCTAATGGAAATAATTCTATAACAACATGACCATATTGACCTCTTCCACCTGATTGTTTAATATGCTTTCCTTCAATATCTTTTATTTTATTCAAAATGGTTTCACGATATGCTACTTCAGGTTTTCCAACATTAGCATCTACACTAAATTCTCTTTTCATACGATCAATAATAATTTCTAAATGTAATTCACCCATTCCAGAAATAATTGTTTGATTAGATTCTTGATCAGTTCGTACTCGAAATGATGGATCTTCTTTTGCTAATCGTCCTAAAGCCAAACCCATTTTTTCTTGATCTAATTTTGTTTTAGGTTCTACAGAAATAGATATTACTGGTTCTGGAAATTCCATTTGTTCTAATATAATTGGCTGATTTAAATCACATAGCGTGTCTCCGGTAGTAACATCTTTTAAGCCAATAGCAGCAGCTATATCACCTGCATATACTTCTTTAATTTCCTCTCTCTTATTAGCGTGCATTTGAACAATTCTACCAAATCTTTCTTTTTGAGTTTTAACGGAATTAAAAACAGTATCTCCGGATTTTACTACTCCTGAATACACACGAAAAAAAGTTAAATTTCCTACGAATGGATCATTTGCAATTTTAAATGCTAAAGCAGAAAAGGGAGCTGTATCATTTGAAGATCTAATAGCTGGAGTGTTTTTATCATCATTTAAAACACCTTTAATATCTTGAATATCATCAGGAGCAGGTAAATATTCAATTATTGCATCTAATAATGCTTGAACTCCTTTATTTTTAAAAGCTGAACCACAAGTAATAAGTACAACTTCATCATTTAAAGCTCTTTTTCTTAAACCAAATTTAATTTCTTTTTCTGATAAAGAAATACCATTTAAGTATTTTTCTAAAAGATCTTCATCTGATTCAACTGATGCCTCAATTAGATTTTGATGCCATTTTTCTGCTAAAAAGATCATATCTTTAGGAATTTCATCATAAGTAAAAGTTAAACCTTGATCAGAATCCTTCCAATAAATAGCTTTCATTTTAATTAAGTCTACAATTCCAATAAAACTATCTTCTGAACCAATTGCTAACTGAAGAGGAACAGGATTAGCTCCTAAACGTGTTTTAATTTGTTTTACTACTTTTAAAAAATTAGCGCCCATACGATCCATTTTATTTATAAAAGCGATACGAGGGACTTTATATTTATTTGCTTGACGCCAGACAGTTTCTGACTGTGGTTGAACTCCTCCTACTGCACAATAAACCATAACAGCACCATCTAATACACGCATAGATCTCTCTACTTCTATAGTGAAATCAACATGTCCAGGTGTATCAATAATATTGATTCTATGTGGTTTAAATTGTTTTGCCATACCACTCCAAAACGCAGTAGTTGCAGCTGAGGTAATGGTAATTCCTCTTTCTTGTTCTTGCTCCATCCAATCCATAGTAGCAGCACCATCATGAACTTCACCAATTTTATGATTAATTCCTGTATAAAATAAAATTCTTTCTGTAGTAGTTGTTTTACCAGCATCTATATGAGCACTAATTCCAATATTACGATAGCGAGAAATAGGTGTTATACGAGACATTATCTTTCTCTTATGTTTAGATTGTTAACAATTAAACTTTATCAAACTAATTAAGATCATTGTCTCAATATAATTTATAAAAATAAAAAAATAAGATTTTAATAGTATTACCAACGATAATGAGCAAAAGCTTTATTGGCTTCTGCCATTTTATGTACTTCTTCTCTTTTCTTAACTGCTGTACCTTTATTTTCAACTGCGTCATAAAGCTCATTAGATAAACGTAAAGACATAGATTGATCTGAACGTTTCCGAGCAGATTCTACAATCCAACGCATTGCTAGAGCGTTTCTCCGAACTGGACGCACTTCTACTGGTACTTGATAAGTTGAACCGCCAACTCGACGAGATTTTACTTCTACTGTTGGACGTACATGTTCTAAAGCTATTTCAAATGCTTCTAATTCTTTTTTTTCTGTACGTTTAGATAAGTTTTTTAATGCAGTGTATACAATAACTTCGGCAATAGATTTTTTGCCATCTATCATAAGAATATTGATAAATTTAGCTAATAATTCTGAAGAAAACTTTGGATCTGGTAAAATTTTACGAGCACCAATAATACGACGACGTGGCATAAATACTCCATATAATTAAAATAAATATTTATATATTTTCAATAATAAATTACATTTTAAAACAAATATTTTTTTATGTTTTAGGTTTTTTAACTCCATATTTAGAACGACCTTTTTTACGTTCTTTTACGCCAGCACAATCTAATGAACCTCTAACAATATGATATCGAACTCCAGGTAAATCTTTAACACGACCTCCTCTTATTAAAATTACAGAATGTTCCTGTAAATTATGACCTTCACCTCCAATATACGCAGTAACTTCAAAACCGTTAGTTAATCTTACACGACATACTTTACGAAGTGCTGAATTAGGTTTTTTTGGAGTAGTAGTATAAACCCTTATACAAACACCTCTTTTTTGAGGACTTCCTTCTAATGCAGGAACGTTACTTTTAACAACTTTTCGTAAACGAGGTTTACGGACCAATTGATTCACTGTGGCCATAAAAACTCCTATTTCTAATTGATTTTTTGAAAAATATCAACATGATATAAATGCAATGACTATTTTATATATGAAGATTTTAGGATTGGATATAATAAATTAACTATAAACTTGTATTTTACCAAGTCATTTGTTGTTTATGTTTAAGTGTTAACGAAACGAAATGAATATAACTAATTAAAACAAATTTATTAGAAATATTTTTATGAATACCTCGAGCATAAACATCTTCTTTTATAAGATATAGTTTTGCTGAAGACATAATTATATTTTTTAAAAAAATGTTATCTATTAATGCAATTAATACACCATCTTGAAGAGCTAAAAAATCATCTGATGTTTTTAACATATTTGTAAGAAGAGTAATATTACTTGAAAAAGGAGATTTCATTAAAGTATGTAACATATTTATATACCTTAGAAATTAATAATGGCGTCGTAACTATCTAGTTTCATACGCAAAACATATGAATCTAATATTTTTATTTTTAATATAAAATTTTCATTATAATTTAGACCTCGTTCTAATAATGATGATTTACAGCAATAAAAATTTTTAATATCATAAAAAGATAATATAGAAAAAGAAGATGTATAATTTCTTGCTAAAATATTCTCTGAACGATGACTTTTAATCAGTTGTAAAACACCGTCACCAATAAAAAATAAGCTTATTTGTTTAAAAATAGATGAAATACTAAAAACAGCATCTAATCCTTCTCTACCAAAACTAGTACCATGTGGAGAATAAGAAAAAATAAAAGCAATTCTTTTCATTAAAGTAAATATACCAAATTAAAATTGTATTATACGATCACATATTTTTATAGAATGAGCTAGTTCTAATAATCCACTCAATTGAAAGAAAAGTGATAAATTTCCTTTTTTTGAATTTAAGTTTGATTTTTTTTCATCTTCTAATACACCTCTTCTAAGAGCTGCACTATTACAAACATATAATTTTACTTTATATTTTTTATTTAATTTTTGCCATGCTTCAACTAAATTAAATTCATCAGTTGCAGGAGTAGTCATTCTATTGGCATTAAGAACACCATCGCAGTAAAAAAAAACACTGTATAATTTATGTTTTGTTTTAACTAAAGATTGACAAAAAAGAAAAGCAGTACTTGCATTTTGTGTTCCATAAGCAGCACCTGTTACTAATATTGTATAATTCATTTTTATATTTTAATAAATATTTTCAAAAAAACACTTTAAGATTAATAATGAGTGTAAAAATATTAAGATTTTATATTAACTACATCTAGTAATTCTATATCAAAAATTAACGTAGAATTAGCTGGAATAGTACTAATTTCTTTTTCTCCATATCCTAAATTAGGTGGTATTACTAATTTAATTTTACCACCTTTTTTAATATATTTTAAACCTTCTTGCCAACCTAATATAACATCTTTTAACATTAATGATACAGGTTCACCTCTTTTATAAGAACTATCGAATTCTATACCATTAATTAAGGTACCTTTATAATGCACAGTAATTTTTGTATTGTTTGTTAATGCTTCTCCTTCACCTGTTTTTTCTATTAAATATAAAAGACCACTAGATGTTTTATTCACACCTTTTTTTTTAGAAAAATTTTTCATATACAACTCTCCTTTAATAAAATTATCTTTTGCATTCTTTTCTAATTGAATTTTAGTTGCATTTTTTAATTTTTCTTCTAGTTGTATAAGAATTGAAGAAATTTCTTCATGAGATAACTTTAAGTTACCTGAAATTGCATCTTGAACTCCTTTTAAAAGACTCTTTTTATCTAAATTTACACCTATCTGTTTTTGTTTTTCAAAAGATTGATTAACATAATTTCCTAATGATACACCTAAAGCATAGCCTAATTTATCATCGCCATTTCTAAAAGAATTTTTTATTTCTGAATGCGACTGTAAATGAATGTTGTTTAAAAATATTGATTCTGAAAATGATTTTGGAGCATATAATATTATACACAAAAACATCATTTTTTTTAAAATAAAAAAAATCATTGAAATACTCCCCAAAAAAACTTATGTAGTTTAAATATACTTAATAAGTATTATTTTAATAATTAAATTTTTAACTAATTAATATAGTTATAATTTATAAAATATTTATACTTCATAAAAATACTTTTTCTAAAGCATGTTCAAAACGTTTCATACCTTCATCAATATCATGTTCACTGATGATTAAAGATGGCGCTAAACGAATAACATTATCTCCAGCTGTTAAAAAAATAACACCCTCTAAAAAAGAAAAATTTAAAATTTCATGTATTTTATGAGAAATATTTGATTTTAATACAATTCCAATTAACAAACCTCTACCTCATATGTCTTGAAAAAAATTAAAACGTTTATTGATAAGATTTAATTCAGAAAATATTTGTTTAGATTTTTTTTCAACTCCATCTAATACTTTTTTTGTATTAATAATGTTAACAACAGATTCTGCTACAGCACAAGCTAATGGATTTCCTCCATATGTAGTCCCATGAATTCCGGGTTTAATAATTGATGTAATTTTATTGGTAGTTAACATTGCACTAATTGGAAATCCAGCACCTAAAGATTTAGCAAGAGTTAAAATATCTGGTTCTATTCCATAGTGTTCATAACAAAATAATTTTCCAGTTCTTCCAATTCCAGTTTGGATTTCATCAAAAATTAAAAGGGCATTATATTGATCACATAATTGTCTTAGTTCTTGTATAAAAGAAACAGTTGCTGGTATTACTCCTCCTTCTCCTTGAATAAGTTCAACAACTATTGCACATGTATTATCATCAATTATATTTTTTACCGTATTAATATCATTGAAAAAAAGCATGAACTATTGCTGGAGGTTTAGGACCAAAATTTTCAGAATATTTTGATTGTCCACCTACAGAAACAGTAAAAAATGTACGTCCATGAAATGAATTATAAAAAGAAATAATTTTATTTTTTTTAGAATTATATGTTTTACAAGAGTAATAGCGTGCTATTTTAAAAGCTGCTTCATTGGCTTCAGCACCAGAATTAGCAAAAAAAACATGTGATGCAAAACTAGAAGAAATTAATTTTTCGGCTAATTTAAGAGATGGTTCATTAATAAAAATATTACTAATATGCCATAATATTTTACTTTGCTCTTTTAGTACCTTATTTAATTTAGGATGACAATGTCCTAATGAATTTACTGCAATTCCTCCAGAAAAATCAATGTATTCTTGTCCTTTTTGATCCCAAATACGACTTCCTTTTCCTCTTACAGGAATAAAGGACACAGGTTTATAAACAGGTAAAATAAACTTTGTAAAAGTATTACATGTAATAAATGTTTTTTTTGATATCATGTTTATAATTTTATTAAATATTTAAAAAAATTAAATTTTTAAAATAAAATATACATTATATTTTATTAAAATTAAACTTAAATATTCAAAATGTTTATTGAAATTCTTCTACACTTTAAAAAAAGAAATTTTTTATTTAAAACTATAAAGAAGTTATAATGTCAGAAATTAAATTTTTATAAATTTTAAATTTTATTAAAGAAGGTGATAAAAAATGAAAAATATTAATCAAATAGCTCTTACATGGATTAGTTTTTTTTCATATGCATTTACAGGTGCATTAATTGTTGTTACCGGAATGATAATAGGAAATATTTCTGATTATTTTCATTTATCTATATCTCAAATGAGTAATACATTTACTTTTTTAAATGCAGGAATATTATTATCAATTTTATTAAATTCTTGGCTAGTAGAATATATATCATTAAAAAAACAATTAATATCAGGATTTATTTTAACAATAACGTCTATAGTAGGTATAGTATACGGTACTAGTATAATTTACTTTTCTATAAATATGTTTATACTTGGATTAGTAAGTGGTATTACTATGTCAATCGGTACATTTCTTATTACTCATTTATACACAGGAGGAAAAAGAGGATCTCAATTACTATTAACTGATTCTTTTTTCAGTATGTCAGGAATGATATTCCCTGTTATTGCCGCTTATCTTTTAGAAAAAAAAATTATTTGGTATTGGATTTATATATGTATAGGAGGAATCTATTTATTAATTTTTCTTTTAACAATAAATGTACGTTTTCCACAGTTAGAAAAAAATACAAAAAATTCAAAAGTAACGAAAAAAAAATGGAATATTAATATTTTTTTATTATCTATTTCAGCTCTACTCTACATATTAGGACAATTAAGTTTTATTTCTTGGGTTCCACAATATGTTACTGAAATAATAAATGTAGATATAAAACAAACAGGTGGTTTAGTTAGTAATTTTTGGATGTCTTACATGATTGGTATGTGGTTTTTTAGTTTTATAATTAAATATTTTAATCTAAATTATATGTTCATGTTTCTCACAGGTATTTCTACATTTCTTATGTATAGTTTTATTCATAACCAAAATTTTGTAATACTTAAATGTATTATTATTAGTTTAGGTTTTTTTTCTAGTGCAATTTATACCATAATTATCACATTAGCATCACTACAAACAAAAAACCCATCTCCCAAATTAATAAACTTAATTTTATTATTTGGAACCATAGGAACTTTACTCACATTCATTTTAACTAGTCCTATTGTAGAAAAAAAAGGATTATATGCTACTTTAATTAGTTCAAATATATTATATAGTATAGTTTTTCTGTTATCTATACTAATTTATATTAATAAAAAATACCAAAAAATTACATAAAAAATTTCTTTATAAATATTTTTTTATACTAATAACTACAAATTATTGTAAAACTTAAAAAATAAACTGGAATAAAATTCATTTCTAGTTTATTTAAAGAAGGAAAGGAATCCTAATTTAGTTTGTACATCCTGTAGAGTTTTTTCAGATTTTAATCGAGCTTTTATAGCTCCTTCATAGACTATTTTTTTTAAATAAAGCTCATCATTGCGATAATTAATATAAGATTTTTGCAATTTATATAGAAACTTAGACAAAGAATCTGAAACAATATTTTTAAATTCTGTATACATTATACCTTGTAATTCTTTTGATAAAACCTCAATATTTTTATTAGTAATAGCAGAAAGTATTTCTAATAAATTTGAAATACCTGGTTTTTTTTCTATATCATAATATATTTTACACGGTTTTTCTGAATCAGTTACAGACTGTTGAATCTTTAAGACTACTGAAGATATATTATCTAATAAAAAAATAACGTTGTTTTTATTTATATCAGATTTAGACATTTTTTTATTCGGTTCTAATAAAGCCTTGATTTTAGAACCATGCTCATTAATTAATGGTTCCGGTAAAGTAAAAATATCACCATATAAGGAATTAAAACGCTTAGCTATATTACGTGTTAACTCTATATGTTGTTTTTGATCATATCCTACTGGAACAAAATTAGTTTGATATAATAAAATATCAGATGCCATTAAAACAGGATAATTAAATAGACCTACATTTGTTTTTTCTATGTAATTATTTCCTAATTTTCTTTTGATTTTAAATTGCGTCATACGAAGTAATTCAGAAAATTGACTAAAACAATTTAAAATCCAATTTAGTTGACTATGTTGATAAACATGAGATTGAATAAAAATAATGCTTTTATTAGGATCTACTCCACAAGCTAGATAAAAAGATATTGTATCTAATATTGATTTTTTCAAAAACAAATTATTTTTTTGCGTAGTAAGGGAATGTAAATCAGCAATACAATAGAAACAATCGTAATTATTTTGCATTTTAGACCAATGACGCATAGTTCCTATGTAATTTCCAATAGTTATATTTCCCGAAGGTTGTATGGCACTAAATAAAACAGGTTTAGAAGAAATCATTTTATACTCTGTAATAAAAAATATTAATGAATAGATTTAGAATAAGCATGTTGTAATTCTTTACGAATTTTTTTAATAATAAGATCATAATTAGAATATTTAAACAATCCTGTTCCTATCACGAAAACATTTGCTCCAGAAAATGCTATTTCGCTAATATTATCTAATTTCACTCCTCCATCAACTTCTAATAGAATATCTGAAAAATTAGTATCAATAATTTTTCTTACTTCACGTAATTTATTAAATGTGGATGGTAAAAAAGATTGATTTCCAAAACCTGGATTGACTGACATTAGTAAAATCAAATCTAATTTTTCTAATATATAATCAAGAAAATTAAGTGGTGTAGTAGGATTAAAAGCTAATCCTGCTTTACATCCATGTTCCTTAATTAAATGTAAAGTACGTTCAACATGTTCTGTAGCTTCTGGATGAAAAGTAATAAAAGTAGCACCAGCTTTTGCAAATTGAGGGATTAAATTATCTACAGGCTTTACCATTAAATGAACATCAATTGGCACTGTAATATTATAATTACGTAAAGATTCTAGAATCATAGGACCCATAGTTAAATTAGGAACGTAGTGATTATCCATAACATCAAAATGTATAAAATCGCTTCCAGCATCTATTACTTTTTGGGTATCTTCTCCTAAACGAGCAAAATCAGCAGATAAAATTGACGGAGCTAAAAAAAATTTTTTCACTATAATTTTCCTATATTTATATCTAATATTCGATAATTCTGATTGTTTATTAGTGTAAATTTTCAAAAAATTTAAAAAATTTATAATATATAAAATTATTTTTTATATAAAAATAAGTTAATAAAAATATCTTGAAATAAAAAACAAATTTTTTATTTTAGATTTTAAGAAATATATTGATTTTTAAGGCTCAAAATAATACAAATTATAAATATATAAAATAAAATTTTATACACAGATAAAAAAAGTAGATTATTAATTTATTATTAAGTGAGAATTAATATTATTTAATATAATATTGTAATTGTAAGATAAGCATACAAAAACTATTTTTTAGCATGTGTTTAGAGAATTAAATATAAATATTTTTTATAATTTTTTTAAAATACAAGTTTAGATATTAAATTTTTTTAATTTCATAGAAAATAAAATATAATGCACTATAAAAATATTTATAAATACAAAAAAATTAAAAGTAATATTAAATATTTTTATAAATTTATTTTTTTAAACGATTTTGAACTTATATCAAAAAAATATTTTTTACTCTTTATAGTTTTATTTTTGTAATTGTAAATATGTTTATTAAATATAATTATTATATTTATTAAGAATAAATATAAAATATATTGCCTATAAAAGAATAAAACTATATAAGAGAAAAAATACAATTAAAACTAATATGAACATACAAAATTCAATTATTTTAATTTTTTATATAAAAAAATTTATTGAGAATCTTTAATAGCTGTTAAAATAATATTTTTATCTACATTATTATAAATTTCTGTTTTTCCAATAGATAAAGGTAAAACTAATCTAATTTCTCCTGAAATCACTTTTTTATCTCTCATCATGTAAGGAACATATGAAGCAGCTGACATATTTTTAGGTCCTTTGATAGGTAAACCAGTCCTTTTTAATAATGTAATAATTCTTTTAAAATCATCTTCTTTTAAATATCCAAGTATTTTTGAAGTACGAGAAGCCATGACTATACCTACTGATATTGCTTCACCATGTAGCCAACTTCCATAGCCAGCATGAGCTTCAATAGCATGACCATATGTGTGACCAAGATTTAATAACGTCCTTAAATTACTTTCTCTCTCATCAAGAGAGATTAATCGCGATTTTAATTCACAACATTTTTCTATACAGTAAGCAATAGATTTATTATTCAGTGATAGAATATCTTCAATATTTTCTTCTAACCAAGAAAAAAATTTTTCATCAAAAATAATAGCATACTTAATAACCTCTGCCATACCTGATATTAATTCATTATACGGAAGTGTTTTTAAACAATCAACATCAATAATTACAGAAGATGGTTGCCAAAAAGAGCCAATCATATTTTTACCTAATAAA
The DNA here is from genome assembly GCF_005082825.1 of Buchnera aphidicola (Brevicoryne brassicae). NCBI lineage: Bacteria > Pseudomonadati > Pseudomonadota > Gammaproteobacteria > Enterobacterales > Erwiniaceae > Buchnera > Buchnera aphidicola. Next base: position 578,396 of record NZ_CP034882.1, read on the forward strand.
TGATTGACAGCAGTTTTTCCACCAACAGAGGCATCAACTTGAGCTAAAAGAGTTGTTGGAATTTGAATAAAACGTACACCTCTCTGATAAACAGAAGCAGAAAATCCAGTTAAATCACCTATCACTCCTCCACCTAATGCAATTAAAGTAGTATCTCGAGTATGTTTTTTTTCTAATAGAGCTGAAATAATAACTTCCATTTCATTCAGTGTTTTATATTGCTCTCCATCTGAAAGAATAACTTGATCTATTTTTATTCCGGATTTTCTCAAATGATAAAGGACTTTATCCTTTAAAAGATTAGCTAGTGTTTTATTCGTTACTAGCATAGCTTGATTTCCAGGTTGTAAAGGCCAAAAGATATCATCTTTTTGAATAATATTAGAACCTATACTGATAGGATAACTACGTTTTCCTAGAATAACTTTCAACTGTTTCAAAATTTTTTACACTCCATGAATTTTTCATTCTAAGTATAAATACTATATTTTTTCTAATAAACGAATTATATTAAAAGCTACAATTTTAGCACTATGATTATCGGTTTGAACTGTTATATCTGAAATTTCTTCATATAAAGGATTTCTTTCATGTGCTAGATTTTCTAATATAATACGATTAGAGGTAGGAATTTGTAATAATGGTCTTGTTTTATCTCTTTTAGTTCGTGATAATTGTTTTTCAATTGTTGTTTCCAAATAAACTACAATACCACGTGCTGATAAAAAATTACGTGTTTCTTTAAATGTAATTGATCCTCCACCTGTGGCAAGAACAATACCTTGTTTTTTAGTTAATTCATTAATAATTTTTCGTTCTCTCAAACGAAAACCATTTTCACCTTCTACATCAAAAACCCAACTTATATCAGCACCAGTACGTTTCTCAATTTCCTGATCAGAATCAAAAAAATCCATGTTAAGTTGTTGAGACAATTGACGACCAATAGTGCTTTTTCCTGCACCCATTGGTCCTATTAGAAAGATGTTTCGTTTTTCTGCCATATTTTTATTATTAATTAATTCGTTAATAAAACCAGCATTTAGCGTATTTTGCTGGCGGGACATAAATACAAGATTAATAATGAAATAAAATTAATATATAAAATATTTTATATCATTTATTTTATAAAACATAAATAAAATACTTAAACTGTTAAAAATAAAAAAATTATTTTTATTTTTTTATTAATAAATTTAATTTAACCAGATGCATATTTAAACATAAAGTAAAGATATATAAAGAATTATACTTAAATAAAAAATATATTCTATTAAAATCAACATCATTTTTTTCTATTTTGAAAAAACATACAGTTTTTTTTAATTAAAATAAAAATGTAGAAATAGTTTTAAATATAATTTAATTGAGTAAAAACTTGACGTACTTGTTTTTTTTAGATTAATATACTTTCTTGTATCATATTAATAAAATTTGTTTAAAATAAATGGGTGAGATGTCCGAGAGGCTTAAGGAACACGCCTGGAAAGCGTGTATATGGAAACGTATCAAGGGTTCGAATCCCTTTCTCACCAAAAAATTTTTCATTTATAAAATAGATTCTAAAGCAATATTAATCATATCATTAAAACTAGATTCTCTATCTTGAGACGGAATGCTTTCTTTTTTTATAATATGATCAGAAACGGTGCATATAGATAATGCTTTTATTTTTAATTCAGATGCAACTCCGTATATTCCTGCAGTTTCCATGTCCACTCCAAGAATGTTGTATTTTTTTAAAATTTTCAACATCTCTTCATCATTGTTATAAAAAGAATCAGTAGTAAAAAAATTACCAACACGTACGTCAATATTCAATTGTTTTGCAATATCTACTGTTTTACAAATCATGTCAAAATCAGCAATAGCAGAAAAATCATGATCGTTAAATTTTATTCTATTAATCTTTGAATCAGTACAGGCACCCATACCAATCACTATATCACGTAATTTTACGTCCTCTCTTACAGCACCACAAGTTCCTATTCGGATAATCTTTTTTACGTTATATTCAATAATTAATTCTCTAACATAAAGAGAAGCAGACGGTATTCCTATACCATGACTCATAACTGAAACTCTTTTGTTTTTATAAAGTCCAGTATAAGCTAACATTAAACGAGTGTTATTGATTTGACGATAATTATTTAAATAATTTTCAGCAATATATTTAGCCCGTAAAGGATCTCCTGGCATAAGAACTATGTCAGAAAAATCATTTTTTTTACTATTAATATGAGGTGTAGACACTAATTTTTTTCCTTTTTTAATATATAGCTAAATATAAAACTATATTCATTTAAAATTTTAAAGCATATTTTTACCATATTGCATATCAGATAAAAAAAAGTATTTAGCAATAGTTTGTCCTATATCTGAAAAAGTTTTACGATGTCCTAAATAACGAGGTCTAATATCTGGTGAATAAATCAATATAGGAATATTTTCTCTAGTATGATCAGTCCCTTGCCATGTTGGATCACATCCATGATCGGCAGTTAATATTAACAAATCTTTTTCAGTAACTAAACTTATTATTTCAGCCAATTTATAATCAAAAAATTCTAAGCCTTTAGCATATCCAGAAACATCACGACGATGACCCCAATTTGAATCAAAATCTACTAAATTAGTAAAAACAATGGTATTGTTTTTAGATAATTTTATTTCATTAATAGTATTATTACATAAATCTTTTAAACCAGTAGATTCAATTTTTTTAGTTATTCCTATACCGGCATAAATATCAGAAACCTTACCAATTGCAATAACCTGTCCTTGCTTTTCATCTATTAGTTTCTTAATAACTGTTGTAGAAAAAGGTTTTATTGAAAAATCCTTTCTATTACCCGTGCGTTGAAAATTTAATTTATTATTTCCAATAAAGGGTCTAGCAATTACCCGCGCCACTTTATATTTAAAATCATCTAAAATAAAACGAATAGTTTTACATAATTTATAAAGATTTGATAAACCAAAAAAAGCTTCATGACAAGCAACTTGTAAAACAGAATCTGATGAAGTATATATAATTGGTTTTTTAGTTTTAATATGTTCTTCGCCCAATTTATAAACAATATCAGTTCCTGAAGCATGACAATTTCCAATAAGGCCTGGTAATTGAAACTGACTTATTATTTCTTTTAATAATATATCAGGAAAACTATCATATTTTTTTTTAAAATAAAACCAATCATCTAAAACAGGTACTCCTGCAATTTCCCAATGTCCTGAAGTAGTGTCTTTTCCAGAAGAAATCTCACTAGCAAATCCATAGCTAGCTATAACATTTGAATTATTATCAAATCCTAAAGGATATTTTCCTGTAGATTTTTTTGCAGCTTGTATAATTCCTAATTTTACTAAATTAGGAATATAAAGAACGCCTTTTCTTCCTATATTAGCTTGACCTAAAAAACACTTTTCTACTATATGCCCGAATGTGTCTGAACCAACGTCATTAAATTTATCTGCATCAAGACTAGAACCGATTCCAAAAGAATCTAAAACAATCAAAAAAACTCGTTTCATTATCAAATATCCAAAAATTAATAAAAAATAATTGTGTTTATCTTTTTAAAATATTATCAACTTGCTCTCTTGTTTTATCGAAGATAATATCAGAATACTCACTCATTACTATATTTAAATTAGCAATAGTAGGGGCTAAATATATTAAACTATTAGAAGTATCATATGCTAAATATGCACTATTGTTCTTTTTAAAAGAATATATGCTACAAGGATTTTTAGACCTAATCCATCGAGCAAGAATAATGTTCACTTGTTCACATATTGCATCTATATGATATTCTATTTTTAAACGTTCAATAACAACATCAAATTGTAATATTCCAATAGCGCCTAAAATTAAATTATTATTATTAATAGGACGAAATACTTGTATAGCTCCTTCTTCTGATAATTGTGTTAAACCTTTTATTAATTGTTTTTGCTTAAGAGGATTTTTTAAAAAAATTCGACGATATATTTCTGGAGCAAAACTAGGTATACCAATAAATTTAATATCTTCTCCTTCAGTAAACGTATCTCCAATTTTAATGGTTCCATGATTATGAAATCCTATAACATCACCAGGATAAGCTTTATCTATTGATAATCTATCTCCAGCTAAAAAAGAAAAAGCATCAGAAACAATAATATTTTTTTTTATTCGTACATGCCTTAATCTCATTCCTTTTGTATATTGTCCTGAAACAATTCTAACAAAAGCTATACGATCACGATGTTTTAAATCCATATTAGCTTGAATTTTAAAAACAAAACCAGTAAATTTTTTTTCTTGAGGATATACTTTACGTGTATGACTTTTACGAGATAAAGGAGAAGGTCCCCATGTTATTAAACTAGTTAACAAATGATCAATTCCAAAATTACCGAGGGCACTACCAAAAAAAACAGGTGTTAAAACGCCTTTTAAAAAATTTTTTTTATCAAATTCAGGATATACATTAATAATTAAATCTAATTCTTCACGCAAATGATTAGCTAATTCAATTCCAATATCGTTATCTAATAAAACATCAGATAAACTATAAAAAACTTGACTATTTAATAAACATTTATTTTCAAATGTTTTTTTTTTATATAAATAAATTAATTTTTTATGGATATGATATATTCCTTTAAAATTCTTTCCACAACTAATAGGCCAGGTAACAGGAGTGCAGTTTAATTGGATTTTTTTTTCAATTTCATCTAAAATATTTATTGGTTCTTGACTATCACGATCTAACTTATTAATAAATGTAATAATAGGGGTATTATGCATTCGCGTAACATCTATTAATTTTTTTGTCTGTTCTTCAATACCTTTAGCAGCATCAATAACAACTAGACAACAGTCTACAGCTGTAAGAATACGATATGTATCTTCTGAAAAATCTTGATGGCCTGGAGTATCTAATAAATTTATTAAAACATTTTTATATATGAATTGCATAACAGAAGTAGTAACAGAAATTCCACGTTTTTTTTCAATATCCATCCAATCTGATTTAGCATATTTTTTATTCCCCCTTCCTTTGACTATTCCAGATGTATGGATGACCTTTCCAAACAATAACATTTTTTCAGTGATAGTAGTTTTTCCAGCATCAGGATGAGAAATAATAGCAAAAGTTCTTCTTTTGCTTAATTCCTGTTCATGATTTGAATTGAACATAATATATACATACTCATTGTAGAAAATAGTATAGAAAAAATCATCTAATTAAGATTTTTAAAAAATTATTTTTTAAAAAACTTTATGCTTTTAGTTATTTTGATTTGTTTAAAAAAAACAGTAATATTGTAAATAGTTGCAATCTAAATGTCATATTCATGTTAATAAAAATAACTTAATTGATCGTTTAATAAAATTTTTTAATTTAAAATACTTTATATAATTCTAAATAATTTTATACTATTCTAATCTTGTACTTAATTTAAAAAAATAAATTTAAATTTTTTTATTTAAAATCTACTTTTTATATTCAAGTATTTACAATTTCATTTAAAAAAACAACAAAAAGAATCGATCAATGAAGAAGAAATTTATATATATTGCATATACAGGTGGAACTATTGGTATGCAAAAATCAAAATATGGATACGTTCCAATTTCTGGATATCTTCAAAAACAACTTATTAAAATGCCAGAGTTTCATAAAAAAGAAATACCATATTTTACTATAAAAGAATATCAGCCATTGATTGATTCTTCTAATATGACACCAAGAAAATGGCAAATTATTGCCAATGACATTGGAAGAAATTATTATAAATATGACGGATTTGTTATTTTGCATGGAACAGATACAATGGCATATACAGCTTCCGCTTTATCGTTTATATTAGAAAATTTAGAAAAGCCAGTAATCATAACAGGCTCTCAAATTCCTCTATCAGAAGTGCGTTCTGATGGTCGTCAAAACTTATTAAACTCTCTATTAATAGCTGCAAACTATCCTATTAACGAAGTTACTCTATTTTTTAATCATAGATTGTATAGAGGAAATAGAACAACAAAATCACATGCAGATGGTTTTGATGCTTTTTCTTCTCCTAATTTAGAACCATTATTAGAAGTAGGAATAAAAATTCGTTATTTTCATAAAGAAAAAATAAAAAAAAAACCAAAAAAGTTAAGAATTTATCAAATAACACCTCAACCTATTAGTATCATTACTATTTATCCGGGAATGTCCGCAAAGGTTGTAAGAAATTTTTTACTTTATCCAATCAAAGCGATGATCTTGTGTACTTATGGTGTAGGAAATGCGCCTCAAAATAGAGATTTTTTAAAAGAATTACATTTAGCGCGTAAAAAACACATTATTATTATTAATTTAACGCAATGTATATCAGGAAGAGTTAATATGAACGGATATGCAACAGGCAATTCTCTTATAAAAGTTGGAGTAATTAGTGGTTATGACCTTACTGTAGAAGCAGCTTTAACCAAATTGCATTTTTTATTAAGTCAAAACATTTCAAGGAAAAAAATTTGTCTTGAAATGCAAAACAATTTACGTGGTGAATTAACACCTTTTTGATATTTTATTAATTCTTAATCACGTTAATAAAATGAATGCTGTCCATGTAAATGCTCTGTACCATCATATACTTTTTTAATTTCAGGAAAAGAAGCTAATAATTTTTTTTCCACCGTTTCTTTTAAAGTCATTCCTATCATCGAGCATCCATTACAACCACCACTAAATTGTATAATAGCAGTTCCATTTTTTTGATTGATTTTAATTAAATTAACTTTTCCTCCATGCATTGATAACTGAGGATTAATTTCCATATTTAAAAAATATTTAACTCTATCTTCTAATAAATAACTATTTTTATTTAAAATATTACATTTAGCATATGGAGCTTTAAAAGTTAATTGAGAACCAAGTTTATCATAAACGAGATCTATTTCAGAATTTTTTAAATAAGCAATAATATTCTTATCAATATAAATAAAAAATTGATTATATTTTAATTGAATATCTGATTCTTCTACTTCACTTTTTAAACAATATGCTACTCCACATTCTGCACTGGGTGTGCCAGGATTGATAATAAAAACACGTATTTGAGTTCCTGGAGGCTCTTTTGATAAGAGTGATCTAAAATAATTTTGAGCGTTTTCAGAAACAGTAATCATAAGTATAATTGTAATAAATATATGTTAATTTAAATAATTTTACTAACTTATTAAAAAAAAAACAAGAAACTTTAGAAAAAAATAAATTTTATTTTTTGTTTTTAATATAATTATAAAAATTATTATAGAAAATAAAAAAAGAGAAAAAATGAAAAGTTTTTACTGGAATACCATAGGAGAGGGGAAAATAAATGTTATTCTTCTTAGTGGATGGGGATTACATTCAAAAATATGGTTTTTTATTATTAAAAAATTTCAATTGTTTTTTAAATTTTATTTAATTGACTTACCTGGATTCGGTAAGAATAGGATGTTACATCCTATGAAGATAGATTGCATAATTAAAATTTTATATTACTATATGCCAAAAAATTCTATTTGGATGGGATGGTCTATGGGCGGATTAATTGCTAGCAAATTTGCATTATCTTATCCAAAAGAAACCTTAGCTGTAATCAGCGTTGCTTCTTCTCCATGCTTTATAGAAAAAAAAGATTGGCCAGGAATAAAAAAAGATATAGCTGAACGTTTTTATCTAGATTTAAAAAAAGATTACTATAAGACAATAAATGACTTTTTAAACTTACAAACAATAAATTTAAATCCATACGTACAAGATTTAATAATTTTAAAAAAAATATTATTTTCTGAAATGAAACCAAGTATAAGTTTCTTAAAAAATGGCTTAGAAATCATTTCTTCTATAGATTTACGTTCAGATATAGTTTTTCTTAAAGTTCCTTTACTACGTATATACGGTGGATTAGATAATTTAGTACCGAAAAACATAGCAAAAATACTTGATAAAAAATGGCCAAAAACTAATTCTATAATTATTAAAAAAGCCGCTCATATTCCATTTGTTTCACACAAAAAAGAATTTTGTTTCATATTATGGAATTTTCTAAATTCATTTTAAAAAAAATATAGCCCCAAAAAAAATGGGGCTTTAATAGTCTTTAATTTGTATAAGATATTGTTTTAAAAGGGGATTTCATCATCAAAATCTATTTCGGAAGAAGAATTAATTGAGTCTTTATTTGATTTATATTTTTCAGATATATTTTCAAAATCTACTTTTTCTGTTTTCTTTATTTTGGGTGAAACAATATTTTTATCATTTGTTGAAATTGCTTGTAAATTAGAATTGCGACTTCCTAACATTTGCATTGTACCACCAATATTTACAACTATTTCTGTAGTATAACGCTCAAGACCATTTTGGTCTTGCCACTTTCTAGTTTGCAAAGATCCTTCAATATATACTTGAGAACCTTTTCTAAGATATTCACCAGCAATTTCAGCTAATTTACCAAATAATACTATTCGATGCCATTCTGTTTTTTCTTTATTTTCTCCAGTGTTTTTATCTTTCCAATTTTCTGAAGTTGCTAATGTCATATTTACAACTGCATTACCATTAGGCATATAGCGAACTTCTGGATCTTGTCCTAAATGTCCAATAAGAATTACTTTGTTAACACCTCTACTCGCCATAAAAAACTCCATTTTTAAAATTAATAAAAATAATATTTTTTGTATATAAATTATAATTATACATGCTAAATATTTTATTTAGTATGATCAAATTTATAAAAGTGCTATATTATTTTTTAAAATTTTAAAAGAATTATAATTTCATTATTTATTTTTTTAATATAAATTTATCAATAGCATCAACATATAAAAAATATTATAAATATTAGATAAAATTATAACTAATTTAAAGATTAAAAACCCTTCTAAAATAATTTATTGAAATAAATTTATTTATTACTATTCTTACAAAACAAAAAACATAATAAAATAAAAAACTAAATATTTTTTAAAAAATTATAAAATATTAAAAAAATTTAATAATTAAAAATATTATTTTTTAAAAAAAATAATATGAGTAAAATATTTTGTGAAAGATTAAATATTATTAATACACATTTGACAATGTTTTAAATTGATATTTAAAAAAAAATCAAAAAGGACACAAATAGATCAGTTCATAAATGATGTATTATTGCAATATTACGATATAATTTCATATTGATTCACTAAATAATGGTATATGCAATAAATATGGCTAAAAATAAATTATATTTACATCAAATTAATAGATTAAAAATTCCACCGCATTCTTTAGAAGCAGAACAATCTGTATTAGGTGGTTTAATGTTAGATAATGAACAATGGGATACAGTTTCAGAACATGTAGTTGCTGATGATTTTTTTAGTAAACCCCATCGTTTAATATTTCAAGAAATGCAACAACTTCTTGATTTAGGATATCCAATTGATTTGATTACTCTATCTGAATCTTTAGAACAAAAAGGTAAGCTAGAAAGTGTAGGTAGATTTTCTTATTTGGCTGAACTATCAAAAAACACTCCCAGTACAGCTAATATTACTGCATATGCAGATATAGTTCGAGAACGTGCAATAGTAAGAGAAATGATATTAGTAGCTAATAAAATAGCTAATGCTGGATATGATACACAAGGTAGAAAAAGCGAAGAATTATTAGATTACGCAGAGTCAAGTGTTTTTAAAATTGCAGAAAAACGTTTTAAAAAAGATTCAGGTCCAAAAAATGTAGAACAAATTCTTGATGAAACTGTTGCTAGTATTGAAAAATTATTTTTATCACCTCATGATGGAGTAACAGGAATTAATACAGGGTATCAAGATTTAAATAAAAAAACATCTGGATTACAACGTTCTGAACTAATTATTATTGCAGCAAGGCCTTCAATGGGAAAAACAACGTTTGCAATGAACTTGTGTGAAAATGCTGCTATGCTTTACGATAAACCTGTGCTTATTTTTAGTTTAGAAATGCCTGGAGAACAGATTATGATGCGTATGTTAGCATCTTTGTCTAGAGTAAATCAAGCACGAATTCGTACTGGACAATTAAATGATGAAGACTGGGCACGCATGTCTGGTACAATTAATGTACTGCTTAAAAAAAAGAACATTTACATTGATGATTCTTCAGCATTAACTCCAAGTGAAGTCCGTTCAAGAGCACGTAGAATTTATCGAGAAAATAATGGATTAACTTTAATTATGGTAGATTATTTACAACTTATGAGAGTACCCTCTTTATCAGAAAATCGTACCCTGGAGATCGCAGAAATATCTAGAACTTTAAAAGCATTAGCAAAGGAGCTTCAAGTTCCAGTAATAGCATTATCACAACTTAATCGATCTTTAGAGCAAAGATCAGATAAAAGACCAGTAAATTCAGATTTACGTGAATCAGGTTCTTTAGAACAAGATGCAGATTTAATAATGTTTATATATCGTGATGAAATTTACAATGAAAATAGTGATTTTAAAGGAATAGCAGAAATAATAATAGGGAAACAAAGAAATGGTCCAATAGGAACAGTATGTTTGACGTTTAATGGACATTGGTCTAGGTTTGACAATTATTCAGGTGCTAAATATGATTAATTTTTAAAAAACATTTTAATAATTTTTTAAATTATTAAAAAACAACAATTATCAAAAAATATTTTTTTAATTATTTAGCAATAAAAAATTTTACAAAAATAAGTTTTTAAATATATTTAAAATATATTAATAAAATAATTAAAATAATATTATTTTAGTTTTGAATATATAAGTATATAAAATATTTAAATTAAACAAAAAACACCATCTATTTAAAAATGTTTTTTCAAATCATAAGATTAAATAAATGTATAAAAAAATCAAACTTAAAGTTGGAATACTAATGGATTCTATTGAATCTATTAATATTAAAAAAGATTCGAGTTTTGCTATTCTTCTAGAATCTCAAAAAAGAAATCATCTAATTCATTATATGGAAATGAATGATCTTTACTTACAGAATGGTCATCCATATGCAAGGGTTCGTTTAATTAAATTAGAAAAGAACATAAAAAAATGGCATAAAGTCATTGATGAAAAAAATATTTCATTAAATACATTAGATGTTATTTTAATGAGAAAAGATCCTCCATTCGATACAGAATTTATTTATTCAACATATATATTAGAACGTGCAGAAAACGCAGGGGTGTTAATTATTAATAAACCTCAAAGTTTAAGAGATTGTAATGAAAAAATTTTTATATCCTGGTTTTCTGAATTAACTCCCGATACTTTAGTAACAAGAAATTCTTCTAAAATACGTCAATTTTGGAAAAAACATCAAGATGTTATAATTAAACCATTAGATGGAATGGGAGGTGCTAATATATTTCGTATTAAAAAAAATGATCCTAATTTCGCAGTCATTGTTGAAACTTTGACACATTATGAAAAAAATTTTTGTATGGTTCAAGCCTATTTACCAAAAATTAATCTTGGTGATAAAAGAGTTTTAATTGTTAATGGAAATCCGATACCATGGTGCTTAGCTAGGATTCCACAAATTGGTGAAACAAGAGCTAATTTAGCTGTTGGAGGAAAAGGGAAAATACAATTACTCAGTCAAACTGATTGGGAAATAGCTAATCATTTAGCTCCAATTTTAAAAAGAAAAGGTTTAATTTTTGTTGGATTAGATATAATAGGTGATAAATTAACTGAAATTAATGTTACAAGTCCAACAGGAATTTGTGAAATTGAATCAGAAAAAAATATTTCTATTACTAGTATTTTACTAGATTATATCGAAAAAGAAATACAACAGAGATCGAAAAATGATAGTAATTGCATTTGATTTTGGTATAAAAAACATAGGAATAGCAGTGGGAGAAAATATTACCAAGAAAGGCAGACCTTTAAGGGTTTTAAATGCACATAACGGAATACCAAATTGGAATACTGTAAAAAATTTATTAAAATATTGGAAACCTAAATTTTTGATTGTTGGTCTTCCACTCAATATAAATGGTACTAAACAAAATATAACAAAAAAAACAGAAAAATTTGCTTGCTTATTAAAAAATAAATTTAATATTTTAGTAAAAATGCATGATGAACGTTTAACTACTATAGAAGCCAGATCGGTAATATTTCAAAAAGGAGGTTTTAAACAACTAAAAAAAATCAATATTCATTCTCTTTCAGCTGTAATTATATTGGAAAGTTGGTTAGATCAAAATACACTTGAAATTTAATCATTTTAAAAACAAGAAAAAATAAAAATATGAAAAATATAAGTTATAATTATAAAAATTTAAAAAAAAAATACAGAATTTTGTTAAAAACAATAATATCTCTACAAAAAAAATAAGAATTATTACAGTTACTAAAAATCAAAATATTGATATCATTGAACAATCAATATTATTAGGAATTAAAGAGTTCGGAGAAAATTATGCAAAAGAAGGTGTTTGCAAAATACAAAAATTACAAAAATACAAAAATATTATTTGGCATTTTATTGGTAAAATACAATCTAATAAAACTAAAATAGTTGCTCAAAATTTTGATTGGTGTCAAACAATTAATACAGAAAAAATTGCACTCTTATTAAATCAATATAGACCAAAAAATCTACTTCCCATTAACGTTTTAATTCAGATTAACGTTTCTAAAGAACCAAATAAAAATGGTATTAATATAAACGAATATCAAAAATTAGCAAAAGTAATTTCTTTAATGCCTAATCTTAATTTACGAGGAATTATGGCTATGCCTGAAATAAAAAAAAATATTATTGATAATAACATTCAATATAAAAAAATAAAAATTATATTTAATCAATTAAAAAGAAAATATGCATCAGTAGACACTTTGTCATTAGGAACAAGTTTTGATATAAAAAAATCTTTACTTGCTGAAAGCAATATGATAAGAATTGGTCGTAATATTTTTAATAAATAAAATATTTTTATCAAAATTCATTAAAAAAAGTATTCCTATGTTTAAATTATCTCCTATTAGTTTATATATTCATATTCCTTGGTGTTTAAAAAAATGTGGGTACTGTGATTTTCATTCATATGTCAGTCCAGAAATTATTCCTGAGAAAAAGTATATTGAAAATTTATTAAAAGACTTTGAAAAAGATTTACATCTTATAAAAAATAGAAAAATAAATACTATTTTTATCGGTGGAGGAACACCTAGTTTATTAAAAAATAAATCAATAAAAAGATTAATTTATGGTATTAAAGAAAGATATTTTGTTTCTCAAAATGCAGAAATTACTATAGAAGCAAATCCTAAAACAATAGAATGCAAACGTTTTGTTCATTATAAAAATTCTGGAATTAATCGTTTTTCTTTAGGTGTTCAAACATTTGATTCAGATTTACTAAAAAAAATAGAACGCACATACGATTTAGATGAATGTATAAATGCAATTAAAGAATTGAAAAAGGTAAGTCAAAATATTAATTTAGATTTAATGTATGGTTTACCTGATCAAACTTTAGAAAATTCTTTACTAGACTTGAAATATGCTATTGGATATAATCCGTCTCATATCTCATGGTATCAGTTAACTATAGAACCTAATACTATATTTTATTCAAAAAAACTAAACATCCCTAATGATGAAATAATTTTCGAAATGTTCTCTAAAGGAGATAAGTTACTAAGAAAATCAGGATATAAAAAATATGAAATCTCTTCGTATGCAAAACATGATTACCAGTGCCAGCACAATCTTAATTATTGGAATTTTGGCGATTACATAGGAATAGGTTGCGGAGCTCATGGTAAAATTACTCAAAAAAATGGTAAAATCATTAGAACGTTTAAAAACAAAAATATAAAAAATTTTTTAAATGGAAATTATTTGAATTCTGTAAATACTGTTTCTGAAGAAGACATAGTTTTTGAATATTTTATGAATACTTTTAGGTTATATAAACCTATTTTAAAAAAAGATTTTAGAAAAAAAACTCATATAAATGAAATTAATATAAAAAAAAGAATTCAAAAAGCAATAAATAATGGATTTTTAATTAATACAACAGATTATTGGAATACAACAAAAAAAGGTAAATTTTTTTTGAATTCACTACTAAAAATCTTTTTAAAATAAATTAAATATACTATGATATTTTTAATTGAAACATTAAATCAAAAACACGATCACCACGAAGATGTGCCTTTTTTTCAAAATCAGTTATTATACGAGATACAGGACGTATAACAAAATCATTCGTCTTTGATAAATTTTCATAATCATCGATACAGTTAATTCTATCTAATATGTAAAAAGCATATTCTTCAGAATCCGTCACAATATGTAATATACCATTAAATATTAGCTTTTTAGCAAGAACCTTTAAAAAATCACTTTGTAAAATCCTTCGTTTTTTATGACGTTTTTTATTCCAAGGATCTGGAAAAAAAATTTGTACAGTTAATAAAGTGTGATCTAAAATCATAATATTAATAACTTCAATCGCATCATAATAAATTATTTTTAAGTTTTTAAGTTTATAAATATAAGCTAAATTTAAGCACGATCCTATTCCTGATTTATATACTTCTATCCCTAGAAAATTTTTATCAGGAAAATTCATTGCAGTTTGAACTAAAGATCTTCCTGAACCAAACCCAATTTCTAATATAACTGGATCAGAACTATTAAATATAGAAGAAAAATTTAATGGTTCTAGGCAAAAATCAATTCCAATTAACGGCCAATATCTTTTAATTGCATTTAATTGAGATGTAGTAATACGACCTTTACGACATACAAAACTTCGAATTTTACGTAAAAAAATACCATTATGGTCATATTTAGGTGTCAAAATATTATTTTTCATATTTAGTTGCTAATTTAGTTTAAATCAAAAATTTTTAATAATTTATTCGTATAAAATTGAATATATTCTTTAAATTTTTTATAAAAAATGGTTGCTTATTATAATGACAATATATTCTTTTTCCCAATTAGTTCTAAACTGGTACCATTTTTATGGCAGAAAAGATTTACCATGGCAAAAAAACAAAACATTATACATAGTTTGGATATCTGAAATAATGTTACAACAAACTACAGTAAAATCTGTTATCCCATATTTTGAAAAATTCATATTAAATTTTCCAAACATAAAAACCTTAAGTAATGCTAAATTAGACGAAGTTTTACATTTATGGAGCGGTTTAGGATACTATAATAGAGCAAGAAACATTCATAAATCAGCTCAAATCATTCAAATAAAACATAATGGGATATTTCCTAATCAATTTATAGAAGTCATTAAACTACCGGGAATAGGAAAATCTACAGCAGGAGCTATTTTATCTTTATCACTAAATTTTTTTTATTCTATTTTAGATGGAAATGTAAAAAGAATTTTAATTCGTTACTATGGTATTATAGGCTCTTTAAAAGATAGAACAACAGAAAAAAAATTATGGGATATCATAGAGTATATTACTCCAATACATAATAGTGCTAAATTCAATCAAGCCATGATGGACTTAGGTTCATTAATCTGTATACGTGGAAAAGCAAAATGTAATATTTGTCCATTAAATCAAAAATGCGTTGCATATATAGAACAAAAATGGGAAAAATACCCTTTAAAACACATCAAAAAAAAAACTCCTAAAATAATATCTTGGTTTGTTTTAATTAAATTTAAAAATAATTTTTGGATAGAAAAAAATACCAAAAAAAACATTTGGAGAGATTTGTTTTGTTTTCCAAGTTTTGATAGTCAAAAAAAAGCATTAATCTGGTCAAAAGAAAAAAAAATAAATTTAAATAAAAGAAAAAAGATGATATCATTTTTTCATCAATTTAGTCATTTTATTTTACATATTCATCCAATTTTATTTGAATTATCATCTATTTTAGAAATTCATGAAAAAGATAAAATGGGTCTTTGGTATGATTTAAACAATCCTCAACATATAGGATTACCTCGACCTGTAAAAAAAATACTTGAAAGTTTTAAAAAAGATATTTTTTTAAGGGGATAATAAAAAATGCCTCGTATAATTTTTTGTACGTTTTTAGAAAAAAAATCTGAAGGTCAAGATTATCAATCGTATCCTGGTGAATTAGGAAAAAAAATATATAATCAAATCTCTAAAACAGCATGGAAGCAATGGATTATAAAACAAACTATTTTAATAAATGAGAAAAAACTCAATATGTGTAATATTAATGACCAAGAAGAAATAGAAAAACAAATGAAATTATTTTTATTTAAAAAAACTGAAAAAATATAAGATTATTTATAATAACTATTGTGAGTAATTTTTAAAAATTAAAAAACACTTTATCTTAAAATAATACTTTTTACTTTATAAAAAAAATCATACAGTGCTAATATTTGATTCAGGAGTAGGTGGTTTATCTATATTAAAATATATAAAAAAAAAACTACCAAACATACATTATGTATATGTATTAGATAATGAATTTTTTCCTTATGGAAACAAAAAAAAACTTTTTATTATCGAGAGAAGTATTAACATAATTAATATAGTAAAAAAAATTTATCCTATTCAGATAGTTTTAATTGCATGTAATACAGCAAGTACTGCTAGTTTATCTATCTTAAGAAAAAAATTTAATTTTCCTATTATTGGCGTTCTACCTGATATTCACACAGCTAAAAAAATTACAAAAAATAACATTATTGGTTTAATAGCTACTAAAGCAACTATTAATTCTTCTTATATCAAAAAAATAATACAAAAAAAATCTTTTAATAAAGTAATTAAAATTATAGCCACAAATAAATTAGCATTAATAGCTGAAAAAAAAATCAGAGGTATTAAAGTTGAAAAAATAGAATTACAAAATATTTTTCAACCATGGATTAATCTTGCAGTACAGCCAGATACAATTATATTAGGCTGTACTCATTTTTTATTATTAAAAAAAGAAATTCAAAACATTTTACATCCATCTGTTTATTTTATCGACTCAAAAAAAATAATTATATCTAAAATTAAGAAAATTTTTTATAAAACAAAAATTGATCAAAAAATAATAAAAAATATTTTTTTCTATTCAAAAAATAATAAAAAATTACAAGAATTGCTATTTTTTTTACAAGAATACAATTTTAATATAAAAAAAAAATTAATTTAAATTAAAATTTTGATAAAATAATTTTTTATATTTTTGAAAAGTATAAACTAATATACTATTTAGTAAAATAATATTCTTTTTATTAAGAGAATTCTGTTTTAATAAATCTTTAATTTTATCTATATATTCGTTTAAAACACTTGGTTTTAAAACATTTAAACAATATTTAAACCATAATTTTTTCTCATTTTTATTTAATGTCTCTAAAAAATTTCGAGCTCGATAACGAAAAAATAATGTTTTTAAACGAATATCATGAAAATTACAATTAATTTTTTTTAATAAAAACGGTGAAGTATTTCTAATAATTTCTATAATTTTTTTATCATGTACATCAAAAAACGCATTATAAATTTGTAAATCTACATTTGACGAAATACTAAAATCATTTTTTTTAGAAAAAATAACTTTTATTTTTTCAAAAAAATTACTATTTTTTTTTAAAAAATTAATTTTACTATTATATAAAAAAACATCTAAATCAAGTCGACGATAATCTTCAACTCGTATAGATTGAATCGGTGCTAACATTGGACAACGATTAAGATGCAATAAAACTATTCCTAAATTAAATAAATTTTTGATAAAATTATTATCAAAAGATATTTTTTGACATAAAAGAATTAATCTTTCAACATCTTTAAACAAATCAATAGCAATTAGTACATTACTATTATTTTTATGCCATGCTATAGGTAATATACAGCTTAGATTGTAACGAACAGCACCAAAATGATTAGAAATATAAACAATTGGCTCAAATTTTTTTAAATTGATTAATTTATATAACTCTTTTTTATTTCTATTTCTGAAAAAAAAGCTAAATAATTTAGGTTGCATTTTTTTAATCAATTTTGTTATTGCGATAGTTGCATATACATCCGCCATAGCATCATGTGCATTTAAATGAACAATATTATTTATTTTAGTTAAATCTGAAAGTTTAAAACTAACTAGACCTAAATTATTTTTAGGCCATTTTATACCTTTAGGTCTCAAAGCATAACATGCTCTTAATAAAGGTAATATATCCCAACGAGAATTTCCATTCTTCCAACACCATTCATAGGGATCAAAAAAATTTCTATAAAATATATTTCTTGTAATTTCATCATCAAAATTAATGTTATTATAACCAACAATGCACGTATTTGATTGTTTAAAAATATTGAATATTTTTTTAGAAAAAATATATTCATTAGTTCCATGTTTTTGTGTATATTGAGGAGTTATACGTGTAATTAAAACAGAACAAGGATCAGGTAAATAATCATCTGAAGAATAACAATAAAAACATTGTGGATCTTCAATAACATTAAAATCCGTATCTGTTCTAATGCAAGCAAATTGAGCTGGCTTATCTAAAGATGTATGTATTCCAAAAGTTTCATAATCATAAAATAAAAATGTAGAAGTTTTTTTTAAAGACATAATTTTTTTAAAATTTAATAATTAAATAAAACATGTTAAACTTTTAACATTTTGATATTTTTCAAAAAATTAAAAATTAAACATAAATAAAAGGCTTTTTAAAAATGTCAGACACAAAAAAATCATTTAAAAATGTATTAGAATTCGTTCATAAATTTAGAAGAAAAAATAAAATCAAGAGAGAGATATCTGACATTGAAAAAAAAATTAGAGACAATCAAAAAAGAATATTACTTTTAGATAATCTTAGTCAATATATTACATCAGATATGAATTATGAAGAAATTAAAAAGATAATTTTTATGATGAAAAACGATTACGAAGATAGAGTCGATGACTACATTGTGAAAAGTGCAGAACTTTCTAAAGAAAAAAGAAACTTATCAAGAGAACTAAAACTAATTATTAATTAAATTTTTTCTCCCCTGACTGGATTCGAACCAGTGACATACGGATTAACAGTCCGCCGTTCTGCCAACTGAACTACAGAGGAATTTAATAATATATATCAAAATTTTATCCATCTGTCAAATATATATATTTTTTTTTTTAAAAAACATGAAATTTTAAAAAGAACTCTAGATTATTAGAAAAAATTGATTTATAGTATAAAGATAGAAAAAATATGGCCCTTTAGCTCAGTGGTAAGAGCAGGCGACTCATAATCGCTTGGTCGCTGGTTCAAATCCAGCAAGGGCCACCAATAAAAAATTACTGCTTTTTTTATAAAATTTTCTAATAAAAATTATCATAATTTTTAATATCAACTAAAATGTTGATATTTTTTAAAATATTATTTTGAATTTTATGATAAATTAGGATTTAATTTTTATGCACTGGAAAAAACAATTTATTGACTTTTGTTTTAAAAAAAAAGCTTTAAAATTTGGAACATTTACACTAAAATCAGGACGTTGCAGTCCTTATTTTTTTAACTCAGGTCTATTATCTAACGGTAAAGACATTGTCAAAATTGGTTTATTTTACGCTCATTCTATAATAGACTCAAAAATAGAATTTGACGTTTTATTTGGTCCAGCATATAAAGGTATTCCTATCGCTGTAGCAACCTCCATAGCATTAAAAAATTACTATAATTTAAATATTCCATATACTTTTAATAGAAAAGAAAAAAAAACATATGGAGAAAAGGGCAATTTAGTAGGCAATATAATTCAAAACAAGAAAATTATTATTTTAGATGATGTAATAACATCAGGAACTGCAATACATCATTCTATTAAAATTCTTGAAGAACAAAACGCACATATATCTTCTATATTTGTACTTCTAGATAGAAAAGAAAAAGGGAAAAGAGATTTATATAACGTGAATTATCTCAGTAACAAAAAAAGTTATAAAATTATTTCAATAATTACAATTAAAGATTTAATTAATTATTTACTAGAAGATAAAAAATTAAAAAAACATGTACCAGAATTAGAAAAATATCGTCAAAAATATGGTCTTAATGAATAAATATAAAAAATAACATAAAACATATTTAAAAAGTTCCAGAATGTCCAAAACCTTTTTCAGCACGTATGGTTTTATCAAAATTTTTTACTAAAGAAAAATTTGGTCTAATAACTGGAATAAATATTATTTGCGCTATCCTATCATTAGGATTTATATAAAAAATTTTTTTACTACGATTCCAAAGGGATATCATTAATTGACCTTGATAATCAGAATCAATTAAACCTACTAGATTACCCAGAACAATTCCTTTTTTATGACCTAATCCAGAACGAGGTAAAATCAGTGCTGTTATATTAGGATTTTTGATGTATATTGCTATACCAGTTGAAACTAAGATAGTCTTTTCAGGTTTTAACTTAATTTTTTCTTCTAAACAAGCTCGAAGATCTAAACCAGATGATCCTGAAGTTGCATATGTTGGTAGTAAAAATTTTTTTTCAATACTTAAATCCATAATTTGTATTTCAATATTATTCATAATAAAATTCTTTCTTGATTAGTAAAAACAATTTTTGATTAAAACATTATATTGACAATGCACAAAAACCAGAATTAATAAAAGAAGAACAAGAAGATAATGAATAGTTTAAATCATCGCCTGTCCACGTCTTTACTGTTCCACCCGCAGCAGTAACAATAGCTTGACCTGCAGCAGTATCCCAAATATGGGTTTTCCCAAATCTTGGGTAAATTTGTGCAGTACCTTCTGCAATTAAACAAAATTTTAGAGAAGAACCCATTTTTTTTAATTTATAATTTTTTATTTTTTTTAAATAATTGTTTAATTCTTTATCAGGATGTGAACGACTAGTAATTAATAATGGTGTGTTCTTTTCTGAATAAGAAACGCTAATTTTTTCTTTTACACCTGGTTTGATTTCTTTCCAAGCGTTGTTATTAAAAGAAGAGTATAAAATGTTTGAAAAAGGAGCATATATCACTCCTAATACAGGAATTCCATTTTTAATTAAACTAATATTTACTGTAAATTCACCATTTTTTTTCAAAAATTCTTTAGTTCCATCTAAAGGATCAATCAACCAATAATCTTTCCAAAAACGATAAATATCAAAATTATGTGATTCTTCTTCGGAAATGATTGGAAAATTAGGATTTATTTGTATAAGTCCTTCTTTAATTATGTTATTAGCTTCACGATCAACATTAGTTATAGGAGTTTTATCCGATTTATAAGAAATATTTATAGATTTTTGAGAGTTATAAAATTTCATAATTACACTTCCTGTGTAACGCGCTAACTTACAAACTTTTTCTAACATTATACTTTTACACATCTTTAATAGTAATAAGAAATAAAAATTTCTAAAAATTTAATTTTTTGAAATAACATTAACTATAAAATCAATACATATTTCGTTATGTGGTTGAAATATTACTTTATGTTCTCCGACTTTGCGCAATAAACCATTCGGTAGACGAATTTCTTTTTTATTTAATTTAATACCTAAAGACATCATTTCTTTTATTATATTTCTAATACCTACAGAACCAAATATTTTACCTTCTTTACCCACTTTAGAAAAAATTGTTATAGCTTTTATTTTTTTTATTTTGTCAGCACGTGACTGTGCTGTAAGAAATTTATTAATATTTTCTTGTTCTAATGCAACACGTTGAGCCTCAAAAGATTCGATATTTTTTTTATGAGCTAAAATAGCTTTACCTTTTGGAATCAAAAAGTTTCTTGCATAACCAGATTTAACATGAATAACTGAACCAGTATTACCTAATTTATGAATTGTTTCTAAAAGAATTATTTCCATTATTTAATCTCATATATTATTACACATAAATAAATTTATTATTTAACGGTGTTGATCAGTATAAGGTAACAAAGCAAGATATCGAGCTCTTTTAATAGCTCTAGATAGTTGTCGTTGATATTTTGCTCGAGTACCAGTAATACGACTAGGAACAATTTTTCCACTTTCTGTAATATAGTTTTTTAAAATAGTAATATCTTTATAATCTATCTCTTGAATGCCTTCTGCAGTAAAACGACAGAATTTTCTACGACGAAAATAACGAACCATGTATATGTTCTCCAATAATAGTAAAAAAATTAAATATTTTTTATTGTTTATAATCTTATTTATTATATTAATAACAAATTTTTAAAAAAATTAAATTTAAATTTGTTTTTTTTCTTTTTTTTCATCTTTTAATTTAATAATAGGTGAAGGCTCGGTTATTGCTTTTTTCATACATATAATCATATTCCGAAGAACTATAGTATTAAAACGAAATTCTGTTTCTAAGAAATTAATAGCTTTAGAAGTAACTTCAATGTTCATTAAAACATAGTGTGCTTTTTGTAATTTATTAATAGAATAAGATAATTGACGTCTGCCCCAATCTTCTAAACGATGTATAATACCTGAATGATTATCAATAATTTTTTTATATTTTTCAATTAACACTGGAACTTTTTCACTGTGATCGGGATGAATCATAAAAATAATTTCATAATGACGCATAAAAAGATATGCTCCTTTTGGTTTTTTTAGCTTCCTTATGAGGTAATTATAGATATTTTCAAGGAAGCAAGGAACTTTTTTAAGTTTATAGATAATTTTATTACATATGGTATTTTAGTTTAATAAAAAAATCAATGAAATTTCATTGTTAAAATAAAAACGCATAAGAATTATATCAAAGATAATTCTATTTTACGTTCATTTAAATTGACAGATATAACTTTTACTTTTAGTGTATCACCAAGACAATAAGTGTTTTTTTTAGATTTTCCAATTAATTTAAATCCTAAGGCATCAAAATAATAATAATCATCATGTAAAGATGCTATATGAACTAATCCCTCAATAAAAAAGTGATTTAAACGAACGAAAAATCCGAAAGAAGTGACATTAGAGATTACACCTGTCAGTATATTACCTATTTTTTTATGCATAAAATCACATTTCAACCAATCTACTACATCTCGAGTTGCTTCATCAGCACGTCTTTCAGTCATAGAACAATGAACACCTATTTTTTTTATTTCATTTATACCGTATGCATAAGTATTAGAAGTATTGTATTTACTAAAGGAAATATTTTCGTTGTTTTTTGATAATAAATATTTTATAACTCTATGTAAAATAAGATCAGGATAGCGTCGAATAGGTGAAGTAAAATGAACATAACTAGATAAAGACAAACCAAAATGCCCACAATTATCTGGAGAATATACAGCTTGTTTCATAGAACGTAATAAAATTATTTGAATCATTTCGTATTCAGGACGTTTGGAAATATTTTTTAATAAATTTGCATAATGAATGGATTCTGGATTTTCTCCTCCTGATAAAGTTAATCCTAGTTCTTTCAAAAATAAACGAAAACTAGCAACATTATCTTTTTTTGGACGATCATGATTACGAAATAAGACGGGATATTTATATTTTTCTACAAAAGATGCAGAAGCTGTATTAGCTAATATCATACATGATTCAATGAATTTATGCACATCATTTCGAATGTTTTGAGAAATATGTTTAATTTTTAAGTTAGAATCTAAAAGAAATTTTGGCTCTATATTTTCAAAATAAATACCTTTCCTAGAAAAATTATATTTATTTAAAGTTTTTTGTAAATATGATAAATTTTCAATGTCTTTTAAAAATTTTTTATACTTAAAACGTAAAAAAGTATCACCATTCCAAATTTTAAAAATTTCATTATATGTAAATCGTCCATGAGAAGATATAACAGCTTCATAATGTTTATAGCTAATTAACTCTCCTTTTTTAGATAAATTCATTTCACATATTAAACAAAAACGTTCTTTATAAGGTTTTAAAGAACATAAATCTGTAGAAATTTTTTCTGGTAACATAGGTATAACTAATGAAGGAAAATATATAGATGTACCGCGTTCTAATGCTTCTTTATCTAAAGCAGTATCAGGTTTAATATAATAACTTACATCTGCAACTGCTACCCATAAATTCCATCCTTCTTCTAAATCTGTTTTTTTTTCACAAAAAACCGCATCATCAAAATCACGAGCGTCTTCATCGTCAATAGTGAAAAAAGGAAGATGTCTTAAATCTATTCGATTTTTTAAATCAAATGGATTTATTTTATCAGTAATTTTACATAATTGGTTTTCAACTTCTTTAGACCACAACGAAGGAATAGAATGAGTACGTAGTGCTATATCAATAGCTAAACTAGTGCCCATTTCTTTTCCAAGAATTTCTACTATTAATCCTTGTATTCTGTTTTTTCTTATAAAATGTTGTTTTAATTTTACAACTACAATAGATCCTATAGAAATATTCTCTTTAATAGATGAAAGGACAAAAATCTTAAAATTAAAACGAGTGTCATTCGGAATCACAATTTTTTTTTCATGATGAATATAATATCTACCAACAATTAATACATTATTAGGTTGTAATATTTTTAAAAATCTAGCAGAACTTCGTCTTTTTCTATCAGAATTTACTATATGAGCTAAAATAATATCTCCGTGAATACATAATTTCATTTGTTCTGAAGAAAGCCAAAGATCTTCTTTTAATGTTTCTGTTCTAAGAAAACCATAACCATCTCTATGACCTATTACTTTTCCTTTAACAACTTTTAAATTTTCAGGAGTAATGTAAAAACGGTTTTTAGTATATATAACTTGACCATCTCGTTCCATTGCTCTTAATCGTCGACGTAATGCTTTTTTTTCTTCTTGATTATTGATACCAAATTTCTTTTCTAAATGTTTTTGACTTATTAAATTTTTGCATTTTTTAAGACATGAAGAGATGTATTCTCGACTTGGAATAGGGTTTTTATATTTACTGGCTTCTCTTTTTTGGTAGGGATCTACTACCATATTTACTTCTCCATTTATATTATTTTATAATATATATAAATTATAGTTAATAATTTTTTTAAACATGCTCTTATATTTTTATAGAATTATTTCTAATTTTTCAAAAATCAAACATCTTATATTTTTAGAGTAAAATGGTTTCAAAATTTATCTTTTATTAGAAAAGATTTCTTACTAAGATAATATTAGAACGTTCAGGACCTGTAGAAATTATATCAATAGGAATTTTAGTTATTGTTTCTATACGTTTTATATAATTTTGAGCTTCATAAGGTAAATCTTCTAGTTTTTTAATACCTAAAGTTTTCTTTTTCCATCCTGGTAAAATTTCATATATTGGCTCTATATTCTCCCAATCATATACTGTATCAGGATATGATATAATCTCTGAAGTATTAGTATTTTTATAAGATATACAAATTTTTATCTCATTTAAACCATCTAATACATCTAATTTTGTTATACATAAGCTTGACAAAGAATTGATTTTTACTGCTCGACACAAAGATACTGTATCTAACCAACCAGTCCGTCTTTTTCTACCTGTTGTAGAACCAAATTCATGACCTTTTGTTGAAAAATGTTCATCTATATTATCAAATAATTCAGTAGGGAAAGGACCATTACCAACTCTTGTAGAATATGCTTTAGTTACTCCAAGTATACGATTTAAACATCTAGGACCTACTCCAGTACCTGAGATAATGCCACCAATAGTAGTATTAGAAGAAGTAACATATGGATATGTACCATGATCGATATCTAAAAAACTACCTTGAGCGCCTTCAAAAACAATTTTTTTGTTATTTTGAATAGCTTTATGTAAAATATGAGTTGTATCTTGAATCATATCTTGAATTAAATCTATTATTGGTAGTAAATCCTTTAAAATTATTTTATAATTAATAGAATTACATTTGTAAAAAGATACTAGCTGATGATTATAGTAATCTACTATTTTCTCTAAACGTGTTGATAATTTTTTTTCATCTTTTAAATCTTTTATACGTAATCCTCGACGAGCAATTTTATCTTCGTATGCTGGTCCAATACCTCTTCCCGTAGTACCAATTGCATTAATTCCTAATCTTTTTTCACGCGCAATATCCATTTCAATATGATATTTTAAAACTAAAGTAGCTGAACTAGAAATCAGTAAACGTTTTCTAACAAAAATACCACGTTTTTCTAATTTTTTTATTTCTTTTATTAGTTCTAACGGAGACACTACCACACCATTAGCAATGACACCAATTGTATTATCATGCAACAATCCAGATGGAATTAAATGAAGAATAATTTTTTCTCCATTTACAACTAAAGTATGACCTGCGTTATGACCTCCTTGACATCTTACAACATATGCAGCATCTTCAGTTAGATAATCTACTATTTTACCTTTTCCTTCATCACCCCATTGTGTTCCGAGTATTACAATATTTTTATTCATTTTTAATAACACCTACTATTTTTAAAATCTTTACGTTTATAAGAATATTTTATTCAATTTTAATCATTTTATTTATATATTTAAAAAATTTACCATCTGGTTGAATCAACATAATATTACCATCATTTTTAAAACTATTTTCATAAGCACGTAAACTACGAATAAAAAAATAAAAATAAGGTTCTTTATTATAATTTTGTGCAAATAATCTCGTTACAATAGCTTCTCCTTCACCTTTAATCATTAATGCTTCTTTTTGTGCTTCTGCTAATATTATAGAAACTTTATAATCTGCAGCTGCACGTATTTTTTCAGCTTTTTCTTGTCCTTGAGAGCGTTGACTTCTAGCTACAGCTTCTCTTTCTGCTCTCATACGATTATATATCGCATCAGATACTTCGATAGGTAAATTAATTTGCTTAATGCGAACATCTACAACTTGTATTCCTAATGCATTCATACTATTAACATTAATTGACGATTCTTTTTCTAAATGTATAGTTCCTTTATTTAAGGTGTTAAGAACATCTTTTGTTAATCTTCCTCTAGAATCAGTAACAATTTCTTTTACATTAAGACAACCTATTTCAGAACGTAAACGATCACTAAATTTTCTTTTTAATAAGACTTCAGCTTGAAATATATCACCTCCTCCTGTAGCAAGATAATAACGACTGAAATCATTAATACGCCATTTAATATAAGAATCAACAATTAGATCTTTTTTTTCTTTTGTAACAAAACGATCAGCTTGATTATCCATAGTATGAATCCGTCCATCTAACATTTTAACTGTTTCTAGAAATGGAAATTTAAAATGTAATCCAGGATTATATACTACAGTTTTTTGTTCATTATTACGTAAAACCTTACCAAATTTTAAAACAATACCACGCTCTCCTTCTTTAACAATAAAAAAAGAAGAAGAAATAAAGAAAAATAATATACTTAATAGACAAATAACAGCTTTATTCATATTCATTCTCTCTCTGGATTTTTCACATGACTTCGTATTGCATTAATACGACGTTGTTCTAAAATATTTTTAGGAGATAATGAAGAAAAATAATTAATATTTTTATCTTCTTTAGAAGAACGAGAATAATTTTTGCTAAAATTAACATTGTTTGTAAAGTTTTTATCAACTGATTTTTTATTAGAAAAAAATTTATCTAAAGACAGAAAAAACATTGAATTACTTTTTTTATCAATAAATATTTTTCTATTTTTACTTAATAATCTTTCCATTGATTCTATATAAAGACGTTTCAAAGTTATTTTTTTAGCTATTCTATATTCAGGTAAAATTTTAGCAAAACGAGCGACTTCTCCTTCAGCCTCTAAAATTATACGTGATGAATACGCTCGTGCTTCTTCTAAAATTCTTTGTGCTTGACCATGAGCTTTCGGTTGAACTTCATTTGAATATGCCTCAGCTTCACGTACATATTGTTCACGATTTTCACGTGCTGCTATTGCATCATCAAAAGATGTTTTTACTTCTTCTGGAGGTCTAGCTGTTTGAAAGTTAACATCTAATATCGTTATCCCCATTTGATATGGCTTAATTGTTTCTTCAATTTCTCTTTGAGTATCACTACGTACTAAAGTACGTCCCTCTGTTAACACTCGATCCATAGTTGAACGACCAATTACACCACGTAATGCACTATCTGTTGCTTGACGTAAACTATCATCAGGGTATAAAACAGAAAACAAATAGTCAGAAGGGTTAGTTATTTTATATTGTACATTCATTTCTACATGAACTACATTTTCATCTGAAGTTAACATTATCCCTGATGTTGCTAATTCCCTTACAGTTTCAACGTTTACAGCTTTTACTTCGTTGATAAAAACAGGTCTCCAATTTAATCCTGGTTCGACTAAATGACTAAATTTTCCAAAACTTGTAACAACGCCACGTTCAGTTTCTTTAATAGTATAAAACCCACTAAAACACCAAACAAAAAAACTGATAAAAATTATTATTAAAAAAGGATGTAAATTTTTTTTTGGTGTATTTGAGGAATAAGTTGTTTTAGTAATAATATTTTTCATATTATAGAAAAAACTTTTTATATCTGATACACTTTTTTTTTCAGTTAATTGTTTTCCATTGTTATCACTTGAACAGCTTTTTTTGTCATCTTTTTTATCCCCCCAAGGATCAAATTCAGGTTTTTTATCATTTGGTTTATTCCAGGCCATCTTATGCCTCATTTATTAATTTTATTACTTAAATAACTTAAAAAATAGTCAAATTTATTTACAATAAAATTCATAAAAAACACAAATACAGAAAATACATAGTATGTTTTATAAGAATAAAAATCTATTTTTTCTAAATATTTTTATTGTATTCTTTTGTCTATTTTTAATTTTTTTCAAGTATATATAATAATTGTTTAATTAAAACATCATTATTAGAACTATATGACAATTTATTAAGATTTTTCCATTTTTTTAGCCATGTTAATTGATGTTTAGCAAGTTTTTTTGTAGCATAAATAATTTTATCAAGCATTTCCTTATGATTAATTTTATATTCAAGATATTCCCACATTTGACGATATCCTATACATCTAATAGATGGTAAATTTATATGTAAATCTCCTCTAAAAAATAACAATTCTACTTCTTCTTGAAAACCTAGCATCAACATTTTCTTTATACGCAATTCAATACGATTATTTAACCATTCTTTACTTGGAGGTATAATTGCAAATTGAAAAATAGTATATGGTAATTTATGGTTATTATTTTTTTTTAATTCTGTTAAATTTTTACCGGAAAGATAAAACACTTCTAAAGCTCTTAATAATCTTTGAATGTCATTTTTATGAATTCGATTAGCAGAAGTAGGATCTATTAATTCTAATTGTTTATGCAAAATTTTTTTTTGATTGTTTAATAAATATTCACGAATTTTAATATTAGACGGTGGTAAAATAGATAATCCATTTAATAATACATTATAATAAAACATGGTTCCACCAACAAGACAAGGTATTTTCCCTAATTTAACAATATCATTAATTTCTTTTAGTACGTCACTATAAAATTCTGCAACTGAATAATTTTCAATTGGATCTTTAATATTTAATAGACGATGAGGATGATTTGATAAATCAGAAAGACTTGGTTTTGCTGTTCCAATATCCATATTACGATAAATCAAAGCAGAATCTACACTAATTAATTCTATTGGCAAATACTCTCTAAGAGAAATAGCAAATTGAGTTTTTCCAGATGCTGTTGGTCCCATTAAAAAAAGTACTATGGGTTTTTTTTTTTATTTTTTTTGTGAAAATTCATATTTTTAACATACATAATGCTGAATTAATATTTATTTTTTGTAATAATCTAGGCGGAGGATTTTTTAATAAAAAAGGACAATAATATTGCATTTGCAACAATACTGAAATTCCATCAGTATAATTCCAATTTTTTAATTCTATAAAAAGATTAATATAAAACCAATTAATTATATCTGAAATTGATACTCTTCTTTTGACGAATAAAAATTTAAAAAACTTTGATATCGTTATATCAATGTTTTTATTCATAAAACACACTGGAATAAATTTTAAAATAACATAATTTTTCTTAAAAATTAAATAGAATCCAAAGAGTAATAATTCTTCTTGATGATTTAATAAAATTGAATACTCTTTAAATATCAAATTGATTTTAATATTAGCTAAAAAATATTTAGGTATTTTTTTTTCTTTTATATCAATTTTTAATTGATATTTTTTAATTATCGCTTGAGCTAAGGGAAATGAAATAAGCGAAAAATTATCATACTGATGAATTAAACCATAATACTTGCGCACAACGATTAACAAGCGCTGAAAAGAACAATCATATTTTTTAAAAAAACTATCAAATGTAATATTTTTTTCTTTTTTTTTGATATTTTTTTTTGAAAAAGATAAAGATGTTATTTTTAATAAATATTTATTTTGATTTTTTTTTAAATTATGTAAAATACTGTTATAAATAAACGTATATATTATATCAAATTTATTGAATACAATTTCATTTTTTGTAGGATGAATATTTATATCAATTTCATTAGATGGGACTGTTAAATATAAAACAAATGAAACATATTTATTTCCTACTATTTCTTTATAAGCAGAACAAACAGCATTCACGATAAGATTATTACGAATATAGCGATTATTAACATAACAATATTGAATTTTTTTTAAATTATTAAAATATCGAGGATATGATATCCATCCAAATAGCATAATATTATATATTTTTGATTTTATCTCTAATAATTCATTGATATTGATTTTATTTAAAAACACATCTTTCAATCTATCAATTTTATTATTTGAGTTTTTCAAAGCATTATATTGTACAATTATTTTTTTGTTATGTTTTAGAGAAAAATTTATATGAAAATGTGATAAAGCAATTTTTTTAATTACTTCAAAAATTTTTAAAAATTCTAATTTTTGATTTTGTATAAATTTTAGTTTAACAGGTATATTATAAAATAAATTTTCTACTAAAACAGTAGTTCCTTGAGGGTGCGCTATTGGTTGTAAAACTATTTTACTATCAATAAAACCTTCTGAATATATTTTCCAAGCAACATTATTTGGTCTATTAGAAGAAATTAAAGTAAATCTTGAAACTGCTTTAATACTAGCTAACGCTTCACCTCGAAATCCAAAAGTGTTAATTGAATCTAAATCAGATAATGAATTAATTTTACTAGTAGCATGACGAGTAATCGCAAGTAATAATTCTTTTTGATCAATACCAAAACCATCATCGTTCAAAAAAATAGATTTAAAACCATTTTGTTCAATTTCAATATTAATATTTTTTGCATTTGCATCTATACTATTTTCGATAATTTCTTTAATAACAGACGCTGGTCGATCAATTACTTCTCCGGCAGAAATTTGAGATGATAAATCGGATGACAATATACGAATAGGCATTATCTTATTCTCTAATTTAGTTCAATAAATTATTGAAGAAAAAATAATATTGTCTTACAATTATTTTATATAATTATGAATGTGTTTTTAAAATAGAATTATATTCTGAAACAATTAAATGGGATTCTTTACTGTTTATAGATAAACCACAAATATCTAATAAAGTTTTTTTAATACCTTGGTTTTTTATTAAAGAAGAAATTTTTATTGATTCTAGATCATTTTCGTTATAATAACAAAATGCTGACGCAATACCCTTTGCTAAATTAAAATAAGATAATCCGTATTTAATACATCCTAAAAGAGGTTCGACTAAACGTTCTTCTCGTCTTAATTTTTGTAATGGATTTCGCGCTATACGTAAAAGATTATCTGACAAAAAGGGATTTTCAAAACGACAAAAAATCTTCTCTATATAAGAAAAGTGATCGTTTGAATTAAAATTATAATGTTTTATTAAAAAATTTCCACTTTCTTGCATGGCTGATTTAACAATAAAACGTATTTTTTCATCTAAGATAGCTTCATGTATTGTTTTATATTTTTTTATCCAACCTAAATATGCAGCTATAGCATGTCCAGTATTTAATGTAAACAATTTCCTTACTATAAAAGGATCTAAATTATTACTCAAATTCATATTAGTAATTATTGGAACTTCACCTTTAAACTGATTACAATTTACAATCCATTCTTGAAAGTCTTCAGCAATGATAAATAAAGAACTTTTCTTTTTATTTATTACTGAAGAAGGTATGATTGTATCAATACTACAATCTACAAAGCCAATATATTTATTTACATACATATGGTATTTTTCAGGTAATTTATCTAGCACGTTTTTTTTTAAAACTGAGCTTGCTTTTATTTTATTTTCACAAGCGATAATATTTAAGGGTTTTATTGACTGGATATTAAATTTTAATATTATTCCATTACAAATTAAAGATGCAATTTTATCTAATGCAGAAGGACCTACAGCAGTTGTAATCAAATCAACCAAAGTCATTATTTTTATAATTTTAGGATCACTAGAATTTATAGCACTAATACCTTTAACATCAAAAATACTATCTTGATCTTTACTAACTGTTCTAACAAAATAATGTTTACTATCATTAATAGTATCTATTACATCTTGATTAATATCAGAAAAAATTATATTAAAATTTGATTCTGATAATATTTTTCCAATAAATCCAAGACCAATGTTTCCAGCTCCAAAATGAAGTGCTTTCATATTAGACATTCCAAAAAAAATGTTTTATTTAGAAAAAATCATACTCGAATTTATTCAACATTTAAAAGTGACAATACTGTTTTTACATCACTGGTTTTAGATAATATTTTAATGGTATCTTTATTATCTAAGGCATTTGTAATATTACTCACTACCATAATATGTTCATCGTTTTTAGCTGCAATTCCAATTACAAGATAAGCGATATCATTTACGTCTTCTCCAAAATGAACTCCTTTAGGAAATTGACAAAAAACTATTCCTGTCTTTAAGACAGATTCTTTTCCTTTAATAGTGCCATGTGGAAGAGCTATTGATTCACCTAACCAAGTTGAAGATATTTTTTCTCTTTCTAACATCGAATTAATATAATCAAATGTAACATAACCTTGTTTTACTAAATTTTTGCCAACTATATTAATAGCTTCTTCTTTAGTATCTGCATATTGATTAAGTAAAATATTTTGTTCACTTAATCGAAATAAATTATGAGATTTTTTTTCATAATTTGTATTTTTTTTATTATTTTTATCCAGGGAATTAATATCATTTCTTTGTAAAGAAATTAGGTTTTCTATTAATTTTTTTACTAAATTATCATAAAAACTATTATTAAGAAAGTTTTTTAAAGAAATATGCTGAGCATTAGGCGCATATTTTTTTGCACGATCAGTTAAATTTTGATGTGTAATTACCAAATCTGCATTATGAGGTAATACATTAATTGCCATGTTTATTACAGAAATATGATTTAAATGAGCAAGTTTTATTTTTTTACGAAGAATACTTGCACCCATTGCACTAGAACCCATTCCAGCATCACAAGCAACTATAATTGTTTTTATTCTACTAAAACATCTAGATTTAATATTATTAAATGGATCTTTTTTTGATATTTTTGTATCAATTAAATTTTCATCTTGTTTTAATATTTTTTTATTATTTTTATTAACTTCATAAAAATTGCATTTTAATAATAAAGATGCAGTAATAAAAGAAACTATAAAAGAACAAAAAACAGCACTAATATTAACCAAATAAAAACCTTTAGGAGTCATTGCTAAAATAGATAAAACTGAACCTGGTGATATTGCAGAAATCAAACCACCATTAAAAAAAACTAACATAAAAACACCTGTCATACCACCCATGATAAGAGAAATAATTAACTTGGGTTTAATTAGTACATAAGGAAAATAAATTTCATGAACTCCTCCTAAAAATTCAATTATTGCCGCTCCTCCTGAAGATCTAGATAAACTTCCTTTTCCAAAAAAAAACCACGCTATTAATACACCTAATCCTGGACCAGGGTTAGATTCTATCAAAAAAAATATAGATTTATGATTTTCTGAAGTATCTTGAATACCTAATGGTGAAAAAATTCCATGATTAATTGCATTATTTAAAAAAAATACTTTAGCCGGTTCTATAATAATAGATGTAAGAGGTAATAAGTTATAAAATAATATTAATTTTATTAAACTAGATAAAATATGAGAAATCCATTCAATAAATGGACCAATAGTAAAAAATGAAATAATAGCTAATAAAATTCCAAATATAGCAATAGAGAAATTATTAACTAACATTTCAAAACCATTTTTTATTTTATTTTCTATTTTTTTATCAAAATATTTGATAGTCCATCCGCCTAGTGGTCCAGCAATCATTGCTCCTAATAACATTGGCATATCAGTACTTGTAATTACCCCAATGGTCGTTATACTGCCTACTAATCCACCTCTATCATTAGAAATTAAACGACCCCCAGTATATCCAATCAAAATAGGTAAAAGATAAAAAATCACAGGTGATATTAACTGCTCTAAAGCCTTATTAGGCTGCCATCCTAAAGGTATAAACAAGGCAGTCATAATTCCCCATGTAATAAAAATACTTATATTAGGCATTATCATATTACTTAAAAATTGACCAAGATTTTGTATTTTTGATTTAATTGATGTAAACATAATAAACCACGCATATTCCATAAAATTAAAATTTTAAAATAACTTTTAAATAAAATATTAATAATTAAATTTAATACTTTTTTAAAAAAAGTTAGATTTTTAATAAATATATACATCATTATAAATTTTTCTAATTAATTTTTTATTTTATAACAATTTAATAATTCAAATTGTTAAAATATTTACTTCGTAAAAGATTTATAAAAATCAATAAGTCCTTCAGTAGAAGAATCATAACACTTTTGTGTTATATTATTATTTAAATAATTATAAATATCTTGAGATAATTTTTTTCCTATTTCCACGCCCCATTGATCGAAACTAAAAATATTTAATATATAACCTTGAATAAAAATTTTATGTTCATATAAAGCGATTAATGCACCTAAATTATAAGGATTAATTTTTCGAACTAAAATCGAATTTGTAGGTTGATTTCCTTGACATATTTTAAAAGATAAAATTTTTTTTATATCATGAGGACTTATCTTAGATGAAATTAATTCATTCAATAAAGTATTTCTAGAATTACCAAAAGCTAATGCTTGTGTTTGAGCAAAAAAATTAGAAATTAATTTTAAATGATGGTTAGCAATATTATTATGTGAAAAAACTGGAGCAATGAAGTCACAAGGAATTAATTTGGTACCTTGATGTATTAATTGATAGAATGCATGCTGACCATTAGTTCCAGGTTCTCCCCAAATAATAGGACCAGTTTGATAAGATATTTTATCTCCTTTTCTATTAACTGATTTACCATTAGATTCCATATTAGATTGTTGAAAATAAGCAGAAAAACGATGCATATACTGATCATATGGCAATATAGCTTCTGTTTCAGAACCAAAAAAATTACCATACCAAATACTTATTAAAGCTAATAATATTGGAATATTTTTATTATTATCCGTATTGTAAAAATGATTATCCATAGCATGAGCGCCGTCTAAAAATTTTGTAAAATTATCAAATCCAATTGATAACATAATTGATAATCCTACTGAAGACCACAGTGAAAAACGTCCTCCAACCCAATCCCAAAATTTAAAAATATTATTAATATTAATTCCAAAATCTAAAGCATTTTTTACATTAGCTGATAAAGCAAAAAAATGTTTGTTTAAAATATTTGTATTTTTTGAAAAATTTAAAAACCATTTTTTTACACTAAGAGCATTTGTTATGGTTTCATCTGTTGTAAAAGTTTTAGAAGCTATTAAAAAAATTGTTTTTTCAGGATTTATTTTTTTTAAAACTTCCGTAATATGTGTTCCATCTATATTCGAAACAAAATGCATATTTAAATGATTTTTATATGGACGTAATGCTTCGGTAACCATGTATGGCCCTAAATCAGATCCACCTATACCAATATTGACAACATCAGAAATCGTTTTACCAGTATAACCTTTCCATGTTCCATTAATAACAAGATTTGAAAAATTTTTCATTTTTTCAAGTACAGTATTAATTTCTAACATAATATTACAATTATTTATTATAATAGGATTATTAGTTCTATTACGAAGTGCAACATGTAATACAGAACGATTTTCTGTCTGATTGATTTTAGCTCCAGAAAACATTAGTTGTATCGCTAATTTAACATCAGTTTCTTTAGCTAAACTTAATAAGTACATTAAAGTGTCATCATTAATACGATTTTTTGAAAAATCAATTAATATTTCATTTTCAAATGAAATTGAAAATTTTTTAAATCGATTAGGATCTCTTAAAAAAAGATCTTTTAGATGAACATGTTTTATTTTCTTAAAATGATCACTTAAATCTTGATAAGATTTAGTTTCATTAAAATTAATATTTTTCATCATAAAACTTACTCCTATAATTTAAAAATATAATTTTATATAAAACATCACTACATATGTTAATAAAAACATTATTAAATATACTTTTTACTAAATTTTATAAAAAATATTTTTTAATTAAAAAAAATAATTTTTTAAAATACTTATATAATTAATTTATGGTATAAATAAATAATTCTATTTTTTAATAATATTTGAATAACATATAAAGCATATGAAAATCAATAAAAAAAATCTTATTTGGATCGATTTAGAAATGACTGGACTTAATCCTAAAATACACCGTATCATTGAAATTGCTACATTAATTACGGATGTTAACTTAAATATCATTTCAGAGGGGCCAGTAATTCCTATATATCAAAAAAAAAACATATTTTATTAATGGATGAATGGAATTTTATAACTCATAAAAAAAATGGATTAATAAAACGTGTTCAAGATAGTTTATATAACGAACATCGAGCAGAGTTTGAAACTTTACTTTTTTTAAAACAATGGGTGCCTATTAAAGCATCTCCAATGTGCGGAAATAGTATTGCTCAAGATCGTAGATTTTTATTTAAATATATGCCAAAACTAGAAAATTATTTTCACTATAGATATATAGATGTGAGTACTTTAAAAGAATTAATTTATCGTTGGAAATGCAAAAATCAAACTAACTTTAAAAAAAGAAATAATCATACAGCATTAGAAGATATTCGTGAGTCTGTTATGGAATTAAAATTTTATAAAAAACATTTTTTTAAGTTTTCATAAAAAATATTTTTGAAAAAGAAAGCTTGAAAAATATATTTTATATCTATAAAATATATTTGATCACATATCAATTAAAAAATTTGCGGGAATAGCTCAGTCGGTAGAGCACAACCTTGCCAAGGTTGGGGTCGCGAGTTCAAATCTCGTTTCCCGCTCCATTTAGATTTTAAAAAATTTTGTTCTAATAATTCATTTATAAATAAACTAACTTTTTTAATATAAAAAATATTTTTCTGATAAAATTTCAAAAATGTTTTTAATAAAAAATTTAAAGGAAAACATATATGATTTTTTACTCATCCTATAAATGGATGATATTTTTTATTTTTTCGTTTATCTTTCAAGTTCAAATTAATCAAAATAAATATTTAAAAAAAAATATTTTAAAGAAAAAAAAGTATTTTTTTTAAAAAATTTAATTGAACCAAAACACACAAAAAAAGTAATTAAAATATCTCAATCTTTCAAAGAAATACATAAAAAAATAAAAATTTTTAAAAAAAAACAAAAAATTTTCAGCAGTAGTTCAATTTCATCAAAAAAAATTACTATCCTAATAGACGCCGGACATGGAGGACAAGATCCAGGAGCAATTGGACACAAAGGACTTCAAGAAAAAAAAGTTAATATTGCGATAGCACTTCAACTGAAAAAACTACTAGATAATGATACAATGTTTCGTACACTTCTAACACGTAATAATGACTCTTATCTTTCACTAAAAAAAAGAAGACAATTTTTAAAAAAAAATCAGGTAAATTTATTAATATCGATTCATGTAGATTCCTCCAAAAAAAAATACGTATCAGGAGCATCTTTATGGATAATTTCCAATAGTAGAATGAACCGTGAAATTAATAATTATGTAAAAAGTAAAAATTCAAATATGTGTTTTTCTCAAACTATTCAAAATATTTTTAATGAAAATAAAAATGATCTATTTTTAAAAAAAACTATTCTGGATTTGCAATTTAATAACTTACAAAAAATAGAATTTGACTTGTCTAAATATATATTTGAGCAATTCAAAAAAAAGATAAAATTACATAGAATACAATTAAATTATGCTAGTTTAGGGATATTAACTTGTATAAGCATGCCTTCCATATTAATTGAAACAGGTTTTATCACTAATTTTTTAGAAGAACAAAAATTGAGTACAACTTATTATCAAAATAAAATTGCTAATGCTATTTATTTATCTTTAAAAAATTATTTTTTACATAAATTTTAAGCATTAATAAAAAATTTTTAAAATATATAAATTTTTTAAAAATAATTTTTTTTAAGCATCTAAATACACAATCTAAGATGCTTAAACTAAACAAAGAAAAATTTTCTTAATTATCAATTATTTTTTATTAAAATTAAAACGTTTTTTAAATCTTTCAACACGACCTCCAGTATCAATAACTCTTTGTTTTCCTGTATAAAATGGATGACATTTTGCACATATATCTAAATTTATATTTTGATTGATAGTAGAAAAAATTTCAATTTTATTTCCACAAGAACAAGTAGCAATTATCTTAGAATAATGAGGATGAATTTTTTTTTTCATAAGAAAACTCCTTAAATAACAAAAACATATTTATTATGTTATACAAATAATAATATATTAATACCAAAAAATCAGCTATTTTATAAAAAATGATGTATAAAAAATATATGTATTATAATAAACACAAAATTGATTCTTTATATTTTAAAAAAAAAAAAAAAAAAATACGTATATATTATACTAATATTAATAGTTATTTTTTTAAATTTTTTTAATATGAATCGAAAAAATATTTCTAAAGAAAAAAGTACACGTTTTATAGAAAAAAACAAAAATACTAATATAGTACCTCCTCAGCCAAAAGAAAAATGGAAATACATTCAAAAATTAAAACATTTATAAAAAATGTCTAGTTTTTAAAAACTGGTTGAATTAAATAAATAATATTTCATATAATGAAAAAATTTTGTTTTAAATTATTTTTTAAAAAGTATTAAAGCAATAACTATAAAAAAAGTAATTTTACTTATAAAAAGTAAATTATATTTTATATATAATATATTTTTATACAATAAAAAAACGTTATGTTGAAGAGGCTTTTCTTGTGACGACAATATTAAGTGTAAGATTAAAAAATAAAGTAGTGATCGGAGGTGATGGACAAGCAACTTTAGGCAATACGATTATGAAAAGTAATGTTAAAAAGATCAGATCCCTTTATCATGAAAAAGTAATTGCTGGTTTTGCAGGAGGGACCGCAGATGCTTTCACTTTATTTGAAATGTTTGAAAAAAAATTAGCTTTATATCAAGGCCAACTACAACGTGCTGCAATTGAATTAGCAAAAGATTGGCGATCTGATAGAATGTTGAGAAAATTAGAGGCTTTATTAGCAGTTGCTGATAAAGAAACTTCATTGATAATTACAGGTAATGGAGATGTAATTCAACCTGAAGATGATCTAATAGCTATAGGATCAGGTGGTTCTTATGCTCAATCTTCTGCTCGTGCATTAATAAATAATACAGATTTGAACGCAAATCAAATTGTAGAAAAATCATTAACTATTGCTGCAAATATTTGTATTTATACAAATCATACTTTTACTATAAAAGAACTATTTTCAGAAAAATAAGGATTATCTTTATGTCTTCAATGACTCCTCCTCAAATTGTTTCTGAACTTGACAAATTTATTATTGGTCAAGAAAAAGCAAAAAGAGCTGTATCTATTGCACTAAGAAATCGTTGGCGTCGTATGCAATTAAATAATGAACTTCGCCATGAAATAACTCCTAAAAATATTTTAATGATTGGACCTACTGGAGTAGGTAAAACAGAAATTGCTAGACGTTTAGCTAAATTAGCTGATTCTCCTTTTATTAAAGTAGAAGCGACAAAATTTACTGAAGTAGGATATGTTGGAAAAGAAGTTGATTCAATTATTCGAGATTTAACTGATGCAGCAATAAAAATGATTCGAATCAAAAACATTGAAAAAAACAAAATTCGAGTTGAAGAAATAGTCGAAGAAAAAATATTAGATGTTCTCGTACCTACTCCTAAAA
Organism: Buchnera aphidicola (Brevicoryne brassicae); assembly: GCF_005082825.1. Taxonomy (NCBI): domain Bacteria; kingdom Pseudomonadati; phylum Pseudomonadota; class Gammaproteobacteria; order Enterobacterales; family Erwiniaceae; genus Buchnera; species Buchnera aphidicola. Next base: position 618,612 of record NZ_CP034882.1, read on the forward strand.
AAAACTGGTCTGAAAAAGAAAAAAATGAAAGCCTCTTAAATACTATTCAAACATTTAGAAAAAAATTAAGAGAAGGTCTGTTAGATGAAAAAGAAATAGAAATAAATGTGCTAACAACCAGTATGGGTATTGAAATAATGGCTCCTCCAGGAATGGAAGAATTAACTAGTCAATTGCAATCTCTTTTTCAAAACTTAGGAGGACAGAAAAAAAATAATAGAAGATTAAAAATTAAAGATGCTATTATATTATTAACAGAAGAAGAAGCTGCTAAATTAATTAATCAAGAAGAAATTAAAAAAGAAGCTATTCATGCAGTAGAACAAAATGGAATAGTTTTTATTGATGAAATCGATAAAATATGTAAACGAGGAGACTCTTCAGGTCCAGATATTTCTCGAGAAGGTGTTCAAAGAGATTTACTTCCATTAGTTGAGGGTTGTACTGTGTCTACTAAACATGGGATGGTTAAAACAGATCATATCTTATTTATTGCATCTGGAGCATTTCAAACTTCTACTCCTTCTGACTTAATTCCTGAATTACAAGGACGTCTTCCAATCAAAGTTGAATTACAAGCCCTCACTATTGATGATTTCGAAAAAATTTTAACCGAACCTACTGCTTCAATTACTGCGCAATATAAAGCACTTATGGAAACAGAAGGTGTTCATATTAATTTTACAAAAGAAGGCATACGTAATATTGCAGAAGCGGCTTGGAAAGTGAATGAATCTATGGAGAATATTGGAGCTCGTCGATTACATACGATTCTAGAAAAATTAATGGAAGATATATCTTTTAACGCTACTGAAAATAAAGGTAATACAATTGAAATTAACTCTAACTATGTTGGACAACATTTAGATCAATTAATATCTAATGAAGATCTAAGTCGTTTTATTTTATAATTTATTTTTAAAATGTTGATTCAATATTATAATAACTACATAAAAAAAATAAATATTATTTGTATAATAAAAAAAATTTAAATTATTTAAAATTAATTAATAATTACTATTGAAAAAAAAAAAATAAGACCTTATATGAAAAAAAGAAAGTTTCTTAAATTTGTTAGAACTATATAAAAATTAAAATTTTTTAAAAAAAGGAGCTTTTTATGTCTTATCGTTCTCTTTCATTTATTCCAAATTTTAATGGTCATAATGTTTTTTCAAATAGATTTAATCAAATTGATAAGATGTTTAGTACATTAACAGGAGAAAAACCAATATCTGATACCCCAGCATATAACATTTGTCAAATAAATGAAGTAGAATACCAATTAACAATTAGCATTCCTGGATATGAAGAAAAAGAACTAGATATTTCTGTACATAATAACCAACTATCTATTCAAGGAAAAAAAGAAAATCAAGTAGAAAATAATAAAAAAGAAAGCATAAAATGGTTGCACAAGGGAATAATTTTTAATAACTTTTCTTTAAGTTTTAATTTAGATCATAAAATAAAAGTTAAAAAAGCAGAGTTATCTTTAGGTTTACTAAAATTAAATTTTGAATGTAATGTTCCAGAAGAAGAAAAACCTAAAAAAATTTCTATTAATATTCCAGACGATACAAAAAAAATTGATAAAAGATAACATTAAAAAAAATAAAAAAATTGATTTAAATAAAAACCATTGTACTTAAATAAAACAAAGTACAATGGTTAAAAAAATAGTCATTGATTGTTGAGAATAAAATATGAATCCATGGATTAATGCTAAAGTTTTAAAAATAAAAAAATGGAGCAATCATTTATTTACTCTTATTTTAAAAGCCTCTATAGCACCTTTTTATGCAGGACAATTTACTAAATTAGCTTTATATGATGAAGCTAATAAAAAAAAAATACAACGAGCATATTCATATCTAAATTCACCTAATGAAAAAAACTTGGAAATATATATTGTTCGTGTATTAAACGGAAAATTGAGCAATATGTTATATAATCTTCAATCTGGTGATAAAGTTTTGATTAAGAAAAATTCATTCGGATTTTTTACTATAGATGAAATACCAGATTGTGAAACGTTATGGATGTTTGCTACAGGAACCGGAATAGGACCATATTGTTCAATTTTAAAAGAAGAAAAAAATATTATTAATAGATTTGATCATATTGTATTAATACATGCAGTACGGTATCAAAATGAATTAGTTTATCTTCCTTTAATGCAGAAACTTTATGAACAATATAAAGGAAAATTAAAAATTCAAACAATTATTAGTAGAGAAGAAAATAGAAATTCTTTGACTGGTAGAATTCCCTTTCTATTAAATAACCAAAAACTAGAAAAAAAAATTGGTTTATCAATTAATCCTCAAACTTCACATGTTATGTTATGTGGTAATCCTTTAATGGTTAAAGATACATATCATTTTTTAAAAAATAATAGAAATATGATAAAACATTTACGTCGTAAAAAAGGGAATATTACAATGGAAAATTATTGGTAAAAATTATTATCTCTTTTTAACAACGATCTAATGAAAAAGACATTATTTTACTAATACTTTTTTCGTTTAAAATTAACATAATTAATCGATCTAAACCTATTGCAACTCCCGAACAACGGGGCAAACCAGAAGATAATGCTTGAAGAAAAAAACAATCTATTTTTTGCGTAGGAATATTTATGGACAAACGTTTTTTATTATCTTCAATAAAACGTCTTTTTTGTTTGCTAAAACTTGTAAGTTCATAAAAACCATTCCCTAATTCTATTCCTTTAAAAAAAAATTCGAATCTTTCTGAAATACGAGAATCTTTTGAATTAATAGCAGCAAGACATGCTTGTTCTGCAGGAAAATGATAAACAAACAAAGGTCTTTTTTTTCCTAATCGAGGTTCTATTTTTAATGTGAAAAGCAATTGTATTAATTTATTTAAATCATCTTCAAAATCAGTCAAATGATCTAATTTTAGTTTTTTAGATATTTTACGTAATTCTAATAAATTAGTATTTAATGGATCTATGTTTAAGAATTTTATAAATATATCTTGATAAGAAATTTTATCTGATTTATGACAATTTAAAATAATTTGAAGAAATTCATCTATTTCTTTGATAAAATTTTTCATAGAACAAAAAGGTTGGTACCATTCTAAAATAGTAAATTCTGGATTATGATAACGACCTAATTCTTCATTTCTAAAACAATGACAAATTTGATATATAGGTCCACTTTTTGCAGCTAACAAACGTTTCATATGATATTCTGGACTAGTAACTAACCATAGTTTTAATTTTTTAATATGATCAAACGAAAGAAAATCTGTTTTAAAAGATGTTAAGTGTACATCAGTAACAGTTGAACGAGATAAAATTGGTGTTTCTACCTCCATAATTTTTTTTTGTAAAAAAAATAAACGAATATTAGAAATAATTTGTGATCTTTTAATCAAATTCTTAATTGAAGCATTAGGTTTCCAAAAATTTTTTTTTTCATATTAATTCTCTTAAAAATCAGTCATTTAAAAATAAATTTTTTCTCTTAGAGAAGATTATATATTGAAAATAAAACTCAAATAATATTACATATAAATAAAAATATGAATAAAACTGCAATATATCCTGGCACTTTCGATCCAATTACTTATGGACATTTAGATATTATAACAAGAGCTACAAAAATATTTGATAATGTAATTATTGCAATTTCTGATAATTTAAAAAAAAAACCAATCTTTAATCTAAAAGAACGAATAGAATTAACTCAAAGTGCTACTTTACATCTTAAAAATATAAAAAAAATACTTGGATTTAATAATCTTCTTGCAAATCTAGCAAAGCAAGAAAATACTAATATTTTAATTAGAGGAGTACGTACAATATTTGATTTTGATTATGAAATAAAATTAGCTGCTATTAATAAACAAATTTATCCAGATTTAGATAGTATCTTTTTACTTTCTTCTAAAGAAGTTTCTTTTATATCTTCATCTTTTGTTAAAGAAATTGCAAAATATAGGGGAGATACAAAACCATATCTTCCGAAAGAAGTTCATTTTGCATTGTTAAAAAAACTTAATAATATTACCATAAAATAAAATTTGTTATTAGTTTTATTTAAAAAAATATAATAGGGACATATTAAATATGCCCTATTATTCAATGAATAATTATTTATTTTATTTAAAAAAATATTAGTATTTTATTTATTTTTTATTTTATAAAATGTGAATATTTAATTATTGGTAAAGCATTTGGATAAATAATTATGGTTGCACGTACTCCTAAAGATTTATATTTTTTAATATAATTTTGATTTTTTATGTTTAAATCAGACAAATTAGTTGCAACTAACTTAATTCCACCATCATTTAAATTGTCTATTTTATAAATGTTTTTTGAATTTTTTATCTGATATTGATCGATTTCTGGATGTTCGGAAATTAATTGAAGATAAGATCGATATAAAAACTTTTGATTTGCATATGTAGCAATTAATTTTTGAGAATTTATATCAGGTATTATCTTTTTAAAATCTTGTATCATTTTTTCTCGATTACTAGAAAAAATTAAATTTTTATTTACAATAAAAAGAGATGAATTAAGATCATTCATAAATTTTTTATCCAGATCTTGAGAAAATTTTGAATTTTCATAATATTCTTGAAAACGCTTAATTGTATTTGTGATATTTTTCAATGAATTTAACTGATCTGAAACTTTCCATGAACTATTATCAAAAGCAAAATCTTCATAATAAGACTGTTGAACACTTTTATTCATTCTTTCTCTAAAATTATTATCAGTTTGTGAAATATTTTTCCTACCTTCCAAATCAAAATTTTCATCTAATCTCATAGAATTGTAAAAACTATCTTGATTATTTTTTTTTGGTGTAATAGTAAGTAGATCTGGAAAAGAACTTTGATATTGAGGATGTTTTGGATTGTTATTTAATTTATTAACAATTTTTATTTTTCCTTGACGTCGAATTTTATCCATGATTGCTCTCATAAAAACTTTTGAAGATTCAATAGTTCTTTTAAGTTCTTCGACGTGTTCAGATAAAGGAATCATAGTTCCATTTCTTGAACTAGGTCCTAGATCTTTGTCTGAAAAAAATATTTTTTGGATTGTTTTTCCATTAAAAAGTTTTATTGTTTCTTTTTTTACAGTTTTATAAGTTTCTATTACTGTATTTTTGATTTCATTTAAAATATCATGAGTTATTTTTATAAGATTAAAATTTAAAAACTTTTTATCAAAAAATTTTATTTTATTATTGAAGAAATATGAAGGGGGGTTGTTAAGAATTTTTTTTTCATTGATACATTATTAATAAGTTCATTATTATTTAAATTTATAATATTTTTAGTATTATTTTCTAAAGAAATAAAATTTTGTATATCATATTTTTCAAATATATTCTTTTCTGTTTGTTTTTTTAACATTTCTAATAAAAATAAAGATTTTTCACATACATTTTCTATATTTACAAGATATTTTTTATCTTTAAATACATTTAATTCTTTAGTATTATTTTTTATAGTAGAATAATTTTTGAATTTATTTATATCTCTTTCTTTTTCTAATGATTTTTTATTAGAATTTTGATAAATTTTGTTTGTTTTAATTAGAGATTTTTTTCTTATTATATCTATATTGAAAAAATTAGATGACATAATATTTTTATCCTTTTTATAAATTTATATAAAAAAATTCATATCTTAAATTATTTTTATATATTTTTTACATATAAAATACGTAAAAAAATTATCAATTTATATTTTAAATATATTTTTAAAAAAGTCAATTATTAATTGTTAAAAGAGAAAAGGTAGAAAATGAAAATACATTTATTATTTAAATTCCACAATCAAAGATTGTATGATTTAATCAATTCATTTGATATAAAACATGATGAAAATTCCTCTATATCTTTAATAATAAATTCTAATTCATTAGAATTATATAACCGTCAGTATCCTAAACAAAAACCTATCAAAGTTGATTTTACTTCAAATAAAAATAATTATAGATGTTATTCTGTTAGAAAAAAAAATGAAATTTTATCTAAAGCTGTAGGAATAAAAAATTCTTATTATCCTTTTGTTTTAGATGCGACAGCAGGATTAGGAAATGATGCTTTTATACTTTCTTTTTTAGGTTGTAAAGTCGTTATGATAGAACGTCATCCAATAATTGCTGCTTTATTAAAAGATGGATTGCAAAGAGCATATGAAGATAAAAAAATAGGAAATTGGTTAAAAAAACGATTACATCTAATTTTTAATGATAGTTGTGATATGTTAAAAATACCTTTTTTAAAACCAGATGTTATTTATTTAGATCCCATGTATCCTATTCGAAAAAAAATGTCTTTACCAAAAAAAAACATGCAAATTTTTAGGAAATTAATAGGACAAGATTATGATTCTAAAAATTTATTGAAAATTTCTAGAAAATTAGCAAAAAAAAGAATTGTTGTTAAACGTCCTTGTTATGCAAAACCTTTATCTAAAGATAAAATAAATTTTGTAATTATGGGTAAAAAACATCGTTTTGATATATATAGTCCTCTTTAAAAAAAACAGGAGTACATATATTTGATACATACCCCTAATTTAAAATACTATAAAAATTCTACGATTTAAAATTTAAATTAAAAACAATGCTATCCAATATAAAAAACCAGATAATAAAATTGAAATAGGTAAAGTTAACAACCATGCTAATGCAATATTTTTAATAGTCTTAATTTGAATACCATCACCATCAATTAACATTGTACCTGCTACAGAAGATGATAAAATATGTGTAGTCGAGACAGGTATTCCTGTATAACTTGCTATTCCAATTGAAAATGAAGCTGTTACTTGTGCTGACATAGCCTGTGCATATGTCATTTGTTTTTTTCCTATTTTTTCACCGATAGTAATTACTATACGTTTCCAACCTATCATTGTTCCTATTGATAAGGACAATGCAACAACTAATATAATCCAAATTGGTGCATATTCAATTGTTTGAAGTATATTTTTTTTGCTTTTTATTAAAAAAGATCTATCTTGAGAATTCACATCAAAAGTAGTTATTGTTTGATCAATTAAATCAGAAATACATAATAAAAAATGACGCAATTGTAATCTTTTTTCTACATCTAATCTGTGATAATTAGAAATATTTTGTAATAAAATTTTAGTTTTTTTGATATTTTCGATAATGTTATAAACATGAGAATAATTAATTGATGTATCAATTACTTTTTTATTTTCATTTTTTTTAAATATATTTTTAGAATTTTCTAAATAATATTTTTCTAATTGATTAATAGTATTTTGTGTGCAAATAATTTCGTTTTTATTAGCATTTAAATTTATTAAAAAAGACGAAGGTACAATTCCTATAAGAACAAGCATTATTAAACCAATACCTTTTTGTCCATCATTTGCACCATGAGCATAACTTACTCCAATAGATGATACAATTAATGCTAAACGTATTAAAAATGGTGGCTTTTTTTTTCCATCTATCTTTTCACGTTCTAGTGGTGTCATATGAATTCGATAGAAATTTTTATTAAAATTGTTTACATAATATCGTAATAAAAAAATTAAACCTCCTGCTATTATTAATCCTATAATTGGAGAAAACACAAGAGATAAAAAAATACTTTTCATTTTAGGAATATTAAGTGCATTTATTAAAGACGAGTCTGTTACTATTGCATTAGTTAATCCTATTCCAATAATCGCTCCAATAAGAGAATGTGAACTAGATGCAGGCAAACAAAAATACCATGTAGATAAATTCCACATTATAGCTGCTAATAAAATAGAAAAAACCATAGCAAGTGCATTTTTTGACGTACTATTTAATAGCAAATCATTTGGTAATAAATGTACAATTGCATAAGCAACAGTCAAACCTCCTAGCATCACACCTAAAAAATTAAATATACCAGACATTATAACTGCAACATTAGAAGACATTGCTCGAGTATAAATTAAAGTTGACACTGCGTTTGCTGTATCGTGAAAACCATTAATAGCTTCATAAAATAGAACAAAAAATAAAGCTAAAAAAACAAATAAACTATGATTCAAATCAGAATAAGAAAATAAATATAGCATAATCTTTAAGCCATTTTGATGAATTGAACTAAGTTTATTATCTGTGAGAAACTATGTTTAAGGAAAGTAAAATATGAATTTTATTTATAAAAATATTATTTTTAATGTTTTTATAAAAATATGATTTTTTTCATAAATTTTTATTTTTTTTTAGTTTAAAAGATAAAAAAATTGCTAACAATAACATTGTTATTATAAACATTAAAATTCCATACCATTTAAAATGGAACCAAAAAAAACCACCAAACGTACCGAATACACTTGAACCTAAATAGTAAAAAAATAAATATAAAGAAGTAGCTTGAACTTTTGCAGTCTTTGTATAAGAACTAATCCAACTGCTAGCAATTGAATGTGATGCAAAAAAACCACTAGAGAAAATTATTAAACCTAAAATTATTATAAATAAGTTATCACATTGTGTAATAAATACGCCTGTTACCATTAAACATAAAGACACTATAAGAATATTATTTCGACAATATTTTTTAATTAAAATACCAGCTTTAGGAGAACTATATACTCCAGTTAAATAAATAGTTGACAACAATCCTATGCTAGATTGATAAAGCAAAAATGGTTCTAAAATTAAACGATAACCAATATAATTAAAGATAGTAACAAAACTACCCATGAGTATAAAACCTATTAAAAAAAGAATAAATAATTCTGGTTTTTTTAATTGCAAATAAAAACGGTTTAAAAAACTATAAAAATTAATAGAAATAGAACAAAAATTTTTAGATTGAGGTAAAAAATATAAAAAAAAACAAGAAGATATTAAAGAAAAAAATCCAATAATAACCAATGAAATATTCCATGAAAATTTTTCAGCTAAAATACTGCTTAAAAGTCTTCCTGAACATCCACCTATAGTATTTCCGCTAATGTATAGTCCCATGCAAAAAGATAAAGAACTAGGGTGTATTTCTTCACTAATATATGTCATTGCTACTGCCACAACACCGCTTAAAGCTAAACCTGTTAAAGCACGAAATAAAATAATAGTCGTCCAACTAGTCATCATTGAACATATTATTGTTAATATTGCTGCTATAAATAAAGAAGCAGACATAATTAATTTTCTACCGACTACATCCGATAAAGGTCCAGTAAATAGCATTCCTAAAGCCATCATTCCAGTTGCTGCAGATAAAGATAAGCTACTTTCTGCAGGAGTTAAATAAAATTGTTTAGAAAATACTGGTAAAATAGATTGTACACAGTATAAAATCGAAAAAGTAGAAAAACCACCTGAAAAAAGAGCTAAAATAACTTGATTAAATTTTTTTGTATTTTTTTTTATGTATTGTTTTTTTTTTGAAAATTCTTGTTTTTCTTTTAATAAAATCAAAATATAACTCCTTTTTTAGCTAAAATAATTTTATAAATATATATAGCCATCGTAAACATGTTTTGCAGGTCCTGTCATATAAAGAGAATGTCCAAGACCTTTCCAGGTTATAATTAATTTTCCACCTAATAAATCTACTTCAACAGTATCAGAAAGTAAGTTTTGTACAATACCTACAGCTACTGCAGCACAAGCACCACTACCACAAGAATATGTTTCACCTACATCACGTTCATATACTCTTAATTTGATATTTTTTTTATTGATGATTTCCATAAATCCTACATTAATTCCTTTTGGAAATATAACATTTCTTTCTATATATTTACCAAGTGTATTTACAGGAGCATGTTTAATAGTTTGAACTTTAATAATACAATGAGGATTACCAATAGATACAATACTGCATATTAAACTTTCTTTAAAAAGTTTTATTGAAAAATTGTCATATGAAATATTTTTTAATAAAGTAAAATTTTGAAGTGTAAAATCAGGTTTATTCATATTAACTTTAATCATATTATTAGATATTAATTCAATAATTAAGCTTCTTTTTTTCGTACTAACAAAAATCTTTTTTTTACTAGTTAGATTTTTTAATAATAAAAAAAGACCAAAACATCGTGCACCATTACCACATTGTTCAACTTCATTTCCATTTGAATTAAAAATTCGATAATTAAAATCAAATAGAGGATTATTTGATTTTTCTACAAGTAATAATTGATCAAAACCAATTCCAGTATATCGATCAGATAGTTTCTTTATTATTGATGATGATAAGAGAAAATCTTGATTGATGCAATTAACAACCATAAAATCATTTCCTAAACCATGCATTTTAGAAAAGTAAATTTTTTTTTTATTTTTAAAATATGAAATCATTTTATGTCCTATTTAATTATTTAATATTTTTTTAAAAAATATATTTATTTATGAAATTTAATTCATCAAAAATTAAGTAATATTAAAATTATACTAAAAATAAGATTATATAAAATACATTAATCTAATTATTTTTATCTTTTAAATTTGTTATAATATAGATAAAATTTAAGGAAATAAAAAATGAAAATACCAGATATAAGTAAAAAAGATAATTTTTATATTTTAGTAAATAATTTATTTTTGCAAATAGAAGATACTTTAAACCTGTATGATAATGAAATTGATATAGATTATCAGATTCAGGATTATGTAATGACTATTACTTTTCAAAATAAAAGTTTAATAATTATTAACAAACAAGAATCATTGCAACAAATTTGGTTAGCTACAACAATAAATGGATATCATTTTAATTACAAAAAAAATAAATGGATTTGTAATCGTAGTAATAAAAATTTTTGGGAGATATTTGAAAATGCATTTTTTGTTCAATCAAATAAAAAAATTATTTTTAATAAAAAATAATTTCATTTTTATATATAAAAAAAACATAATAAAGTTTTTTTTATATTTAAAATTTAAAAATTAAAAATTTTAAGTAGAAAATTATAAAAAACGCATCTATATTAACATGAATTTTGATATGCAAAATAAAACATTAAGAATTGCTACTAGAAAAAGCCCCCTAGCCTTACAGCAAACTAAATATGTTCAAAAAAAAATACTATCTTTATATCCAGATTTAAATATAAAATTAGTACCTATTGTTACTCATGGAGATAATATTTTAAATAAATCTCTTTCAAAAATTGGAGGAAAAGGATTATTTATAAAAGAATTAGAAATTGCACTTCTTGAAAACAAAGCTGATATTGCAATTCATTCTATGAAAGACCTTCCAGTAAATATTACAAAAGAACTATGTTTAGTTAGTATATGCAAAAGAGGAAATCCTTTAGATACATTAGTGTCTAATAATTATAAATCAATTAATCAATTACCTAAAGGAGCAATAGTTGGTACATCAAGTTTAAGAAGACAATGTCAATTAATCACTCATAGACCTGATTTAATTATCTCTCCTTTAAGAGGGAATGTAGAAACAAGAATAGCAAAGTTAGATCAAGGGAAATACGATGCAATTATTCTCGCTACTGAAGGATTAAATAGATTAAGTTTACAACATCGAATTACTCAAATTATACCTGCTGAATTATCTCTTCCTTCATGTGGACAAGGTGCAATTGGAATTCAATCAAGAATACATGATAAAAAAGTAATATTTTTTTTATCTCGTCTTAATCATATAAATACTTTTATTGAAATAAATGCAGAAAGAGCATTTTGTAGAAAATTAAATGCAGGATGTCAAATTCCTATAGGCAGTTATGCTATTATAAAAGAAAATAAAATTTGGTTAAGAGGAGTAATAGGTTCACCTAATGGTAAAACTATATTAAAAGGAGAAAGAATAGGTTGGTATAATACAGGAGAAAAAATGGGGTATGAACTTGCTGAAGAATTATTAAACAATGGAGCTAAAAATATTCTTAATAATCTACATTTGAAACAATCGTATTATATATAAAAATACTTATGAAAATACTAGTAATGCGACCTTCTCCTGAAGGAGAAGATTTGGTAAATAATTTAAAAAAAATAGGCATACATGCTTGGCATTTTTCTTTTTTTGATTTTTATTCTAGTACTAGTTTAATAAACTTATCAAATAAAGTTAATGATTTATATGAATCAAATATAATTATTATTTTTTCTAAAAAATCTATTTATTATACAAATTTATATTTAAAAAATCATAATTTACAATGGCCTTTTGATGCAGAATATTATACTGTAGGTCAAAGTACGGCTCTTTCTCTTTACAAACATGTAAAAAAAAAATTATTTTTCCCAAAAAACAAGAAGATAGTGAAAATTTATTAATTCTATTACATAAATATTTGTTAAAAAAGCACAAAATAGTTTTATTACAAGGCGAAAATGGACGTAAATTGGTAGAAAAAAACTTAAAAAAAAAAGGTTTTAATGTTTCTACTATAGAATGTTATAAGCGAATTTTAAAAAATTTAAATATCGAAAAAGAAGAAAAATTATGGTGTTTATATAAAATAAATACTTTAGTAGTAACCAGTAGCGAAATTTTATATCACATAAAAAACATCATTTGTAGTATTAATGAAAATAATTGGCTATTAACATGTAAAATTTTTGTAATTAGTAGAAGATTGTTTAAAATAGCGAAAATTTTAGGATGGAAAGATATAGTAATTTCAAATTGTGCTAGTAATGAATGTTTGATAAAGGTAATTAAAAAAGAAAAATTTGGTAATTAGTTTTTTTCGGCGAAAGAGGATTTGAACCTCTGACCTACTGGTCCCAAACCAGTTGCGCTACCAAGCTGCGCTATTCGCCGTTTTTAAAATGTATAATTTTTATATTTTTTTGGGTGGCTAATGGGATTTGAACCCATGACCTCTGGAATCACAATCCAGAGCTCTACCGACTGAGCTATAGCCACCAATAATAAAAAAATTTTTATATTTATTTTTATAAAAGTGCGCTCGACAGGATTTGAACCTGACACCTCTACCTTCGGAGGGTAGCGCTCTATCCAAATGAGCTACGAGCGCATTCGAATAAAGATAAATTAGATTTTATGATTAATTATCTTTAATGTCCAGCTTTTTTTTATAAAATCTAAATAACAAAACATTAAAGTATTTATGAACGTTTCATCATATCAAAAAATTCATCATTAGTTTTAGTCATAGAGAGTTTATTAAGCAAAAATTCCATTGCATCTATTTCACTCATAGGATGAATAATTTTTCTTAAAATCCACATTTTTTGCAATTCGTCAGGTAAAGTTAATAATTCTTCTTTTCGAGTGCCAGAACGATTATAATCAATAGCTGGAAAAACACGTTTTTCGGCAATTTTTCTAGATAGTGGTAATTCCATATTTCCAGTTCCTTTGAATTCTTCATAGATAACTTCATCCATTTTTGAACCTGTATCGACTAATGCTGTTGCAATAATTGTCAAACTTCCTCCTTCTTCTACATTACGTGCGGCACCAAAAAAACGTTTAGGTCTATGTAATGCGTTAGCATCAACACCTCCTGTTAAGACTTTTCCTGATGCAGGTACTACTGTATTATAAGCTCGAGCTAATCGAGTAATTGAATCTAATAAAATAATGACATCTTTTTTATGTTCTACTAATCTTTTTGCTTTTTCAATAACCATTTCAGCAACTTGAACATGTCTTGATGCAGGTTCATCAAAAGTGGAGGCAACTACTTCTCCTTTAACTAATCTTTGCATTTCAGTAACTTCTTCTGGTCTCTCGTCAATTAACAAAACCATTAAAACACAGTCTGGATGATTATAAGCAATGCTTTGAGCTATATTTTGAAGTAATATTGTTTTTCCAGCTTTTGGAGGTGCTACAATTAGTCCTCTTTGGCCTCTGCCAATAGGAGATGCTAAATCTAATACTCTTGCTGTTAAATCTTCAGTTGAACCATTCCCGCGTTCCATTCTTAATCGAGAATTAGCGTGTAATGGAGTTAAGTTTTCAAATAAAATTTTACTTCTTGCGTTTTCAGGTTTATCATAATTTACTTCATTAACTTTAAGTAAAGCAAAATATCTTTCCCCTTCTTTTGGTGGTCTTATCTTCCCAGAAATAGTATCACCTGTACGTAAATTAAATCTACGTATTTGACTCGGTGAAACATATATATCGTCAGGGCCAGCTAAATAAGAACTATCAGCAGAACGTAGGAAACCAAATCCATCTTGTAGTATTTCTAAAACACCGTCTCCAAATATATCTTCTCCACTTTTTGCATGTTGTTTAAGGATGGCAAAAATAATATCTTGTTTACGCATACGCGCTAAATTTTCCAACCCCATTTTTTCACCAAGAGTAATTAATTCAGAAACTGGCATATTTTTAAGTGCGGTAAGGTTCATAATGGTGGGTTCTTAGTAAAATCGGGGTAAATCTTAAAATAAAAATTATTACATAATTTTGAAATTTATTCGTTTTTTATAATAAATTCTAAATAAAATTAAGTTTTTTTGATGTTTTTAACTAATTGTTTTTGATATTTTTAATGAATGTATTCATTTAAAAATTCTTTAAGTTGTAATTTAGAAATGGCTCCTACTTTAGTTGCGAGAACTTCACCATTACGAAATAACAATAATGTAGGAATACTTCGAATGGAATATACTGGAGCAATATCAGGGTGTTTTTCTATATTTAACTTTCCAACAATAATTTTATCAGAATATTCTTCTGATATTTCATTTAAAATAGGTGCTAAAATTTTACAAGGATTACACCATTCAGCCCAAAAGTCAACTAAGATAAAATCTTTCGATTTTAAAACTTTTTCTGAAAAATTTTGATCAGTTAATTCAATTATTTTATTCATTTTTATGTTTTTACTCAAAATTAAGAAATTTCACAAAAAATTAATTTTAAATTTTTATAATTTAAAAAATATATAATATGATTATATCATTTTTATTTTTTTTTTAAACTAAAATTAAAAATTTTATCTAAAATTATTTTTTTAATTTGTTAATTTTTTTTGAAATTAAAAATTTTTAATTTTTTGTTTTCTTTTTTTAAAGATTTTTCTACAAAAATACTTTTATCCCATTTTAAATCTTCTTGAGGTAATTCAAATAAAAACCTACTAGGTAACATATCTAAAATTTGTCCATATTGATTTCTTGTCGAACAATAAGTAAAAAATAATTGTTTTTGAGCTCTGGTTATTCCTACGTAAGTTAATCGTCTTTCTTCTTCTATATTATTATCATTAATACTTTTATGATTAGGTAAAACTCCTTCACACATACCAATCATAAAAACTGAAGGAAATTCTAAACCTTTAGAAGCATGCAAAGTCATTAATTGTACTTGATTTTTTTCTGAGTCTTTTTTAGTATTTTGTTCTACCATATCACGTAGTGTCATACGTGCAATAATTTTTGATAAACTCATAGGTTTTTCTAATTCATCACCTTTAATCATATTTTTTATCCATGTCGATAAAGTATGAATATTGTTTATACTATCTTTTACCTTTTTTGGCTCCTTTATAATTTTAGATAACCATGTTTCATATTCAATTTCATTAATAATTTTATCTAAAATTATAGATGGTTTTAAAAAAGATAATTTAATAAAACTTTCTATTAAAAGAATAAAATTTTTTATTTTATCAAAAGTTTTTTTGTTTAAAAAATTTTTTAATTCAATATCGTTACTTGCTTCATAAAGACTCTTATTTTTTTTATTGGCCCAATTTTCTATTTTTTTTAATGTAATAATACCTATTTTTCGAGAAGGCACATTTATAATTCTCATGAATGCAGAATTATCATTTTTGTTGATAATAATTCGAAGATAACTTAATAAATCTTTAATTTCCGGATGAGAAAAAAATGAAGAATTTTTTGAAATATTGTATGGAATATTTTCTTTTATTAATACTTTTTCAAGGATTCTAGATTGATAATTGCCTCGATATAAAATAGCATAATCTTGATATTTCACTGATTTTTTAGAACATTGTAGTAAAATTTTTTTCGCTATTTTTTTTGCTTCATTTTCTTCATTTTCAGCTATTATAACTTTTATAAAGTTTCCATATTGTAATTGAGAAAAAAGGTTTTTTTGTAAAAAATGTATATTATTAGAAATAAGACTATTTGCAGCTTTTAGTATTCTACCTGAAGATCGATAATTATGTTCCATTTTTATAATTTTTAAATCAGGAAAATCTTTTTTTAATAAAAAAATATTTTTAGGATTTGCTCCTCTCCATGAATAAATAGACTGATCATCATCTCCAACTAATGTAAAATTAGAATTAATATCAGTAAGTACTTTTATAAATTCATACTGACTATTGTTCGTATCTTGATATTCATCAACTAATAAATAAGAAATTTTATTTTGCCAACGATTTTTGATTTCTTTGTTTTTTTTTAACAAAATTGTCGGTATACAAATTAAATCGTCAAAATCTAAAATATTTGATTTATAAAGATAAGTGTTATATTTATCATAGATATCTGAAAAATATTTTTCTGAATTTGATTTTGCTAATAATTTAACTTCTAAAGGGGTAAAAAATTTATTTTTCCAATAAGAAATCATAAAATTTATTTTTTTTAATAATTTTAAATCATTTTTTACTTGTTTATCACATATTTTTTTTAGTAGCATAATTTGATCTTTTTCATCAAATAGGGTGAAATTAGCATTAAATTTTAATGAATTAATTTCTTGTTTGATAATTTTTAATCCTAATGAATGAAAAGTAGAGATAATCATATTTTTTATTTTTGCAACATCTAAATATTCTGAAAGACGAATTCGCATTTCATATGCTGCTTTATTAGTAAAGGTTACAGCTGCAATATTATCAGGTGTATATTGACAATAATTAATCAAATAAATTATCTTATTTACAATAACTTTTGTTTTTCCGGAACCAGCCCCTGCTAAAATTAAACAGGGACCATTAATAAATTTAATAGCATTTTTTTGAGCAAAATTAAGGGTCATAAAAATATCAATAGTTTTAAATTAATAAAATATATATTATTAAATATCTTTAAATAAAAAAAGAATTTTTTATTGAGCAACACTAATTGTTTTCATTTTTTTCATATAAGATCTGAGCTTTCGTCCAATAACTTCGATTGGATGATTGTGAATCATTTCATTAATTTTTTGTAATTCAATGTTATTTACAGATTTTTCAGATAACGAACAACCGAGGTCAGTGTCTTCAAGAGTTGTCGCAAAATTTTTTAAAATAGGATATGCTGATTCAGAAAAAAGATAACTACCATATTCAGCAGTATCTGAAATTACCATATTCATTTCATATAATTTTTTTCTTGCAATTGTATTGGCTATTAAAGGTAATTCATGTAGTGATTCGTAATAAGCGGATTCTTCCATTATGCCTGATTCTATCATTTTTTCAAAAGATAACTCAATACCAGCTTTTAATATTGCTACCATCAATATTCCATGATCATAGTATTCTTGTTCTGATATTTTTTGATCATAATAAGGAGCTTGTTCAAAAGATGAATTCTTTATTTTCTTTCTCCAATCTAATAAATTTTTATCTTTATTTCTCCAATCTTTCATCATTTCTATAGAAAAATAGCCTGAAATAATATCATCCATATGTTTTTGAAATAGTTCTGATAACATTTTTTTAACTGTTTGGGAAAGATGAAAAGCTCTAATTTTTGATGCATTAGATAACCGATCCATCATTAAAGTAATACCACCATGTTTAAGGGATTCTGTAATAGTTTCCCATCCATACTGTATTAATTTACCCGCATAGGATGGATCATATTTATTTAAAATTAATTTTTCATAACATACTAATGATGCAGTTTGAAGCATACCACATAAAATTGTCTGTTCACCCATAAGATCTGATTTTACTTCAGCTACAAATGATGACTCAAGAACACCTGCACGATGTCCTCCAGTAGAAAAAGCCCAAGCTTTAGCAATTTCTAATCCTATACTGTGAGGATCATTTTCATCATGTACAGCAATTAATGTAGGCACTCCAAACCCTCTTTTATATTCTTCTCTTACCTCTGTTCCTGGACATTTTGGAGCGACCATGATTACAGTAATATCTTTTCTTATTTTTTCTCCTTTTTCTACAATATTAAAACCATGTGAATAACCTAAACATGAATCTTTTTTCATTAATTTTTGGAGTTCTCTTACAACACTAGAATGTTGTTTGTCAGGAGTTAAATTAATTACTAAATCAGCACTTGGTATAAGAGAGTCATAATCACCTATTAAAAAATTATTTTCTATAGCATTTGTCCAGGATTGATTTTTTCTTAAAATACTATCTTTTTTTAAGGCATAAGAAATATTTAATCCTGCATCTCTCATGTTTAATCCTTGATTTAAACCTTGAGATCCACATCCTACAATAACTATTTTTTTATTTTTTAATATATCATTTTTTTTACTAAATTCTTCTTTTTCCATAAAACGACATTTTTTTATTTGGTTAATTTTTTGACTAAAAGTTAACATATTAAAATAATTCATTGATAAATATTCTCCTGATGTTTTAAAAATTTTTAAATATTAGATAATTTTTTTTGATTTCTAACAGCTCCTTTATCTGCACTTGTAGCAAAAAAAGCATATGTTTTTAATGCAGATGATACATATCTTTTTCGATTATAAGGTTTATAGGATAAATGCCCCTTGGATTCTTCTTGTAAAATACGTCTAGATAGTTCTTTTTCTGTAATATCTAAATTAATTATTCTTTTAGTAATATTAATATTAATTATATCACCATTTTTCACTAAAGCTATTATACCCTTGTTTGCAGCTTCAGGTGAAACATGTCCTATAGAAAGTCCTGAAGTACCACCTGAAAAGCGACCATCAGTAATTAATGCACATGTTTTGTCTAAATTCATTGATTTTAAATATGTAGTTGGATACAACATTTCTTGCATTCCTGGACCACCTTTAGGACCTTCATAACGAATAATAACAATGTCACCTGGAATGATTTTTTTATTCAAAATTGCATCAACAGCATCTTCTTGACTTTCATATACTTTGGCATTTCCAGAAAAAATATAGTTTTCTTTATTTATTCCAGCGGTTTTTATTATACAACCATTTTTTGCTAAATTTCCATATAAAACAGCTAATCCTCCATCTTGGCTATAAGCGTTTTTACAAGAACGAATACAACCATTTTTACGATCATAATCTAATTCTGACCATCTACATTGTTGAGAATATGGTTTTATTGTACGAATTCCACCAGGCTTAGCTTTAAACATTTTGATAATGTCAGGATTTTTTGTTAAAATAATATCATATTCATTTAATGTTTCTTCTAAATTTAGTTGTAATATGTTTTGTGTGTTTTTATTCAACAGATTAATACGATTTAATTCTCCTAAAATTCCCATTACACCACCTGCTCGATGAACATCTTCTACATGATATAAAGCAGTGCTTGGTGAAACTTTACAAATATGCGGTATTTTTTTAGATAGAGTATTAATATCAGACATTTTAAAGTCTACTTTTGCTTCTTGAGCTGCTGCTAATAGATGTAAAATCGTATTAGTTGAACCACCCATTGCAATATCTAATATCATTGCATTTTGAAAAGACTCTTTATTTGCAATATTTCTAGGTAAAACTTTTTTATTATTTTTTTTATAATATTCTTCAGTAATTTTAACGATAGTTTGAGCTGATTTTATAAATAAATTTTTACGATCAACATGAGTTGCTAAAAGCGTACCATTACCAGGTAAAGATAAACCTATAGCTTCTGTTAAACAATTCATGGAATTAGCTGTAAACATTCCCGAACAAGATCCACATGTAGGACATGCTGAAAGTTCAATTTTCTTAATAAAATCTTCTGATTCATTAGGGTTTCCTCCTGTCATAATAGCATCCACTAAATCAATTTTTATTTCTTTTTTGTCTTTTTGTATTTTACCTGCCTCCATAGGACCACCTGAAATAAAAACAGACGGTATATTTAATCTCAACGACGCCATAAGCATACCTGGAGTAATTTTATCGCAATTAGATATGCAAATTATGGCATCAGCACAGTGTGCATTAACTACATATTCTATAGAATCCGCGATTAATTCACGTGAAGGTAAAGAATACAACATTCCAGAATGTCCCATAGCTATTCCATCATCTATTGCTATAGTGTTAAATTCTTTTGGAACACCACCTGATTTTTGAATTTCTTTAGCTATAAGTTTACCTACTTCTTGTAAATGAATATGTCCTGGTACAAATTGTGAAAAGGAATTTACTACTGCAATAATTGGTTTTTCAAAATCTTCATCATTCATACCTGTAGCACGCCATAGTGATCTTGCTCCAGACATATTTCTACCATGTGTAGTTTTAAAAGAACGATATTTAGGCATTTTATAAGAAACTCCAAAGGATAATTTTTTAAGATTTTTGTTTTGATAAATGCACTTCTATAAATTTTTTCATATTTATAGTAAATTATATTTCTATTAATAAAATTTTTAATTGAAATAAACGATAGAATTTTTTTAGACATTTATGCAAAAAATTGCAGGAATTATATTTTTAGTATAATTAAGTATAGAAATTGATTTAATTTTTTATTTAGATGAAAAATAATCAAATGGTGAGATTTTGGCAGGGGTGGAAGGATTTGAACCTACAACTTTCGGTTTTGGAGACCGATGCTCTACCAAATTGAACTACACCCCTAAGTGACATTGTAAATTTAAAAGTAATTATATTATTATTAATAATAAAAGTCTAGTGGGTATTTTGTATATTTTAAAATAGTAAATTTCAATCATTTTTAGATCTAAAATTTTATTACAATGATAGAATATTTATTCTAATAAATTCTAAATGTTATTTGAAGGTAAATTTTTGTTATGAAAAATCCAATTTATTTAGACTATGCTGCAACTACTCCAGTAGAATATCAAGTTGCAAAAAAAATGATGAATTATTTAACAATAGATGGAATATTTGGAAATTCTGCTTCTCGATCTCATAAATTTGGTTGGAATGCAGAAGAAATTGTTGATATTGCTCGAAATCAAATATCCGAATTTATTGGTGCAGACTCTCGTGAAATTGTTTTTACTTCAGGTGCAACTGAAGCAAATAATTTAGCTATAAAGGGTATAGCTTTGTTTCATAAAAATAAGGGTAAGCATATTATTACTAGTAAGACAGAACATAAATCTGTTTTAGATACTTGTAGATATCTTGAAACTCAAGGATTTGACTTAACTTATCTTACTCCTAAAAATAATGGTATTATAGATTTAAATTATTTAAAAAAGAATATAAGAAAAGATACTATTCTTGTTTCTATAATGCATGTAAATAATGAAATTGGTATTATTCAAGATATAAAAAATATATCAAAAATTTGTCGAGAAAATGGTATTTTTTTTCATGTAGATGCTACTCAAGGTGTTGGTAAGATTCCTATTGATTTAAAAAAATTATATATAGATTTAATGTCTTTTTCTGCTCATAAAGTTTATGGACCGAAGGGAATCGGTGGTTTATATGTACGCCGTAAACCACGTGTTCGTTTATTAGCTTCAATACATGGAGGTGGTCATGAAAGAGGAATGCGTTCTGGTACTTTACCTGTTCATCAAATTGTAGGAATGGCAGAAGCATTTATTTTAGCAAAAAGAAAAATACATGATGATTTTATACGTTTAACACACTTGAGAAATTTACTTTGGAATGGAATTAAAAACATTGAAGAAGTATACTTGAATAGTGATTTAAAACAAGGAGTACCTCATATTTTAAATGTTAGTTTTAATTATGTTGAAGGTGAATCTTTAATTATGTCACTTAAAGATCTAGCAATTTCTTCTGGTTCTGCCTGTACATCTGCCAGTTTAGAACCATCTTATGTTTTAAAAGCTTTAGGGATAAAAGATGAATTAGCTCATAGTTCTATTCGTTTTTCCATTGGACGATTTACGACAGAAGAAGAAATTCAACATACAATAAAATTAGTTCATCAATCTATTTATAAATTACGTGAACTTTCACCTTTATGGGAAATGTTTAAATCTGGAGTTGATTTAAATAGTATAGAATGGGATCATAATTAAAAAAATTAAAATAAATTAAGGTAATTAAAAATGGCTTATAGTAAAAAAGTAATGGATCACTATGAAAATCCGCGAAATGTTGGATCTTTTTCTAACACTGATAAAAATGTAGGAAGTGGGTTAGTAGGTGCACCGGCTTGCGGTGATGTAATGAAATTACAAATTAAAGTTAATGACAATGATATTATTGAAGATGCTTGTTTTAAAACATATGGTTGTGGTTCAGCAATAGCCTCAAGTTCATTAGTAACCGAATGGATTAAAGGAAAATCAATAAAAGAAGCTGAAACCATTAAAAATACTAGTATAGTAGAAGAATTAGAACTTCCACCAGTAAAAATTCATTGTTCTATTCTAGCAGAAGATGCTATTAAAGCGGCTATTGCTGATTATAAAAACAAAAAGAAATAATTTGATTTTATTGTTGAAAGAATATTTTTCTTTCAACATGTAATTTATAATATAACGTTTTTACTTAGTGAGAACAATTTAGGTGATCAATGAATTATTTTATATTATTTAATCTACCAAAGAAATTTAAAATTAATAAAGAATTACTTTCTCAAAATTTTTATAAATTACAGTTACAATTTCACCCTGATTTATTTATAAATGATTCTTTATCTAAAAAAAAAGTAATTTTAGAAAAATCCATTCAAATTAATAAAGGTTATAAAATTTTAAAGAATTTTTTAAGTAGAGCAATATATCTTCTTTCTTTGCATGGTTTTAAAATAAAAAACCAAAAATTTTTTTCAGAAAATCATGGTTTTTTAGAAAAATATTTTTCTTTATATGAAGAATTAGATAATTTAAAAAAAAATAATTTCGATGAAACATTATTAAATAATTTATTGAAAAAAATATCAAAAAGAATTCAAAAATATAAAGAAGAGATTGAATTAGAATTTGAGAAAAAAAATTTTGAAAAAGTGTCTATAGTTATAGAAAAATTATTATTTTTTGAAAAAATGAGAATGAATTTAAAAAAAGAACAAAATAGCTTTAAAACAGATATAAAATAAGGGATTATAAAAAATGACTTTTTTAATAAAAAAATATAAAAAAAAAATATTTTTAGGTATTGATCTTGGTACTACATATTCTTTGGCTGCAACAGTAACAAAAAGAGGTCCTATTTTATTACCAGATAAAGAAAATCGTTACTTATTACCATCAGTTGTTCATTATAAACATAATAGTATAACGGTAGGTTGGAATGCTTTGGAAAATTTTATTAAAGATCCTGAAAATACAATTTGTTCTGTAAAACGTCTACTTGGTCGTTCTATTGAATTTATTAGACAAGAATTTCCAAATCTACCATATCTTATACAAAAAGAAATTAATGGAGGAATATTATTTCATACAAATGCAGGTCTTGTTACTCCTGTTGATGTTTCTAGCGAAATATTAAAATCCTTAAAAAAAAGGAGTTTTTCATTTTTTAATAAAGAAATAGATGCAAGTATTATTACAGTTCCAGCATATTTTAATAATTTTCAAAGAGAAGCAACTAAAAAAGCTGCTCTTCTTGCAAAAATTAATTTAATAAGATTGTTAAATGAACCTACAGCTGCAGCTATAGCTTATGGTTTAGAAGCACATAAGACAGGTATTATCATTGTATATGATTTAGGAGGTGGTACATTTGATGTTTCTATATTAAAATTAAATAAAGGAATATTTGAAGTATTAGGTACTAGTGGTGATTCTAATTTAGGTGGTGATGATTTTGATTTTGCTTTAGCAAGTTATATTTATAAAAAGTCAAATTTGTCTAATAACAGTAATAATTTTTTTCAATCATCATTGCTTAAAATAGCAAGAGAAACTAAGTTAAAATTAACTAAATATGATAAAGTTAAAGTTCATTTTTTTAATTGGATTGGTTACATTACTCGTGATGAATTTAATTCAATAATTATCAATTTTATTAAAAAAACTTTATCTATTTGTTCTAATCTTCTTGAAGAAGTTGATTTATCTATTGAAAAAATTAGTGAAGTTATAATGGTTGGCGGTTCTACTCGTGTTCCATTAGTTTATAAAAAAGTTTCTTCTTTTTTTAAAAAAAATCCCTTAAATTCTATTAATCCAGATAAAGTTGTAGCTATAGGTGCTGCAATTCAGGCAAATATGCTTGTTAATAACACTGTAAAAAATAAAATATTATTGTTAGACGTTATACCCCTTTCATTAGGTATTGAAGTTATGGGTGGTTTTGTAGAAAAAATTATTTTTAAAAATAGTTCAATTCCTATTTCAAAAACTAAAGAATTTACAACTTACAAAGATAATCAAACATCTATATTAATTCATGTCTTACAAGGAGAAAGCGAGTTTTCAAAAGATTGTATTACTCTATCTCGTTTTGTTTTGAAAAAAATTAAACCTCAAAAAGCAGGATCAATTCGTATTTTAGTTACATTTCAAATTGATACTGATGGGTTAATTAATATAAAAGTATCAGAAAAAAATGGAGATCAAGATAAAATTATTCAAATTGATAGTAACATTTTCCTTCAAGAAGTAAATATTACTAAAATAATGAAAGATTCTTCAAAAAAACTCTGAAATTTTTGTTTTAAAAAAAGTAAAAATAAATTTTATGTTTTTTAACATTTCAAAGAACAAAAAAGATAAAAAAATTATAAAAATATATTAATTAAAAGAATTGTTTTTAAATTTAAACTTAGTTTAAAAATTTTTTTAAAAAATAAGTAAAATTGTTTTATGTCATAACTTATACTATTATTGATTTTCATTTAAATTAAAATATTTTAAAAAGAGAATAGATAAATGCCTAAAATTTTATTTTTACCTCATAAAATTATATTACCAGAAGGCGCCGAGTGTTCTGGACAAAAGGGTGAAACAATATTAAATGTTGCATTAAGAAATAATATTAAATTAGAACATGCATGTGAAAAATCATGTGCATGTAGTACGTGTCATTGTATAATAAGAAAAGGTTTTTTTTCTCTTTCAGGATGGTCTGAAAAAGAAGATGATATTTTAGATAAAGCCTGGGGTCTTGAATCTGAAAGTCGTTTAAGTTGTCAAGCAATTATTGGAAATATTGATCTTGAGGTAGAAATACCCTTATATACTGTTAATTATGTTAGAGAATGTTGATTTTTTTATTTTTTAACATAAGGATTAATATTATCTTTAAATTGTATTTGTATAGGTGTTCCTTTTATATCAAGATTATTGTGAAAAAAATTAATTAAATATCGTTTATAAGGTAAAGATAAATATTTAACTTGATTCCCATGTATAATAATTTTAGGTGGATTAGAACTACCTAAATGTGCATATTTTAGTTTTATTCGACGTCCTTTGATGATTGGTGGTTGGTGTTTTTTAGTAGCTTCTTGCATAATTTTTATAAGTTTTGATGTACTAATTTTTTTATTAGAGTTTTCATATGCTTCTTTTATTGATTTAAATAGTTTTAAAATACCTATTTTATGTAATGCAGATATAAAATGTATTTTTGAAAAATAAAGAAATTTTAATTTATTATTAATAATTTCTTTGATTTTTTTTCTTTCATAAGAATTTAATAAATCCCATTTATTAATAACAATCACAATACCCTTTCCTGATCTTATAATAAAATCAGCTAGCAGTAGATCTTGATTACATATTTTATTATTTGCATCTATTATTAATAATATTACATTCGATTTTTCAATTGTTTGTAATGTTTTAATTATTGAAATTTTTTCAAAATTATTAGTTTTCTTGTTTTTTTTAGATGCACCTGCGGTGTCAACTAAAATATAATTTTGATTATTATATTTTATCGGAGTTGATATACTATCTAATGTAGTTCCTGGTATATTGCATGTAATCATTCTTTCTTTTTTTAGAAATGCGTTTATTAAAGTAGATTTTCCAGCATTCGGACGACCAATAAAAGCTATTTTTATAATTGATTTTTGTGTTTCTTTATTTGATTTTACTAAATCTTCTTTTTGGTCTGTTGAATTTATCCAGGGAATTAAATATTTTTTAATCAGGGTATTAATTTTTTGATTATGACTAGCAGATATTTTGTGAATTTTTTCAATTCCTAAAGAGTAAAATTCATTAATTTTAGAAAAATCATTAATCCCATCTATTTTATTAATAATAAGAATTGTTTTTTTCTTGTATTGTCTAATATTATTAATAATGTCTATTTCTTGTGGCATTAATCCATCACGTGCACTTACTATAAATAGAATTAAATTTGATTCTTTTATTGCTTCTATTGTTTGTTTTTGTGCTTTTTTTTCTATTTCAGTTAAATTAATGTCTAAACCTGCTGTATCGATTAAAATTATTTTTCTGTTTTCTTCTAATAAGCAATATCCATATTGTCTATCTCTAGTGATTCCTGAATAATTTCCTACTAATGCGTTTCTAGTTTTTGTTAATATATTAAATAAAGTAGATTTTCCTACATTAGTGCGTCCAATTAATGCAATGATAGGTATCATTTTTAATTTATACTCTTTTTAATTGAAATATATTATATTTTTATATTGCATGTATTTTATTTTAATTCATTAATTTTCATTTTAATAATTTCTTTAGATGCATTAGACAATTCTATTGATAAACTTTTTTTCCAACATTTTAATGCTTCCTTTTTTTTGTTTTGTTTAACAAAAATATCACCTTTTATATTTTCAATTATATTTATCCAATTCTTGTTTTTCATAGTTTTGAGGATATTTAATGCTAATTCATATTCGTTTTTTTGTATTTTTATTTTAACCATTCTTAATTTTAAAATGTTCTTTAAGTTTTCCTCATTTGTATATTTTAAGCAATTACTCAATTCGATAAAAGCTTTATCTAAATCATTATTTAAAATAAGTTTTTTTGCTAAAAACATACTATTAAATGTTTCATAGAAATTATTCTTTTTCAGAATAATATTTTTGTTTTTATTTAAATTTTCAAATTTTTCGAACTTTATTTTTTCTTTTATTTCATTATATTTTAGTGTTTTTTTGTTAGTTTGATAACTGGCGTTAAAATCTTTTTTAAACAATAAAAAAATACTTAAAATAAGAAAGATGATAATAAAAATGATGATGTATTTTTTAGATTTTTTAATCATATTTAATCTCTTTGGATTTTAATAATA
>NZ_CP034883.1:0-2913 GCF_005082825.1 Buchnera aphidicola (Brevicoryne brassicae)
TTTTATTGTGTAAATTTATTTTTTAATTTTGTTAAATAATTTACATAAATTATTATATTCAATATCTATTTGTTTTTTAAGCCCCTTAGGACCTATTTTTGTTAATTCACTTGCTGTATAATAATTGATTAATGTGTTTAGAATTTTTTTTCTGGCAGATTTTTCATCTAATTGTGACATTACCTTAATATCTGAAAAAGAAATAAATATTTTTTTTTCCTTGATTTTTAATTTTTGAGATGTTTTCATTGATTTAGATAAATAACTATTTATTTTTGATTGTGATATGTTGAATAGCATAAAAAACATCGGTGTCAAAAAAATTTTTTTTGGTAGATAATTACTAATTGATTTATTTTTTATTTTTTTACATCTAATAAAACCCATAGGTTCTAAAAAATCATTTATTAAACGTGAAGCTCGGGTGATAGATTTATTACCAGAGTCTGAGAAAGTAGAAAGACCACATTCATCTGCTAATTTTTCAACGGAAGCTTGAACTAAATTGGATTGAATATCGAAATAATACAACATAGCGACAACTATGGCTCTCATCGCGCATGCACGATGTTCATTTAATCTTCTAAATCGAGGTAAAATATTACCAGTTTTGGGATCTATAGGTAACAATTTATAGTTTAAATCACATCTAGCAACATCTATTTCTGATGCTTTTTTCATAGCATAACAAATGAATGTAGATCTCTTCCTATCATTTTTAGGTGGATTAAAAACTGGTTTAGGATTATATATATAATTTTTTCTAGGCACTAAATACACTTGATTAAGTAAAATATATTTTTATTTTATTTGGAAATTATTTTCAGCAAGAAAATGAAAAATAATATTTGTTATTTATTAAAAGTTTGAAATAATATTTGAAATAAATATAACATTAATAAAATAACATTACAAATCGTTTAATTCATTTTTTATAAGTATTTTTTAAATTAATAATTAATATAAATGATGCTTCTTTTTACTCATTTTATCAATATATGCCATACCAAATGCAGATAAAACAAACGTAAGGTGAATTATAACACATAACATTATTTTATCATCTAAAATTTTTTCAGCTTCCATAAAAAGACGTAAAAGATGTACAGAAGATATTGCAACTATTGATGATGCTACTTTATTTTTTATTGAATTTACATCCATAGTACCCATCCAACCCAATCTTTTTTCATTATCTTGAATATCCATTTTTGCAATAAAATTTTCATAACCAGAAAACATAACCATTACTAATAATCCACCCACTAAAGCAATATCAATTAGTGATAAAACAACTAATACTAAACCGGATTCAGACATAGCTAAAATATCTGGAATAATGAATACGATTTGTTGAAAAAATTTTAATGTCAATAATATAAAACCAAACGACAAACCAACATAAACAGGAAACATTAACCAACGAGAAGCATATATAGTTTTTTCAATAATTTTTTCCATTTTATTATTCCTAATTAATTTTTTAATAAAATATTTTTTTTTAAAAATAAATAATATTCATTAAATTTTTTTGTTTATAAAAAAAAATATTTTAAAAAAATTTAACAACTTATATTGAAAATAATTAAAATTTATGGTAAGAATATTCTTTTCTTTATAAATTATATTTATTCATAAAATAAAATAAAAGTAAAGTATATATTATATATACAAAAAATACGAAAAATTTTATTAAAATTTTTCCGTAAATTTATTTTTTATATGAATAAAAAATTAATTCCTTACTACTTTAAGTATTATTTTATGACATCAAGAAAATGTTATATACATAACCTGAATCCTATTTTTAAGCCTCCTAAAAATAATAAACGGCGGCCCTTTTTTATTTGTTATGCAATGGAAAGGGCAGAAGAGATAGATGTTTCAAGATGTGAATTAAATTATATTTTACAAGCAAAAAATATTAAGACAGGATTGCCTTTAAAAAGATTCAGACAATTAAATAAACATCGAGCATCTGCCATGAGAGCTATGGTTTCAGCAATGCTATATCATTTTAATATTTCTTCTGAATTAGTTCAAGCGTCTGTTGAACAATTATCTGATGAATGTGGTTTGTCCACAATATCTGCATCTGGCAATAAATCTATTACCCGAGCATCCAGATTAATAACAAATTTTATGGAACCTATGGGTTATGTGAGTTGTAAAAAGATATGGGATAAAATTTTAGGTAACTATATGCCTAAAATGATAAAACTTACTCCATTATTTTTTATGTTATTAGGAATTTCTGAAAAAAAATTAATTAATGCTAAACAACAACAATTAGGATGGATAAATAAAAATCTTATTAGCAAGGGACTTAATCCTATAACTATGCTTGATGCAAAAAGACGATCTAAAGATATTCAAATGAAAAGTATTTTTAAATATCGAGTTTCTAGACATGCTTTTTACAAAAAAAAGAAAAATGCACAACGTTTAATATCTTTAGATGAGAAAGAAGCTCGACAAACTATTCTTCGAGCATTAGTTGCCAAGTATTCTTTAAGTGAATTGACTAAAATGGGACCTAGTGGGTTAAAAAAACAAGTAAATATTAGTTATTATTATTTACGCAAAATAGCTACAAATACATATCCAGATAATTAAATATAAAAAAATATTTAAATAAATGCGTTTTTTTACGTAGTACTTACTATTCTTAATTTTTATTTTTTAAAAAATTTATAAAAAATTATTTCATTTTTTCTTAAATTTAAAGAAATCTTTTTAAAGATTTTTTTTTTATAAAAAAAAATCTTTAAAAAGATTTCTTTTTTTGTTAAAAAAATCTTTAAATGCATATTGTTTTTTTTAATAAATGCTTTTTATTATATAAATGCAAAATAACAGTGTTTAAAACTTATAAAAAAAATAAATAAACATAAAAAAATAGCGAAAGTCTTA
>NZ_CP034883.1:2963-7866 GCF_005082825.1 Buchnera aphidicola (Brevicoryne brassicae)
TAAGACTTTCGCTATTTTTTTAAAAATAAACTATACAATTTTTGAACTAAATTCCCTCCTCTTTAAAAGAAAATCAGGGATTTTACTTTCATAGATCTCTATTTCTTTTAAAAATTTCATAGTTAAATCTATGTTATCTAAATCATTTAATAAACAAAACCGACGAGAATCATCTAACTCAAATGAAAAAGAATTTTTATTTACAATTATTTTACTATTAATTAAATTAACACAAAAACTAATACCCAAATTTTTTTTTACAATATCAAAAAGAAAATCAATAACTTTTTCTTGTAATGTAATTAAAAGAAGTTTATTATTAAAACTATTGTTATAAAAAATATCACTAAAACTAGAAGCTATGATTATCTTAAATCCATAATCTAACAAAGACCAAACAGCATGCTCTCTAGAAGAACCACAGCCAAAATTCGACTTAGTTAATAAAATACTAGCATTTTCATAAACTTTTTTATTTAAAATAAATTGATTATTTTTTTTTAATTGATTAGAATCAAGATAACGCCAATCATGAAATAGATATTTACCAAATCCTATCTTGTTAATCTTCTGTAAAAATTGTTTAGGAATAATAATATCTGTATCTATATTAGATATATCTAAAGGAACAACAATACCTGTATGTTCAGTAAATTTAAGCATTTTAAAATATTCTCATTTTTATTTTTTTAAATTCATAGGATTAAAAAATTTACCATATAAAGCAGCTAATGCAGCCATAATAGGACTTACTAAATGTGTTCTACCACCCCTACCTTGACGACCTTCAAAATTTCTATTACTAGTAGAAGCACAACGTTCACCATAAGATAATTTATCATTATTCATCCCTAAACACATAGAACAACCAGGTAACCGCCAATCAAACCCCGAATTGATAAAAATTTTATCTAAACCCTCTCTTTCAGCTTGTCTTTTAACCACACCTGACCCAGGAACTACGATAGCTTTTAGATTTTTAGAAATTTTTTTATTTTTTAATATTTTCGAAGCTACTCTTAAATCTTCTATTCGTCCATTAGTACAAGATCCAATAAAAACTTTATCAATATTAATATCTGTTAAATAAGTACCTGGTTTCAAATCCATATATTCACAAGCAGATTTAGCTAAATCTCTTTTCATGAAACTATCAAAAAAATTAAAATCAGGTATTTTTTCATTAATAGAAATTACCTGATCTGGATTTGTCCCCCAAGTAACTTGAGGCAAAAGATTAGATATATCAATAGTAAAAGTTTTATCAAAAATTGCATTTTCATCTGTTTTTAAAGTTTTCCAAAATTCTAATGATTCTTTCCAAAAATCACCATATGGAGAATAAATTTTATTTTTTAAATATGAATAGGTAATTTGATCGGGTGCTATTAATCCAGATTTTGCACCAAGTTCAATTGCCATATTACAAATTGTCATTCTTTCCTCCATACTCATTTTGTTAATAACACTTCCACAGAATTCAATAACATATCCAGTCCCTCCAGATGATCCTATTTTACCTATAATAAATAAAATTACGTCTTTAGCAGTAACAAAGTGTTGCATTTCTCCAATGATTTCTATTTTCATACTTTTAAAACGTTGTTGTTTTAATGTTTGAGTAGCAAGAACATGTTCTACTTCTGAAGTACCAATACCAAAAGATAATGCACCAAATGCACCGTGAGTAGATGTATGGGAATCACCACACACAATAGTCATACCAGGTAAAGTCATCCCTTGTTCAGGTCCTATCACATGAACAATACCTTGATTAGGGTTGTTTAAATCATATAATGATATACCGAATTCTTTACAATTTTTTATTAATGTTTGCATTTGAATTTTTGCCATCGATCCTGATGCATTTATATCTTTACTCTGTGTTGATACATTATGATCCATTGTTGCAAAGGTTTTTTTAGGTTGTCTAACTGTTCGTTTTTTATTACGTAATGAATCAAAAGCTTGAGGAGATGTAACTTCATGAAGTAAATGTAAATCTATATATAAAACAGCTGAATCATTTTTTTTTGCATGTATAATATGTGAATCATATATTTTTTGATATAATGTTTTATTCATTTTTTATTTACCATTAATTAAACAATTAGCAATAGCATCACCCATTTCATTTGTTTTAAAATAATTTTTATCATTAGATATATCTATAGTTTTATAGCCTTTTTTTAAAACATTAATTACAGCATTATCAATTTTATCAGCTATTTTATCTAAGTTCATACTATATCTAATCAACATTGAAAGAGAGAGAATTTGTGCTATAGGATTAGCAATATTTTTGCCTTCAATATCAGGAGCAGATCCTCCTGCTGGTTCATATAAACCAAAATTTTTATTATTTAAGCTTGCAGATGGTAACATACCTATAGAACCTGTGATCATAGCACATTCATCTGAAATAATATCTCCAAAAAGATTTGAACATAATATTACGTCAAATTGATTAGGGTCTTTTATAATTTGCATGCAAGCATTATCAATATATAAATGAGATAAAATAACATCAGGATATTGTTTAGAAATATCTTCTACTATTTCTCTCCATAAAATAGAACTTTGAAGAACGTTTGCTTTATCTATAGAACAAACTTTAAATTTTCTAGAACGTGCTAATTTAAAAGCTAAATGTGCAATACGAATAATTTCAAATTCATAATAAATTTCTGTATCAAAAGCATAAGTTAAATTATTTTCACACAAACGACCTTTTGGTTTTCCAAAATAAATCCCGCCTGTTAATTCTCTAACACATAATATATCAAAACCATTTTTTACAATGTCAAAACGAAGAGGAGACAAAAAACTTAATTCTGAATATAATTTAGATGGTCTTAAATTAGAAAATAAATCAAAATGTTTTCGTAAAGGTAATAAAGAAGCCCTTTCAGGACGCTGATTTACAGGTAATTTATCCCATTTTTTTCCTCCAACTGAACCAAATAAAATTGCATCAGAATTTTCACATCCGATTAAGGTATCTTTAGGTAAAGCTGTTCCTTGAGTATCAATAGCTATACCTCCAACATTAAACTCTTCTGTTTCTATAAATAATGAAAATTGATCTTTTAAGATTTTTAAAATTTTATATGCCTCCTGCATAACTTCAGGACCTATCCCGTCTCCAGGTAATATAGCAATACGATATTTTTTTTTCATAAAAAATATTATCCTTAAAAAATAATTATATAAATTTTTAATAAAAAAATGATTTTATTTTTTATACTAAAATATTTTTGTTTAAATTTAAACAAATTAGAATTTATTAAAATTTTTTTAAATTTTTTAATTTTTTATTAACTTGTTTAGCTTTCCATATATTATTTAATACATTAACCATAGCTTGAGCTGATGACTCAATAATATCAGTAGCTAAACCAATGCCATGGAATTTACGATTTTCATATTCCACTAAAATATTTACTTGACCTAATGCATCTTTACCCTTACCCTTTGCTACAAGCTGAAATTTTTGTAATGTTATAGGAAAATGTGTAATTCTATTTAATGCTTGATAGATAGCATCTACAGGACCGTTACTTGTAGTAGATGATTCTGTATGTATTTTTTTACCACATAATAATTGAACTGAGGCAGTAGATAAACCATTTGAAATAGATTGAACACTAAAAAATTTTAAAGAAAAATATTCTAGTTCTTCTTGTTGTTTATTAATAAATGCTAAAGCTTCTAAATCATAATCAAAGACTTGTCCCTTTTTATCTGCTAATTTTAAAAATGCAGTATAAAGTTCATCTATATTATAATCAGTATGTTTGTAACCCATTTTATCCATATAATATTTTACTGCAGCTCTCCCCGAACGAGAAGTTAGATTAAGTTTTACTTCCTTTAAACCGATACTATTAGGATCCATAATTTCATAATTTTTTCTATTTTTTAATACACCATCTTGATGAATTCCAGAAGAATGTGCAAATGCATTACTACCTACAATAGCTTTGTTAGGAGGGATAGGCATATTACAAATTTGACTAATAATTTGACTAGTACGATAAATTTCTTTATGTACTATATTAGTTGAAACACCTAAAATATCTTCTCTAACTTTTATAGCCATAATAATTTCTTCTAATGCCGTATTTCCAGCTCTTTCGCCGATTCCATTGATGGTACCTTCAATTTGTCTAGCACCAGCTTGTATAGCTGATATTGAATTTCCTACTGCCATTCCCAAATCATTATGGCAATGAACTGAGATTATAGATTTATGAATATTAGGCACACGTTCAAATAAATTGTTAATAATAGAAGACAATTCATTTGGTACTGTGTACCCTACTGTATCTGGGATATTAATAGTTTTTACTCCTGATTTTATTAATTTTTCTACAATGCGGCATAAATTATCTATTGTAGTTCTGCTAGCATCTTCACAAGAAAATTCAACATCATCAGTATAACGTAAAGCTTTTTTTGCAGATAATATAGACATATCTATAATTTCATCAAAATTTTTTCTTAACTTAGATTGCATATGTAATGTCGAAGTCGCTAAAAAAATATGAATTCTAAAAGAATTAGATGCAGACATAGCTTCACCTGCTGCATCAATATCCCTTTCAACACATCTTGCTAGACTACATATTCGACTGTTTTTGATATTTTTGGATATAGTCTGAACTGATTTAAAATCTCCGGGTGATGAAATAGGAAATCCAACTTCAATAATGTCTATGCCACATTTTTCGAGCGATAATGCAATTTGCAGTTTTTCTTTAACGCTAAGACTTGCCTGTAATGCTTGTTCACCATCACGTAAGGTGGTATCAAAAATAATAACTTTAGAATTCATAAAAATTTTTCTCATCTTTTAAAAAAATAAAAATGTTTTTGAATAAAATAAATTTACACAATAAAA
>NZ_CP034884.1 GCF_005082825.1 Buchnera aphidicola (Brevicoryne brassicae)
TAAGACTTTCGCTATTTTTTTATGTTTATTTATTTTTTTTATAAGTTTTAAACACTGTTATTTTGCATTTATATAATAAAAAGCATTTATTAAAAAAAACAATATGCATTTAAAGATTTTTTTAACAAAAAAAGAAATCTTTTTAAAGATTTTTTTTTATAAAAAAAAAATCTTTAAAAAGATTTCTTTAAATTTAAGAAAAAATGAAATAATTTTTTATAAATTTTTTAAAAAATAAAAATTAAGAATAGTAAGTACTACGTAAAAAAACGCATTTATTTAAATATTTTTTTATATTTAATTATCTGGATATGTATTTGTAGCTATTTTGCGTAAATAATAATAACTAATATTTACTTGTTTTTTTAACCCACTAGGTCCCATTTTAGTCAATTCACTTAAAGAATACTTGGCAACTAATGCTCGAAGAATAGTTTGTCGAGCTTCTTTCTCATCTAAAGATATTAAACGTTGTGCATTTTTCTTTTTTTTGTAAAAAGCATGTCTAGAAAC
The DNA here is from genome assembly GCF_005082825.1 of Buchnera aphidicola (Brevicoryne brassicae). Lineage (NCBI taxonomy): Bacteria > Pseudomonadati > Pseudomonadota > Gammaproteobacteria > Enterobacterales > Erwiniaceae > Buchnera > Buchnera aphidicola. The sequence continues at coordinate 514 of NZ_CP034884.1, forward strand.
TCGATATTTAAAAATACTTTTCATTTGAATATCTTTAGATCGTCTTTTTGCATCAAGCATAGTTATAGGATTAAGTCCCTTGCTAATAAGATTTTTATTTATCCATCCTAATTGTTGTTGTTTAGCATTAATTAATTTTTTTTCAGAAATTCCTAATAACATAAAAAATAATGGAGTAAGTTTTATCATTTTAGGCATATAGTTACCTAAAATTTTATCCCATATCTTTTTACAACTCACATAACCCATAGGTTCCATAAAATTTGTTATTAATCTGGATGCTCGGGTAATAGATTTATTGCCAGATGCAGATATTGTGGACAAACCACATTCATCAGATAATTGTTCAACAGACGCTTGAACTAATTCAGAAGAAATATTAAAATGATATAGCATTGCTGAAACCATAGCTCTCATGGCAGATGCTCGATGTTTATTTAATTGTCTGAATCTTTTTAAAGGCAATCCTGTCTTAATATTTTTTGCTTGTAAAATATAATTTAATTCACATCTTGAAACATCTATCTCTTCTGCCCTTTCCATTGCATAACAAATAAAAAAGGGCCGCCGTTTATTATTTTTAGGAGGCTTAAAAATAGGATTCAGGTTATGTATATAACATTTTCTTGATGTCATAAAATAATACTTAAAGTAGTAAGGAATTAATTTTTTATTCATATAAAAAATAAATTTACGGAAAAATTTTAATAAAATTTTTCGTATTTTTTGTATATATAATATATACTTTACTTTTATTTTATTTTATGAATAAATATAATTTATAAAGAAAAGAATATTCTTACCATAAATTTTAATTATTTTCAATATAAGTTGTTAAATTTTTTTAAAATATTTTTTTTTATAAACAAAAAAATTTAATGAATATTATTTATTTTTAAAAAAAAATATTTTATTAAAAAATTAATTAGGAATAATAAAATGGAAAAAATTATTGAAAAAACTATATATGCTTCTCGTTGGTTAATGTTTCCTGTTTATGTTGGTTTGTCGTTTGGTTTTATATTATTGACATTAAAATTTTTTCAACAAATCGTATTCATTATTCCAGATATTTTAGCTATGTCTGAATCCGGTTTAGTATTAGTTGTTTTATCACTAATTGATATTGCTTTAGTGGGTGGATTATTAGTAATGGTTATGTTTTCTGGTTATGAAAATTTTATTGCAAAAATGGATATTCAAGATAATGAAAAAAGATTGGGTTGGATGGGTACTATGGATGTAAATTCAATAAAAAATAAAGTAGCATCATCAATAGTTGCAATATCTTCTGTACATCTTTTACGTCTTTTTATGGAAGCTGAAAAAATTTTAGATGATAAAATAATGTTATGTGTTATAATTCACCTTACGTTTGTTTTATCTGCATTTGGTATGGCATATATTGATAAAATGAGTAAAAAGAAGCATCATTTATATTAATTATTAATTTAAAAAATACTTATAAAAAATGAATTAAACGATTTGTAATGTTATTTTATTAATGTTATATTTATTTCAAATATTATTTCAAACTTTTAATAAATAACAAATATTATTTTTCATTTTCTTGCTGAAAATAATTTCCAAATAAAATAAAAATATATTTTACTTAATCAAGTGTATTTAGTGCCTAGAAAAAATTATATATATAATCCTAAACCAGTTTTTAATCCACCTAAAAATGATAGGAAGAGATCTACATTCATTTGTTATGCTATGAAAAAAGCATCAGAAATAGATGTTGCTAGATGTGATTTAAACTATAAATTGTTACCTATAGATCCCAAAACTGGTAATATTTTACCTCGATTTAGAAGATTAAATGAACATCGTGCATGCGCGATGAGAGCCATAGTTGTCGCTATGTTGTATTATTTCGATATTCAATCCAATTTAGTTCAAGCTTCCGTTGAAAAATTAGCAGATGAATGTGGTCTTTCTACTTTCTCAGACTCTGGTAATAAATCTATCACCCGAGCTTCACGTTTAATAAATGATTTTTTAGAACCTATGGGTTTTATTAGATGTAAAAAAATAAAAAATAAATCAATTAGTAATTATCTACCAAAAAAAATTTTTTTGACACCGATGTTTTTTATGCTATTCAACATATCACAATCAAAAATAAATAGTTATTTATCTAAATCAATGAAAACATCTCAAAAATTAAAAATCAAGGAAAAAAAAATATTTATTTCTTTTTCAGATATTAAGGTAATGTCACAATTAGATGAAAAATCTGCCAGAAAAAAAATTCTAAACACATTAATCAATTATTATACAGCAAGTGAATTAACAAAAATAGGTCCTAAGGGGCTTAAAAAACAAATAGATATTGAATATAATAATTTATGTAAATTATTTAACAAAATTAAAAAATAAATTTACACAATAAAA